>DJBQ01000135.1:0-9171 GCA_002430125.1 Rhodobacterales bacterium UBA5972
GCACCTGATCCATGCAACGCGGCCACTGTGGGTTAAGCTGGTGCGCGTGCCATCGGATGCGCCTTGCTGTAAACCTCCATTAATCGGGCTTGATCTACCGCCGTATAGGCTTGCGTGGTCGAAAGGCTGGCATGGCCCAATAACTCTTGAATTGTCCGCAGATCTCCACCGGCAGCCAACAGATGTGTCGCAAACGAATGCCGCATTGCGTGCGGTGTCGCGCTGGCGGGCAGGCCCAGTTGGTTGCGTGCCTGTTCCATCACTTTCTGGATTTGCCTTGCATTTAGGGGCCCACCCCGCACGCCCAGAAACAGCGGGTTGTCGGCGAATTGTGGATGCGGGCAGGTGCTCAGATACGCATCAACAGCTGTGCGCGCGGCTGGGATCACTGGAACCAATCGGGTCTTGCCACCTTTGCCTTTGATCCGCAAAACCTCGGGCAGCGGCGTGTCGGCAATTGTCAGTGACAAGGCCTCGGAAATCCGCAAACCGCAGCCGTAAAGCAACGTGACTACTGCCATGTCACGCGCACCGATCCACGGCTCGGTATGTTGTAAATCGACCGTGGAGATCAGATCGCGCGCAGCTTGTACTGCGACAGGGCGTGGCAGTTTTGCACTGAATTTCGGTGCGCGTGTGGCCAATACTGCGGTTGGTTCAAACCCTTCACGTTCACCGAACCAGCCGTAAAAACCTTTCACGGCAGACAGAGCCCGCGCCAGCGAGCGGGCCGAAACGCCGCGCCGTCGTTCATGGGCCATCCATGCGCGCATGTCCTGCAGGGTTACACGTTTGAGCCCGCCGCTTGCGATGGCTTCGCCCAGATGTTCAGCCAGAAATTGCAGAAACCCACCTAAATCCCGCTGATAGGCTTCGATTGTTTTGTCTGCGGCCCCGTCCAGTGCCGCTTTGTGGGTCAGCCATCGCGCCAACAAATCGGCTGTTCCGGCCGCCAGCATGACTAGCGCAGCCAGCGTTGCAATACGCGCTCCAACGCGCCGGCAAAGAACGTCAACAGGTCGGTTCCTTGTTTGGGGCCAAACTGATGTGGGTCTTCGGACCCAAGTGCCAGCATGCCCGGCAAGTTGGTCGGTCCCAGATCAAGTTTCAGCAATGCCTCGGATTGAACCCATGCCGCGTATTGACCGTATAGGGTTTCGGACGGCTGCGAGACCTGTCTTAGGGTGACGACGCGACTGGTCATATTCCGCCCGTCGGTCAGGTATTCGTCAATCGAGCCGGGGCCGTAAATGCCCAAGACGCCGCCAAACTCCTTGGACAGATGTTCCTGAACCGGATGCCCAGCAGAATTGCTTTCCAGGCAAAGGCGCAGATTGTCAACTTTCAGAATGCCAACGATTTCATTTTTCAAGCTGGCAAGGAACTCTTGAAAATCAAGGGGTTCCAGCAAGGCCAGCACGGCGCGGTTGACTTGTCCCATACCCGCCAGGTTTTCATAGGCCGCTGCAATCACCGATCGATGCGTATCTTCCAGACGCTCGTACCGCGCTTCCAGCCGGTTCATGGCCACACCGCGCAGATCGACCACGTTTTCACCTAACGCACGCGAATCTGCCGTAATCAGCGCCTTCATTAACGCGCGGTCCTCCAGGATCGAGCCGGGATCGGATAGGATTTGGTCGCGGATATGATCCAGCGCATTGCCTGATGTCGTCATTTTCTGCCCCTTGTCCCCGCTTTATCAGAGGATCTTTTGACCGGTTTTCGCCCAGTCTTTCATAAAGCCTTCAAGCCCCTTGTCGGTCAGCGGATGATCTGCAAGTTTGCGCAGAACCGAAGGCGGGGCAGTTACGACATCGGCTCCAATCAACGCACAGTCCGATATGTGGTTGACGGTACGCGCCGAGGCCGCCAGAATCTGAGTTCCGAAATTGTAATTGTCATAGATAGTGCGAATGTCCGCGATCAGGTCCATGCCATCCAGATTGATATCGTCAAGCCGCCCGACAAAGGGCGAGATGAACGTGGCCCCCGCTTTGGCGGCCAGCAGCGCCTGGTTGGCGGAAAAACAAAGGGTCACGTTGACCATATGCCCTTCGCCAGACAGCACTTTGCAGGCTTTAAGACCGGCCCATGTCAGCGGCACTTTCACCGCAATATTATCGGCGATCTTGGCGAGTTTACGGCCTTCTGCGATCATCTCGTCAGCGTCAAGTGACACGACTTCGGCACTGACTGGCCCGTCGATCATCGCGCAGATTTCGCGTGTGACTTCAAGAATGTCACGCCCGGATTTCAAGATCAGTGAAGGATTCGTAGTGACGCCATCGACCAAGCCCATGGCAGCAAGCTCAGCAATATCGCTGATTTCAGCGGTATCCGCGAAAAATTTCATGTCTCTGCTCTCAATATACGGGGCCGTTTTTTGCTGGCCCATTCTTGTTATTCGAAACCATACATCATGCTGGACTCCGCGCAAAGCCTGTTTTTTGGATTGGCTTGCCGGTGTGTGACAAATCCCACTTTGACCAAGGCGAATTGGTTGCGGTTCAGACGACGCAGCCTTTGGATCGGCCGCTTGATTACAAGGCCCCGGCCGGAGGGTGCTTTGTCGGCTCGTTCGTCGAAGTGCCGCTTGGGCCACGTAAGGTTTTAGGTGTGGTTTGGGGCGCGGGTGCGGGCGGGTTTGATCTGAAAAAGGCGCGATCCGTCATCCGGGTGTTGGATGTGGCCCCGATGCGCGAAGAAATGCAGGATTTTCTGCGCCGGGTTGGTGATTATACCCTGTCGCCGCTATCATCTATGCTGCGGTTGGCCACACGTGCCCCGGGGTTGATGGACCCAATGTCGATGCGCAAAGTTTATGGCTTGGGTCGCGGCGATCCTGACCGGATGACGTCAGCCCGCGAACGGGTGATTGCAGTTCTGGAAGACCATGGCGGCCTAGTCTTTACGCTTGGCGAATTGGCCGAACTTGCGGGCGTGTCATCGTCGGTGATCCAGGGGTTGGTCAAGCAAGGCGTGGTGGAAGAACAGGAAACCCCGCGCGATCTGCCCTATCCAAGGCTTGATGCCAAACTATCTGGCAAAACCTTATCCGGCGATCAGGCTGAAGCGGCAAAACTGGTGCGCGACGGGGTTTTGTCGGGCGAATACGGAACCTGGCTGCTGAAAGGTGTCACCGGGTCCGGTAAAACCGAGGTGTATCTGGAAGCCGTGGCCGCTTGTCTGGAATCCGGGCGACAGGCATTGGTGTTGCTGCCGGAAATCGCCCTGACATCGGAATTTCTGAAACGCGTCCAGGCACGCTTTGGCGCACTGCCTGCCGAATGGCATTCAGGCGTCACCATGACCGAACGCCGCTGTTGCTGGCGCATGGTGGCCGAAGGCGGTGCCGATCTGGTGGTGGGGGCAAGGTCAGCACTTTACCTGCCATTTCAAAGGCTTGGGTTGATTGTGGTCGATGAAGAACACGACCAGTCGTATAAACAGGAAGACGGCGTGCATTACAACGCGCGGGATATGGCGGTGCTGCGCGCGTCGATTTTGGGGGCGACGGTTGTGCTGGCATCAGCCACGCCATCGCTTGAAAGCTGGGTCAATGCCGGGGCTGGCAAGTATCGCCGACTTGATCTGGCTGAACGGTTTGGGGTCGCTGAAATGCCGGATATCGGGGCGATTGATTTGCGGGCTGAACCCCCCGCACGTGGCCGCTGGATTTCGCCGCCTTTGGAGGCAGAAGTGCGCGCGCGACTTTTGCGCGGCGAGCAGTCGCTGCTGTTTCTCAACCGGCGTGGTTATGCACCGTTGACGGTGTGCCGGTCTTGCGGCCATCAGATCGGTTGCGATCATTGTGATGCGCGGATGGTCGAGCACCGGTTTCAGGGACGGTTGATGTGCCATCAATGCGGTGAAACCAAACCGATGCCAACCGCCTGCCCGCACTGCAAATCCGAAGGCACAATGGCCCCGATTGGCCCCGGCGTCGAACGGTTGGCCGAGGAAGCAACCGCCGTGTTCCCCGATGCCCGTATCGCGATCCTGTCGTCCGACTTGGCGCAATCGGCGCGGGCGATCCGCGCGCGGATCGAGGAAATTGCCTCGGGGCAAGCGGATGTGATTATCGGCACCCAGATCGTGGCAAAGGGGCACAACTTTCCATTGCTGACGCTGGTGGGGGTGATTGATGCGGATTTAGGCCTGCAAGGGGGCGATCTGCGCGCTGCCGAACGCACCTTTCAACTGATGCGTCAGGTCGCAGGGCGCGCGGGACGGGCCGATTTACGCGGCGTTGCTTTGCTGCAAACCCATCAACCTGATCATCCGGTGATCAAAGCGATTATCTCGGGCGATGACGAAGGCTTTTGGAAGGCCGAAGCCGCGCAACGCCAAGCCGCGGGCGTGCCGCCTTTTGGACGGATGGCGGGGATCGTATTGTCCTCGCCTGATGTGGCGCAGGTGTTTGATTTCGCGGGCGTTATGGCGCGTAACACATCGCCCTTGGCCAAAATCGGCGCACAGGTCTTCGGTCCTGCCCCGGCACCTGTCGCGCGAATTCGTGGCCGTCACCGGGTCAGGCTGCTGGTCAAAGCCGCGAAAGGCGCGCCGCTGCAAACAGCCCTCGCGCAATGGGCCGCACAGTTCAAACTGCCAAACAATATGCGTCTGACCATCGATATCGATCCACAGAGCTTTTACTGAACCGGCGATTGTGCGCCGCCCGGTGTGACAAGGTTCTGGCCTTGTCGCGCGCGTGACGCTAGAAGATGCGCGACTTCAAAACGGAATATGAAGATGACCAACCAGATCACGCCCCGCCCTGGCATTATGGAAATCGATCCCTATATGGGTGGCGAAAGTCATGTGCCAGGCGTTGCAAAAATCCATAAACTGTCATCAAACGAAAATCCCCTTGGGCCGAGTCCGAAAGCTATCGCTGCCTTCAAAGCGGTAGCCGGAACGTTAGAGCGTTATCCCTCGTCAGATCATGCCGGTTTGCGCATAGCGATCGGTCAGGTCCACGGCGTTGACCCGTCGCGGGTGATTTGTGGCGATGGCTCGGACGAGGTTATTTCGTGGCTGTGTAACGCCTATGCCGGGCCGGGTGACGAGGTTCTGTTTACCGCGCACGGCTTTTCGATGTACCGGATTTCAGCCCTTGGTGCAGGTGCCACACCGGTCGAAGTGGCAGAAACCAAACGGCGCGTGGATGTTGACAAACTGTTGGCTGGGTGCACCGCCAATACGCGGCTAGTGTTTTTGGCCAATCCTGGCAATCCGACCGGCACGATGATTTCAGAGGCCGAAATGGCGCGGCTGGCCGATGGGTTGCCGCCACAGGCGTTGCTGGTTCTGGATGGCGCTTATGCGGATTTCGTCGAAGGATTTGACGGCGGCTTGGCCTTGGTTGAAGCGCGCAACAATGTTTTCATGACGCGGACGTTTTCGAAAATCTATGGGCTGGGTGGCTTGCGGGTTGGCTGGGGATATGGGCCTGCTGCGATAATCGACGTGTTGAACCGCATTCGCGGGCCGTTTAATGTCACGGCCGCCGGGCTGGCCGCTGCCCAGGCGGCGGTTCTGGATCTGGACTATACCGATAGATGCCGGGCTGAGAACACCAGGTGGCGGGATTGGTTGCAGGCCGAACTGGCAGCAATTGGTATCCCGTCGGACCAGGCGTTTGGCAATTTTATTCTGACGCGCTTTGGGTCGGAAATACAGGCCGATGCGGCCGAGGCGGCGTTGCGAATGGCTGGAATTTTGGTGCGCAAAGTCAAAGGGTATCGCTTGCCCGACTGTTTAAGGATTACCGTCGGCGACGAAGAAGCCTGCCGCCTTGTGGTTGATGTGATGACGAAGTTCATGAAGGAACGCGACTGATGGCGGTGATTTTTGAACGGGTTGCCTTGCTGGGTATCGGGCTGATCGCCTCGTCAATCGCGCTGGGGGCGCGCAAGCACGGCTTGGCTGGCTCGATTGCAGGGCATGCCCGCACCGCCGAAACTCGCGCGACCGCGCTTGAACTTGGCCTGTGTGATCAGGTTTACGCAAGTGCGGCCGAGGCGGTGAAGGACGCTGATCTGGTCATCTTCTGTGTGCCAATCGGCGCAATGGCAGCGATGGCAAAGGAAATCGCACCGCATCTGAAACCCGGCGCCGTACTGACAGATGTCGGGTCGGTGAAAAAAGCGGTGATTGACGCGATTGGCCCCTATGTGCCGGGTGGCGTTGAATTTATTCCCGGTCATCCGTTGGCGGGAACCGAGCATTCCGGTCCACGTGCGGGGTTTGCCAGCCTGTTTGACAACCGCTGGTGCCTGCTTACGCCGCTGGACGGCACTGACCCCGATGCCTTGGCGCGATTGGTGGCGTTTTGGCAAGGTTTAGGGGCCAAGGTTGATCAGATGGATGCGGACCATCACGATCTGGTTCTGGCTGTGACCAGTCACGCGCCGCATCTGATCGCCTATACGATGGTCGGTGTCGCGGATGACTTGCAACGGGTGACGGAATCCGAGGTTATCAACTATTCAGCGGCCGGTTTTCGGGATTTCACGCGCATCGCCGCCAGTGACCCTACGATGTGGCGTGATGTCTTTCTGAACAACAAAGAAGCCACACTGGAGATCCTTGGCCGCTTTACAGAAGAGTTGTTTGATTTGCAGCGAGCGATACGCAGGGGCAACGGTCAGCAACTTTTTGATTATTTCACCCGTACACGCGCGATCAGACGTGGTATTATCGAAGCAGGGCAGGATACAGATGCGCCGGATTTCGGGCGCGCGACAAAAGAAAAAGGGCAGTAGGCATGCAGGTTGTAATGCCACTTATTCTTGTGATTTCGCTGCTGGTGGGTCCAGTCGCCCAAGCTGGTGCGCCGCGTCATTCCCCCCGACCCATGCCGCGCGAAACCATTCAGGCCAAAACAGACTTCATTCAGGTTTTTTACCGAAATGGTATCCGGCCAAAACCACGGTTCGAGCAAAGCAGCAAAACGCCTATGCAGACTGCATCCTCGAACGAGACAGATTTTGGTGGCCGTACTACTGATTACGTACTGGCAACGACGCAACCGATTTACCGCTCTCCGCGCCCTGAAATCCGGCCTGAGGATTTGAACCTGAACCGAACTATTGTCCGCCAGGTTAAGACCAAGCCGACCGCGCAGGGTACACGCATCGCCAGTACGAATGCCACCGCCACATACAAAAATGGCGCGTTATGTGGTGACCGGCGCATTCGCGGCGAAGTTCTTGCGCCGATTGGCAGCAGCACGACGGGTTGCGGCATTGCCAGCCCCGTTAGGGTCACCTCGATTGATGGCATCACGCTTAGTCAGGGGTCGATCATGGATTGTACGACTGCCAAAACATTGGCGGGTTGGCTGACCGATAGTGTGCGTCCGGCTGTCGGGCGACGCGGTGGGGGGCTGCAATCGGTTCGCGTGGCGGCGCATTATTCCTGTCGGACGCGCAACAGCCAGAAGGGCGCTAAGATTTCGGAACACGGCAAGGGCCATGCGATTGATATTTCAGGACTAATGCTGGCCGATGGTAGGATGATTACTGTCAAGGAAGGCTGGTTGAACCGTAAAGATAACAAGATACTGGCGGCGGTCCGGGCGAAGGCTTGTGGGCCGTTTGGCACGGTTCTTGGTCCCGGTTCAGACCGGTTTCACAGCGACCACTTTCATCTGGATACAGCACGGTATCGCAGCGGTTCATATTGCAAATAGAGTTCAGTCTTCGGGTTCTATCAGCAGCGACATGCCGTCTGCCCCGATGATCTTAACGGTGGCACCGCGCTTGGACGATGTGCCGTTTTGCCAGACCGCATGCCAGCGCACGCCATCTACGGTGACTGAACCTTCGGGCCCAATAAACTCCTGAACCTGCGCGTGCCGCCCGACCATCAGGTTAGCGCGCGAGTTCAGATTATCGGACGCCCCATCGGTTTCGCCGAAACGATGCAACAGATACCGCCCTGCAAATGTCAGGACAACGGCAAGGATTGCGAAAACCGCGATCTGAATCTCGCCTGACGTGCCGGGAGCCACAATCAGAAACAAACCAACAGCAATAGCGGCCAGTGCTGGCCAGATCAGGAAAAATGACATGGTCGCCATTTCGACCACGCCCAAGGCAATACCAAAAGCAATCCACCACCAAGGCGATATATCGGTCAGGAAAGTGAACAACTGCATGCGGCGCCCCTAGGTTTTCTTTTCAGATGTGGCTTTGGCGATGTCAGCGATGCCCGCGATCGAGCCAAGCAGACCAGCAGCCTCGAGCGGGATCATCACGGTTTTTGAATTCGGCGAGGCCGCGATATCGCGCAAGGCTTCGGTGTATTTCTGCGCGACGAAATAATTGATCGCCTGAATGTCACCAGCCGCAATGGCTTTTGAAACCATTTCGGTGGCTTTCGCTTCGGCCTCGGCCAGACGTTCACGCGCCAAAGCGTCCAGAAACGCGGCTTCCTTGCGACCTTCGGCCTCCCGGATGCGGGCTTCGCGTTCGCCCTCGGCCTTTAGGATGGCGGATTGTTTGTGGCCTTCGGCCTGTAAAATATCGGCGCGCTTGGTACGTTCGGCCTTCATCTGGCGCGCCATCGCTTCGTTGATATCCGGCGGCGGTGCGAGGTCTTTGATTTCAACGCGGGTGACCTTAACGCCCCACGGGTTTGAGGCCTGATCAATCACGGTTAACAGTTTGTGGTTGATTGAATCGCGGTTTGACAGGCTTTCATCCAGATCCATCGCGCCGATGACAGACCGGATATTGGTCATCGACAGGTTGCTGAGGGCATGTTCCAGATTGCGCACTTCATAGGCCGCGCGGGCTGCATCAACCACCTGATAAAACGCAACTGCGTCGGCGGCGACCATGGCGTTGTCTTTGGTGATGACTTCCTGGCTGGGGATATCCAGCACGGTTTCCATCATGTTGATTTTCGCCCCGACCTTATCCATCAAGGGGATCAGGAACCTGAGACCGGGTTTCAGGGTGCGCGTGTAACGACCGAACCGCTCGACAGTCCAGTTATCACCTTGCGGCACTGATTTCACCATCAGATAGATTAAAATGATGGCAAAAACCAGAATAACCAATGCGGTTATACCGGTTGAACTACCCGAAATGACTTGATCCATAATTACCCCCAAATGGCACAGATGCAGCGAAAACGCTGCGGCCCGATTATGGCAGG
>DJBQ01000135.1:9400-11883 GCA_002430125.1 Rhodobacterales bacterium UBA5972
CTTGAAAGCGGTTTTATTGTGGCAAACTTGTCGGTTGGCAACCTTCGGCAAGCAAAGTATGTTCCGGTAAAGAAAACGCCAAACAGGGGCATTTTTAATGACCAGCGCCGAACGCGAGGCCGAGCCGCAGTTTTCCCAGCCGGTGCGCCAGATTTTTACGATGCTGGTGGTGATGGGGCTTGTCGGGACCGGAACATGGTTCATGATGCCGCTGGTCTGGCCAGTTTTTCTGTCATCGCCTTATCTTAACGGCTTTATCGCCGGTGTTTTTGTCTTGGGCGTCGTCGCCGGTTTCTGGCAGGTTTTGGGGCTGATTTCCGCAGTCAGCTGGATTGAAGGTTTTGCGATGAACCGGGCGGGGCATGAATTTGTCGTTCCGCCGCGACTGTTGTCGTCTTTGGCCACGTTGTTGCGGTCACGCAGCGCGCGGATGCAGATCAGCGCATCATCGTCGAAATCCATTCTGGACAGTATGGCAACCCGGTTGGATGAAACCCGCGAGATCACGCGATACTTGATTAACCTGCTGATCTTTTTGGGCCTTTTGGGGACGTTTTATGGCCTTGCGACCACGGTTCCGGCAGTGGTTGAAACCATCCGTGCCCTTGCTCCGTCTGAAGGCGAAGCCGCGACTGATGTTTTTGGGCGGTTGATGACTGGTTTGGAAAAACAGTTGGGCGGTATGGGCACGGCATTTGGTTCGTCCTTGCTGGGTTTGGCCGGGTCTTTGGTTGTTGGGCTGCTGGAACTGTTCACTGGCCACGCGCAAAACCGGTTTTACCGCGAACTTGAGGAATGGTTATCAACCATCACCCGTGTCGGGTTTTCGTCGGGCGATATCGATCCGGACACGCAAGGGCGTGGCTATGAATCAGACGCATCGGCAATTGCTTTTCACCGGGTGGCGGAAAGTATTGAGGAATTGCACAAAACCTTTATCCGCGCCGAAGGTACACAGGCGGATACTGCCGAACGGATTGCCGGTTTAACGCGGGTGATGCAGGACCTCAGCAAGAAACTGACCGCGCAGCAAGGTGACGAAACCGCCCGCAAGCAAGCCGATGAACAAACCGCGATTTTGGCGCGCATTGCGGCCAGTCAGGAACGGGTCGCCACTTTGATGCAGGCGCAAAGCGAAGAAGCGGTGGATGCCGAAAGCCGGATGCGGCTGCGCAGTATCGACGTGCAATTGCTGCGGATTCTTGAGGAAATGTCGGCAGGCCGGCAGGATACCATCGCCGAATTGCGTGCCGACCTTGCGGCGGTGGACAAATCCATTCGCGGCCTCAGCCGCCGTCCGCCTCAGGTGCCCAACCTGCGCGACCGGGGCTAGGCCATGGCCTCGATCCGACGTCGCGGAAACGGGATCAGCGCCAGTATCTGGCCGGGTTTTGTCGATGCAATGACGGCTTTGTTGCTGGTTCTGATGTTCGTTCTGACAATCTTTATGATTGTGCAGTTCGTGCTGCGGGACACCATTTCAACACAAGACACCCAGCTAAACTATCTAAGCCAGCAGGTCGCCAGTCTTGCCGAGGCGTTGGGGTTGGAACAACAGAAGTCCGACGGGCTGGAAACCGAAGTTGAAAAGCTGGATGTCGAGTTGACGGACGCGCGCTCGCAGGCCGAAATTCAGGTGGCGTTGATTGCGACGCTGTCACAGCAAACCAAAAATCAGGCGGTCAAGATCACCGCGTTTGAAGCGCAGATTACCAGTTTTGAATCACAGGTTGCATCCCTGCTGGCGGAAAAAAACCAGTTGATTGTCGACAACACCAAGCTTGACGCCGAGATTGATTCCGCCAAGGCCGAAGTGGTGTCGATGGCCGCGCGGATTACCGAGGCCGAGGCCGCCAATTTGCGGGTGATGAATGAAAAAGAAGCCCTGCAACTGGCATTAGCCAAGGCGCGCGACGAAATTGACGCCACGGTCGAAGAGGCTCGGTTAGCAGCGGCAAAGCGCGAGGCGATGGAGGCTTTGATCGCTCAAACGCAGTCTGAACTGGCGCAGAAAGAAACGTCGTTACAGGCGACTTTGGCTGCCCTTGGGGAAAGTCGCGCAGCTTTGGCCAATCAGGAGACCTCGTTGGCGACGGCATTGGCAGCCCTTGCGAATACTGAAACTGATCTTGCGCAAAAGGACACGTCACTGTTAGCGGCCTTGGCGGCACTGTCTGAAACCAAGGCGGTGTTGGCTGAAAAAGATGCGTCCCTACAAGCCGCAGTTACCACGCTGGTGCAAACCAAGGCTGATCTGGAACAACAACTGACGCATATGGCCGCCGAGTTGGCGGCCAGTCAGGCAGCGCATCAAGGCGAATCGCAAACGGTTGCTGCCATGCAGGCGCGGCTGGATGTGCTTGAAAAGGGCCTGAGCGACAGCGAAAAGGAACGCTTGGCGGTTGAAGCGGCAGCTGCCAGGTTGCGGGTGGAACTTGAAGCCTCAAAATCCACGCTCAGCACCGAAGAAAAGGCCCGCTTGG
>DJBQ01000108.1 GCA_002430125.1 Rhodobacterales bacterium UBA5972
AGGCATAATTGAAATCACCCCGCAGGTGTTTTGACGCCATAACGTCATAGGCCCCGCCATAAGCTTTGCGGGTAATTACCGTGACTTTCGGCACCGTCGCCTCGCCATATGCAAACAGCAGTTTCGCACCATGCTTGATCACACCGCCATATTCCTGCGAGGTTCCGGGCAGGAATCCCGGCACGTCAACCAGCGTCAGGATCGGGATTTCAAACGCATCACAGAACCGCACAAACCGCGCGGCTTTGCGGGACGCGTCAATATCCAGACACCCGGCGAGCACCAGCGGCTGGTTCGCGACCAGTCCCACAGTGGCGCCTTCCAGACGGATGAAACCGGTCAGGATATTGCCAGCGAAATCCGCCTGCGTTTCAAAGAAATCACCTTCATCCGCCAGCTTGCGGACCAGTTCTTTCATGTCATAAGGCTGGTTCGGATTCTCGGGAATAAGCGTATCGAGCGACATATCCAACCGCGCCGGATCATCAAAAAACGGCCTAACAGGTGCCTTTTCACGGTTATTCAGCGGTAAAAAGTCAAACAGCCGCCGAATTTCACTTAAAGCTTCAATGTCATTATCAAATGCCCCATCCGCAACCGAGGACTTGCTGGTATGGGTTTTTGCCCCTCCCAACTGTTCTGCCGTCACAACCTCGTTGGTGACGGTTTTCACCACGTCAGGTCCGGTCACAAACATGTAAGAACTGTCGCGCACCATATAGATGAAATCGGTCATCGCCGGGCTGTAAACCGCCCCGCCAGCGCAAGGCCCCATGATGACACTGATTTGCGGCACTACGCCTGACGCCATGATGTTTTTCTGAAAAACATCGGCATATCCCGCCAACGAGGCGACACCTTCCTGAATGCGCGCACCACCACTGTCGTTCAGCCCGATCACCGGCGCACCCGCCTTCAGCGCCATATCCATGATCTTGCAGATCTTCTCGGCATGGGTTTCAGAAAGCGAGCCGCCAAACACCGTGAAATCCTGCGAAAACACGTAAACCATCCGCCCGTTGATCGTGCCCCAGCCGGTGATCACCCCGTCGCCCGGATAGCGCACCTGCTCCATCCCGAATTCGGCACAACGGTGGGATTTGAACATGTCAAACTCTTCAAACGAGCCTTCGTCCAACAAAACCTCAACCCGTTCACGGGCGGTTAATTTTCCTTTGCTATGCTGCACATCAATACGTTGCTGGCCACCGCCCAACCGGGCTTCGCCACGGCGGTCTTCAAGTTCCTGCAGGATGTCCTTCATCGGGCGCACCTTTTCTTTCGGGGTCAAGTCATCCCGCGGAATTTAACCCGTACTACCTGAAAGGGGAAGTAAAACAGTGCATATTTGCTAATATCTTTGCAAATCCAGATAGCAAATTGCAACTATGCAAAGTTTGACTAAAAGTCTTGTGACAGACGATCCGCCAGCCCATTGTGTTATAAGGTGAATTCATGGGCAAGGCGCAAAATGCGGTCAGACGTTTCGATCTATCTGGTCTCGATTCATGCCGAGGGCGAAGTCGGGAATGTTATTCTTGGCGGCGTCGCGCCGCCACCCGGTGCGACACTTTGGGAACAACGCGACTTTCTGCATCGCGATGGGGCTCTGCGCGACCTGATGCTGAATGAACCACGCGGCGGGGTTTTTACGCATGTCAATCTGGTTGTCCCCGCCAAACACCCAGACGCAGCATTCGGCTTTCTGATCATGGAACCCGAACACACACCACCAATGTCAGGCTCGAACGCCATCTGCGTAGCCACAGCATTGCTTGATACTGGCATGATCCCGATGGTCGAACCGATCACTGAATTCACACTTGAAGCGCCAGCTGGTCTGGTTGCCATTTTGGCGCGGTGCAAGGACGGCAAGGCCACATCAATCCGCATCACCAACGTCGCATCATTCGCTGATCGACTGGATGCCCGGCTCGAGGTCGAAGGCCTTGGCACACTGACGGTTGATACGGCCTTTGGTGGCGACAGCTTTGTCATGGTCAACGCCGTTGACGTGGGTTTCAATCTGAAACCGGACGAGGCCCGCGATATTGCGGTGCTTGGCGCAAAGATCACCCGTGCCGCAAATGACCAGCTTGGCTTTCAGCACCCCAAGGATGACTGGAACCATATTTCGTTCTGCCAGTTCATGGGCCCGACGGGAAAAGAAAACGGCATCGCCAGCGGCAAAAGTGCCGTGGTTATAGACCCCGGCAAAGTTGACCGCTCGCCCACCGGAACAGGCTGTTCGGCCCGTATGGCAACCTTGGTGGCGCGGGGTTTATTGAAGGTCGGCGACCACTTCATTGGCCGGTCGATCATCGACAGCCGGTTTGACTGCACGGTGCTGGCGGAAACCACGCTTGGCAACCGACCTGCAATCATTCCAACAATCGAGGGACGCGCCTGGATTACCGGCACGCATCAGATCATGCGCGATCCCGATGATCCGTGGCCACGCGGATATCGTTTAAGCGATACCTGGCCCACAAGGGTTTAAACGCAGGTCGCCTTTTGAGCTTCGAAACCTGGCCATCAATCGTTTTTCGGCGTGCTAAGAACCACACGTAAAAATGGTTGCAAATGCAATGGACATCCCGAAACCACAGGCATAAGGCTTGTCCATGACCGATTTGCCCAAGTCCAGATACCTCGACAGACGCACGCCACCGCACGTTACCACATTGGTTCTGCTGGCGGGTATATCAGCGCTTTCGATGAATGTGTTCCTGCCGTCCCTGCCGAATATGGCGGCGTATTTCAATACGGACTATGCCCTGATGCAGCTGTCTGTAACGCTGTATCTTGGCCTCACCGGCTTTTTACAGCTAATCATTGGACCGTTAAGTGACCGCTATGGACGCCGACCGATTATCTTGAGCGGCACGCTGATTTTTCTGATCGCCACGATTGGGTGTATTCTTGCCACGACGATTGAAGTGTTCCTGTTTTTTCGCATGATTCAAACCGGGATCGCAATTGGCATGGTGCTGTCGCGGGCCATCGTGCGCGATATGGTTCCCGCCAATCAGGCGGCCAGCATGATCGGCTATGTGACCATGGGCATGTCGCTTGTGCCGATGTTTGCACCTGTTATCGGCGGCTATCTTGATGCATTTTTTGGCTGGAAAGCCAATTTCAGTATGCTGCTGATTGTCGGGGTCATTGTCGGCGGAATATTGTTTTTCGATCTGGGCGAAACCAACCGCCACCGTTCAGCATCGTTCACCGCGCAGTTAAAGGATTACCCCGAGTTGTTCCGTTCGCGGCGCTTTTGGGGTTATTGCCTGACGGCAGCCTTTGCCTCGGGATCGTTCTTTGCGTTCTTGGGCGGCGCCCCGTTTATCGGGACATTTGTATTTGGCCTAGAGACCGTGGAGCTGGGGCCGTATTTCATTTTTGTCTCTATCGGATACCTGTTAGGCAACTTGGTCTCGGGCGTCTATTCTGTCCGGTTTGGCATTAATACCATGATGCTTTACGGCACGCTTGTGATGCTGGCTGGCGTGGCCGCGTCAATTCTGGCTCTCGCAGCCGGTGCCACGCATCCGCTGGCGTTCTTTGGTTTCATGCTGTTTGTCGGGTTTGGCAATGGGATGACCCTGCCGAATTCGAACGCTGGTCTTGTTTCTGTGCGCCCGCACCTAGCTGGCAGCGCTTCAGGTCTGGGTGGGGCAATACAGTTGCTGGGTGGCGCCTCGCTGGCGGCAATTGCCGGGGTAATCCTGACGCCAAGTTCAGGTGCCTATCCGCTGTTGTATCTGATGATGATCACCTCGGTTTTGGCGTTATTTGTGATCTGGTACATTATGCGGGTCGAGCGGCAAACGGGGGCGCTTGATCAGCCTTGATTGGCTGCTTTGCAAACCCTAGGCTGAGGTTGTGTTAATCTGCAAAACCGAGGCACCGGAATGGCCACACAAAAACTGTATGCTGGGGTAAAACTGCGCGAAACCCGGACAAAGCTGAGCCTGACGCAAAAGGAATTTGCGGCGCGTTTGTCGGTGTCGCTGCCCTATCTCAACCAGATGGAGAATAACCGTCGCCCGGTTTCCACGGGTGTTGTACTGGCATTGGCACAAGAGTTCGGCTTTGACGTGACCCAATTGTCCACCAGTGACGCTGAGCGGATTGTGACGGATATGCGCGAAGCTTTGGCCGATCCGGTCTTTGCCGATACTGCCCCGCCGCTGGCCGATCTTCGTTTGATTGCGGCAAATGCGCCGTCGGTCGCACGAGCGTTTCTGGCGCTGCACCGCGCTTATACCCAAAGCCATGAACGGCTTGCTTCACTGGACGAAGTCCTTGGCCGCGAGGATCGCCCGCTTGTCTTTTCCCCATGGGAAGAGGTGCGCGATTTCTTTCATTACTGCGACAACTATATTGATGCAGTGGATCGCGCTGCTGAGCGATTTTCCCAGACCATCAGCCTGAACGGCACCAATGGGGCCAAAGCCGTTGCCGATTACCTTGATCAGCACGGTGTGGCAGTGGAATTCCACCCCGAAGCACAGTTGCGCCAGTATGATGCCAAGCGGCAGCTGTTGCAGATATCCGCCCGTGCAGGCAATGCCAGTCAGGTTTTTCAGATGCTGCATCAATGCGCGCTGCTGGATCAAAACGATCTGCTTGAGGCGACGCTGGATCTGGCGCGGTTCCAGTCAGATGACGCGCGGGCAATTTGCAAGATCGGCCTTGCTAACTATTTCGCCGGGGCTGCAATGCTGCCATATGGCAGGTTTCTGGCAATAGCGCGGGAAACCCGGCATGACCTTGAACAATTATCCGAGCATTTCGGGGCGTCACTGGAACAAGTGGCGCATCGTTTATCAACCCTGCAACGCCCCGGCGCCAAAGGCATTCCGTTCTTTTTCGTACGGGTCGATCAGGCTGGCACGATCACCAAACGGCATTCGGCAACCCGGTTGCAGTTCGCCCGGTTCGGCGGGGCTTGCCCGTTGTGGAACGTGCATCAGGCGTTTGAAACTCCGGGGCGGTTCCTGCGGCAACTGGCGGAAACCCCGGACGGCGTTCAATATTTCTGCCTGGCGCGCGATGTGTCAAAGTCAGGCGGTTCGTTTCGCGCTCCGTTGCGCCGGTTTGCCATTGGGCTTGGCTGTGAAATCCGCCACGCGGATCAGTTAGTTTACGCGGATGATCTGGATGTCGGCAACGCGCGTGCGTTTGAACCGATCGGGATTTCCTGCCGTATTTGCGCGCGTGAAAACTGCCATCAGCGATCAGTGCCGCCGCTTGAACGGCGGATCACTGTGAATCACAACCAGCGCGGAACATTGCCGTATTCGATTGGCTGACCCGGCAGGCCAATGGCCCTTATGGCTCCGCCGGGGGTATTTTCAAAGGAAAGAGGGTCAGGCCTTGGACAATATCGCCCAGATTTGATCCTTTAAGACCATCCGTTGTTTGCGCATGGCTTCCTCGTTGAAATCATCGGTCGGTTCGACATTGGTTTCAGCCCGGTGGATGGTGCGGTTGATCTCGTGATACTCGTCAAACAGCCGGCCGAAATGTGCGTCTTCGGTTTTAAGATTGTGCATGATTTCGACATGCGCGGGGAATTCTTCGGCCAGTTCGTGCGGGGTGTTTGACATCGGTCGCTCCTTGATTATCCTGTTTACGGTCAGGATAATCATTCGCGCACTGCCTGCCTTGACCTATGTCAACAAAGCCGCAACGGCGGGTTGGCCGCGGGTCAGAACTGCCATATAACTGGCCGCGTCAATGTTCGAGCCGCAGACCACAACACCGACCCGCGCGCCTTGGAGGCGGGCACGCAACGGGCCAAACACAGCGGCAAGGGCTGCACCTGCTGCGGGTTCCACGCCCAGCTTTCCCTCTTCCTGAAACAGCACCGACCCGGCGCAAATTTCATCGTCGGTTACGGTTACGACTTCGTCCAGATACGCCGCGCACACCTTGAACGAAAACGGCATTGCGCCGGGTGCGCCAAGGCTGTCGGCCATTGTGTTGATCACGTCAAGCTTGACTGGTTTTCCGGCTGCAAGGCTTTGTTGCATGGAATTGGCGCCGGTTGGTTCAACGCCGTAAACTTTGCAGTTCGGATTGATCTGCTTGATTGCGGCGGCAACGCCGCTAACCAGCCCGCCGCCACCGATAGAGACCACCACTGCGTCAAGGTCAGGTACCTGTTCGGCGAATTCAAGGCCAACGCCAGCCGAACCAAGTGTGGTGAACGGCCCTTCATAGGGGTGAATGAAATACCGCCCTTCATCCTTTTCCAGCCGCTCGGCCTCGGCGAATGCAGCCGCACCGCCTTCGATCATCACCATTTCAGCCCCAAGCATTGCAACGCGTTCGCGCCGGAAAGCATTGGCGGTTGAGAGCATGACAACCTTGGCGGAAACCCCCATCCGCGCCGCCACCCAAGCGGCTGCGATAGCGTGATTGCCTGCACTTACGGCCGTGATCCCGGCAGCTTTGCTTGCTTCGGGGATTTGCATACCAACCGACAAGGCCCCGCGGGGCTTGAATGTGCCAGTGACTTGCATCGCTTCGAGTTTAAGGAAAATGCGCCCGCCGCCCAGCAATGGCGCGAAACGCGGTGACACCAATTCAGTCACCGGCGTGCGCAGAACATGCGGTTCCAGCAAGGCGTGCCGCGCCCGGATTTTGTCCAGCGAAACTGCGCTGAGGGGGGTGTCGCTGTAGTCAATCATTGCGGGCTCCGCTGGTTGTGTTCAAAGATCAGGCGGACCGTATTCCAGAATGAGCGGCACGACCAGTTCTTCTTCGTCAGAAAGGTGCCGGTTAAGGAAACGTTCAAATGCTTGTTGGGCGGTCAGCAGGGCGTCAGCCTCGGTTTTTGCTGCCTGCCCTTGGTTCAATGCCGCCAGAACCGCATTAGTGCGCTCGGCAAGGCCATTGATATGACCATCAAGGGCTTTGTGATCGCCGTCGAGCAGCTCAAACCCCGGCGCGATGCGTGCATCAAGTGCAATCAGTGCGGGGAAATAATGCTGGTCTTCGATTCCATGGTGGCTATGCAACTGATTCAGGAAAAACCCGGTGTAACGTTGCAATATCGCGCCATACCGGTCGGTGGGTTGGTCAAGAAAGCCCATGGTTTCGGTCTGTAGTTTGGCGATGACATCCCGGAACATCAGGTGCCGGTCCAGCCAGAACCGGGTCAGGTCATTGAAATTGCCATGCGATTCCCACCCGGTGCGCGGGTAAAGTTCAGCCAGAACACGCAGATGTTCGGGCAGGCCGGTGCGGGTGGTCAGATCATTCATACAGGTTCGATACGCGTGGATATTGGCAACCACAAGTTATTCTAACCGTGCGGTGCACGCCATCCGGCTTTTTGGGCGTCGCTGACCGAACAAAACCAGCGTTCACCGGCGCGCGGATCGATTTTGGTTTTGTTGTACCATTTGCTGCCGGGCACATGATAAATCCGCCCGCCTTTTGAAATATTGCCCTTGATCGCGCAAGCGGCGTTTGGCGGTTTCGTGCTTTGTTGGGCCGCGACGCGAAACGCTGCCGGAGTTTGCACGGCACCAGACCAAAATCCTGTATCTGAATGTGCGGCGCGGATTTCAGCGGAAACGTAATCGGAGGAATATTTCCGATAAGCCAACGCCAAACCGTTTTCGACCAGATACGCGCCAATATCCTGACCATCGACGGAACACTTCGCAAGCGTGCGGCCGTATTTGTCTAAGCCGGTTCCGATACATGAAACCGTCCGGCCCTTAACCATTTTGGTCAACACTTGGGTCACGACCCGTCCGCAGGCCCACTCGACCCCATGTTCAGTTCGGCAGGTTTGCTTGATCTCGGGCGCGTCAATGCCTTGCAGGCGGATGGGTATGGCGCCAATTCGCAACGTGTCGCCATCAACGACCCTTGCTTTTCCTAAGATTACGCCTTCGCCTGCCATATTCGCTGCAACCAACGGACCGGCGGCGATCAGGACAAACAGGGCTGTCATTAACCATTTCTTAACCATTTATTAACAATGATTAAGATTGCCATTGTTTTCAATGCTTATTGCAAGGTTTTACCGCTGTGCATCCTGCCAACGCGGCGATATCCACGGTTCGGCGTTTGATTTTGGCAAGGGTTCGCGACCCAGAATGTGATCGCTGGCTTTTTCGCCAACCATAATCGACGGGCCGTTCAGATTGCCGTTGGTAATGCGCGGAAAGATCGAACTGTCCGCAACCCTTAGTCCCGCAACCCCGATCACCCGGCATTCGGGATCAACGACCGCCATCGGGTCGTCAACTGCCCCCATTTTGCAGGTGCCACACGGGTGATAAGCACTTTCGGCATGTTCACGGATAAAGTCGTCAAGTTGCGCGTCGGACTGCATATTTACGCCGGGCTGGATTTCTTTGCCGACGTAGGGCGCGAAAGCGTTTTGGGCGAAAATCTCGCGGGTGAGGCGGATGCACTTGCGAAAATCCTCCCAATCCCCGGGTTCGCTCATATAGTTGAACAGGATGTTTGGCGCGGCCTTAGGGTCATTTGAGGCAAGCGTTACAGCCCCACGCGACGACGAGCGCATAGGGCCGGTATGAGTTTGAAACCCATGCCCCTCGGCGGCGGTTTTGCCGTCATATCGTACCGCGATTGGCAGGAAATGGTACTGGATGTCGGGATATTCCACGCCGGGTTTCGAGCGGATGAAGGCCGCACTTTCGAACTGGTTTGAGGTGCCTAAACCGGTCTTGGTAAACAACCACTGCGCCCCGATCACCGCTTTAGAGAACAGGTTCCAGTGCTTATAAAGCGTGATCGGCAGCAGCGAGGCGATCTGAATGTAAAGTTCAAGATGATCCTGAAGGTTTTGGCCAACACCGGCACGGTCGGCGATACAGGCGATGCCATGTTCCGCCAGATGTTGCGCCGGGCCAATGCCTGACAGCATCAGCAGCTTGGGTGAATTGATTGCGCTGGCTGCAATGATGACCTCGCGGCTTGCCTGAATGACTTCGGTTTGGCGGCCACGCGCAACCTTTACGCCGGTTGCCCGCCCGTCTTTTATCACCACACGCAAGGCCAAGGCGCGGATCAACGTCACATTCTTACGTTTCAATGCCGGGCGCAGATAGGCATTGGCAGCAGACCACCGTCGCCCGCGCCAAACGGTTTGTTCCATCGGGCCAAAGCCTTCTTGCTTTTCGCCGTTATAATCGCTGGTCACCTCGTATCCGGCCTGTTTTCCAGCTTGAACAAAGGCGTCGAACAACGGGTTGGTTCTTGGCCCGCGCGTGACATGCAAAGGGCCATCGGTGCCGCGCCAATCTGCATCACCGCCATGACCGCCGCTGTGCCAATGCTCCATGCGTTTGAAGTAAGGCAGAACGTCCCGGTAAGCCCAGCCTGCCGCGCCGCTGTCATCCCAATGGTCAAAATCCCGCGCATGCCCCCGTACATAGACCATCCCGTTGATCGAGCTTGATCCGCCAATCACCTTGCCGCGTGGCGTCGCCAAACGGCGGCCGCCCAGATGCGGTTCAGGTTGGGTCTGATAGCCCCAGTCATAAAGCGACATGTTCATCGGATAGCTGAGGGCGGCAGGCATCTGGATCAACGGGCCGGCATCAGACCCGCCATGTTCGATCACCAGAACCGAATAGCGCCCATCTTCGGACAGGCGATAAGCCATCGCACATCCAGCGCTGCCAGCGCCCACAATGACGTAATCTGCCTGCATCATGCCCCGGCCCGCAAACTGTCATAAGACACCATGACATGATCGCGATAAGCAGGCCGCACGCAAAGTCGGTCATAATAGGAGCGCAAAACCGGACGATCGCGGCGCGGGATATCCATGTCGAAATACCGAAACAGGATTGATCCGTTGACGATGTCGGCCAATGTGAAATCCACCCCGCAAATAAAGGGCTGATCGCCAATCTGTGCCTCCAAAATCGCCAGCAGCCCGTCAAACCGCTTCAGGCTGGCCACAAAAGCCGCTTCATCACGGTCTTTTGCGGCCAAACGCACGCCGGGCCAAAAGATCGGTGCGGTGAAACCTTCGTAAAGACTGGTCTTGCCCCATTCCGCCCAGACATCAATCCGCGCCCGCGCTTTGGTGTCCTTAGGCCAGAACGCATCCGAGCCATATTGCGCCGCCAGATAGCGCGCAATGGCGCAACTTTCAAACATCACCAAGTCGCCGTCAATCAAAACCGGCACGCGCCCGTTCGGGTTTTTGGCCAGAAATTCCGGTGTATCCACGCCGCCGTGAACATGGCCGAAATCCTGCCGATCAAACGGCAGCCCCAATTCAGCGACTGCAAACATTACAATTTGTACGTTAACCGATGTCGCCCGTCCCAGTACTGTCAGCATTATTCGCCCCTTGGAAAGCGTTGATCGTTTTCCACGTTATCAAGGTTCATGTGGTTGCGCATATACCGCTCGCTGGCTTTTTGCAGCGGCTGGTAATCCCACGGGAAATAGTCACCGTTGCGTAAAGCTTCGTAGACCACCCAGCGCCGCGCCTGTGATTGGCGGACTTCGGCGTCAAATACCGCCAGATCCCAACGGGCCACGGACTTCGCCCGCAATTGCGCCAGCGTTCCGGCATGCGCGGGAACATCCGCGAGGTTGACCAGTTCATGCGGATCGGCCGCAAGATCAAACAACTGATCCGGGTCAAGCGCGCACCTCACATATTTCCACTTGCCGTATCGTGTGGCAACCAACGGCGCATAAGACGCCTCGGCTGCGTATTCCATCAAAACCGGCGAGGTTCGCTCTCCACCTTGGCCAAGCGGCACAAGGCTTTCGCCGTCCACCCAAGGCGCGATTTCAGTCAATGAAACGCCTGCCAATGCGGCCAAGGTTGGCGTCACGTCAAGCGTCGAAACCGGCGAGGCCACCAATCCAGGCTGCATGTCCGGGGCAGAAATCATCAAAGGGACCCGGGCCGAACCTTCGTAAAAGTTCATCTTAAACCACAGTCCTCGTTCACCCAGCATATCGCCGTGGTCAGAGACAAACACGATGATCGCTTCCTGCCTGGTGTCCTTGAGAACCGCCAGCATTTCGCCGATCTTGTCATCCAGATAGCTGATATTGGCAAAATACGCGCGGCGCGACCGGCGGATATTCTCGTCGGTAATATCAAAACTGCGCCAGTCATTCGCATCAAATATCCGCTGTGCATGTGGGTCGTGGTCGTCATAATCCATCGCCGGAACCTCGGGCAGCAGATGATCGCAATCCTCGTACAAATCCCAGTATTTCCGCCGCGTCACATAGGGATCATGCGGATGCGTAAAGCTGACCGTCAGACACCAGGGCCGCGCGTCCTGCCCCCGCGCCAAATCGTAAATCTTGCGGGTGGCGTTATACGCAACCTCGTCGTCATATTCCATTTGGTTGGTAATTTCAGCCACACCCGCACCCGTGACCGACCCCATATTGTGATACCACCATTCAATCCGCTCGCCCGGCTTGCGGTAATCCGGGGTCCAGCCAAAATCGGCGGGATAAATATCAGTCGTCAAGCGTTCCTCAAAGCCATGCATCTGGTCAGGGCCCACAAAATGCATCTTGCCGGACAGGCAGGTCTGATACCCAGCACGGCGCAAGTGATGCGCATAGGTCGGGATGTCAGAGGCAAACTCGGCCGCATTGTCATAAACCTTGGTGCGCGACGGCAGCAGACCTGACATGAAACTGGCACGCCCCGGTGCGCATAAAGGTGACGCGGTATAGGCGTTCTGAAACCGGGTGGAACGCGCCGCCAGCGCCTTCAGGTTCGGCGCATGTAACCAATCAGCAGGCCCGTCGGGAAACAGCGTGCCGTTCAATTGATCAACCATGATGATAAGGATATTCGGTTGGCTCATTTTCTGTCCTGCTGGCTGAGTTTCAAATCCAGATAATCCCAAACCAGCCCCATCGTCTGAAATCTGTCCAGACGGTTTTCCCGCAAAGCCTGGCGTACATAAAGACCGTCGATCAGGGCAGCCAGACCGCTGGCGATCAAATGCGCGTTGGCTTTGTTGGTCAATTGCGACAGGTTGAACACCAGATTGCTGTGCAATCGGCCGGTATAGATATGCAACAGCCGCCGCGCCCCGTCCGAGTTTTGCGCCTGAACGTAAAACGACAGCCACGAAGATATCACTTCGGGCGCGAATTCGTCTGGGTCAAAACTGGCGGCGATGATGGCATTCAGCCGCTCGCGTGGCGTGGCTGCATGCGCCAGTTCCGCCCGCGCCCGTGCCCCGAACGACGACAGGATATG
>DJBQ01000030.1 GCA_002430125.1 Rhodobacterales bacterium UBA5972
CAATTCAGGCGCAGGAGTATAACTACAATAAGACTTGGATGGCTTCAGCCATTTTCGCGTCTTTAGCTAAGCGCTGTCAGCAAATCCATCGCGGTGATGTGGCCAAATTGAACATGGGTTTGCATCGCGGTCTCAGCTTCGGCGCTTTGGCGGTCAAGGATCAGCTGTGCAATGTCGGCGTGTTCTTGTGCCGATGTCGCGATGGTGCCCTTGTACTGATAGCGCGCGCGGTAATAGGCCATCAGTTTGCGGGCATTCGACTTGACTAGATCGGTTAGAAACCGATTACCCGCAGCTTCAACGATCGCTGCATGAAACGTCATGTTCAGCTGGTAATACCCGTTGGGGTCGCGGTCACCTTTGGTATCAGAGTGGGCCTTACACGCTGCCACTGCTGCTTCTAGCGCTTTGCCACTTGCGGCAGAAAGGCGCCGCGCCGCAAGCCCAGCTGCTTGCCCTTCAAGTCCTGCGTGAATCTCAAGAATGCCAAGAAATTCCTCAATCGTTGGTCTGAAAACATACGCCCCTTTGCGGGGCTGGCGTAGAATCAGCCCGTGCGCTTCAAGCTTGATTAGGGCTTCGCGCAGTGGCGTGCGCGAAATTCCGAGCGTTTCAATCAGTGCGTCTTCATCAATTATATCACCGGGGCTTAGGGCCCCAGTGTCGATCTGATGCAAGATCGTTTCCGTCACTGATTTTTGCGGGTTGTTCATTCAGGGACAGGCACGATGAGCTTTATCCCATCAAGGTCGAGCGACATTGTGATCTGGCAAGACAAGCGGCTGCTGTCGCCGCGTTCTGCCTCGGTTGCGTCCAGCATGGCATCTTCAAAATCGCCTACATCGCCGACTTTTGCGGCCCAGTCTGGGTCCACTATGATGTGGCAGGTCGCACATGACAAACAACCACCGCATTCGCCGACGACGTTGGGGATGTTATTGGCGACGGCCGCTTCCATCAGGTTCGTGCCTTCGGCAACCTTTGCGGTTTTTGTGCTGCCATCGGGGAGGGTCCAAGTTACGTTCATGGGTCTGCCTTTAAATGTAGTGGATGTAAAAGTCACGTAACGCGACATCGTCAAGATCAGCGGTCTTTTCGACCTCGGCCCGACGCATGAAAATCTGATTGTCTACGAGTGTTTCACCGACCGCGGCGCGCAGGACTGTGTCTGCTTCAAGGTCGTCCATCGCAGCGTTCAGATCGGTTGCAACACCGGTTGTGGCGTCAGTCACTTCAAACCCGTCACCCGTTTCACGCGCGGGCAAGTCGTACCCGTTTGTGAGGCCAAGCCGTGCGGCTTGCAAAACAGCAGCGACAGCTGTGTAGGGGTTAGCAGATGCATCAGCCATGCGGTGTTCAAGACGTGTTTTGGTGCCACCTTCTTCAGATACACGCGTGGTCACGTTGCGGTGGTCGCCACCCCAGTTTTGCCAATACCCCGACAGGCTGGCAGGTTGCAGGCGCTTGTAGGAATTCGCGGTGGGGGCCAGCAATCCTGCAAGACCTTTGTGGTGATGTACCAGCCCCGCAATACAGCCTTTGGCCAAGTCGCTTAGATGATCGGGGCCGCTTTTGCCGTCTTTGGGCAGGGCGTTGTTGCCGTCCGCGTCTTGGAAGGAGAAATTGATGTGCATGCCTGATCCGCCAGCTTCGGCAAATGGTTTGGGCAAGAACGTCAAGACGATGCCAAAGCCCAATGCGATTTCACGGGCCATTTGGCGGAACAGCACGATGTCGTCCACGGCTTTCAACGCATTGTCGAACGTCAGCGTGTATTCAAACTGCGGCGCGTCGTATTCCGCCGTAATCATGTCCAAGCGGAACCCAAGCTTTTCGGCGGCTTCCCAGATCGCATCATTGAAACCAAGCGGGTCAGTGCCGGGGCCAGTGCCGTACACCATAGCGCCCGGTGCATCGTAGGGGACCAAATTGCCGCTCTCATCTTTTTGAAACGCAAATGCCTCAAGCTCGATCCCAATCATGGGCGTCAGGCCATCTTCAACCCACGCAGCGACCGCACGTTTCAATGCACCACGTCCGCACATCGGCAGCGGCGTGCCGTCCATGCCGTACAGATCGCCGATGACAACTTTTGTGCCGTCCTGCCAGCTGTCACGAATGTCATTCGCGTTCCAGCGTAGTTCCATATCGGGCAGCCCTTCCATCATCATTGAACCCGGTGAAGGCAACAAATCCTTGTCGAAGTGGACACCGTAAGTTGAACGGCAGAAATTCGTATTGCTGGTCCCGATTTTGGAGGGGGGCAAATATTTGCCACGGATCAGGCTCAGATGGTCGCAAAAAACTGCGCGCAGGCGATCGGTCATATGGTTTTCCCTAAGTAAGTTGGACAGTGACTGGCAGGTTTTTGATCCCGCTCACAAAATTGGACCGCAAAAATTTTGCTTCTCCGGCCGGTTCGATAGATTTGATGCGCTTGGCAAGTTCTTGAAACAAAATGCGCACTTCGAGACGCGCAAGCCACATGCCGAGACAAACATGGGGGCCACCTTGTCCAAACGACAGATGCTTGTTCGGTGTTCGCGCAAGATCCACGCGAAACGGATCATCGAACGCGGTTTCGTCACGGTTGCCAGAGATAAACCAATAGGCAACCTTGTCGCCTGCCTTGATTGTGTTTCCGTGCATGTCGAAATCGCGGGTCGCGGTGCGTCGGAAATACGAGGCAGGCGACGCCCAGCGGATGATTTCATCCGGTGCCGTATCAAGAACAGAACCCTCTTTGATTTGTCCCAAAAGTTCGGGCTGGTGGCAAAGTGCATGCATGCCAGCGGCGAGCGAATAGCGCGTTGTGTCATTGCCTGCGGCAACGAGCAGACAGAAGAAGTTCTTGAACTCACGCTCGTTGATGCATTTCCCATCGGGCCCGGGTTGGCGGATCATGTGTAGAATGCCGCTGGTATCACCAGCCGCCGCTTTGCGTTCCATCAAGGTGTCAGCGTATTTATACAGTTCTGCGCCTGCGGGGGAGTTGAACGGCATCAGGCGGTATTCATCTGTTTCAAGCTTATCCATCACGTGATCGGTGAAATCGGGGTCCGTGTTGGCCATTAGAGCGTCGCCCTTGTCGACCAGCCACGGCAGGTCTTCTTCGGGTGTGCCTAGAATACGGCCCAACATCCGCATGGGCAGTTCGCGTGCAATCATTTTGGTGGCGTCAAACGTGCCTGCCTGAAGCGCGCTGTCTAAGATATCGACGCAAAGGCTGCGGATATCATCCTCGAAGCCCGAGATGACTTGTTTGGAGAACGCCTTGGCGACCTTGACCCGCGTGGACATATGTTCGGGTGGGTCGGTTTCCTGGAACGTGCGGCGCGCCATATATTCTTCTTGCGATTGGTCTTCGATCCGAATGCCCTGCGCGGATGACAGCAGGTCGCTTTGGCGGTTCAACTCAAGAATATCAGCGTGGCGCGTAACGGACCAAAAACCCTTGCCGCCATCCCATTCCGTCCAATGCATCGGGTCATCGCGGCGCAGGCGCGCGAACGTGTTGTGCGGCGCGCCGTTGGTAAATGTGTCGTGGTCGGTCAGGTCTGCGTGCCCGTCATCCGTTGGGGTCCAAATCGTCATGTCTGCCGCACCATATAGTTGCTATCTTCATAAATATATTTATAGAGTATCAGAAATATGTAAAGGAATTTCGCATGCACCTCGCCATCTTGATGACAAATACCGACGAAACACCCTTCGCTGACGACCATCCGCGCGATGGCGAAAAATTCCAAATATTGCTCAACGAAGCCCGCCCAGACTGGACGTTTGAGATATTCACGGCGAAGGATGGCGTTTTCCCAAACGACATCAGTGGCTTTGATGGCTTTGTTATCACAGGCAGCCCTGCGTCAGTGCGCGACGGCGACGGTTGGATTGATCGGCTGGCGGAATTGATTCGCGATATCGCCGCGAAAAAGACACCGATGTACGGCGCGTGTTTCGGTCATCAGGCGATTGCCGCGGCCTTGGGTGGGACGATTGGCTACAATCCTGGCGGTTGGGTGTTGGGGACTGTGGAGACCACAATTGATGCAGACACATCTTTACTGATCTACGGGGCGCACAAAGAACAGGTGATGACGCTGCCGAACGGGGCGGCGATCTCCGCGACAACGCCGGGTTGCCCTATCGCGGGGTTCACGATTGGGGGGCATGTGTTGACCACACAGTACCACCCCGAAATGACAGATGGTTTCATCGCGGCCTTGGTTGATGAAATGGAAAAAGACATGCCAAGCGACATCATTGATCCAGCCCGCGCATCGCTTGTGCGGCGCGCTGATCGTCACGAAGCGACGCAGCAAATCGTTTCTTTCTTCGAAAGCAACTGAATGAGATAGGCCCGGTGACAAGACGCAGGTTGAAAAACTGTCGCACGCCAAAGCACGCGTCACCTATTTGCTGCCCACCCTCGGCGACCCAGTGCCAGACCGGCGCGAAACGCTGCTTGAACTCGAAAAAGCAGAGTGCTCTCATGAGATCAGTTTTGACGAAAGGATGATCTTTCGCTACTCGGCGATGTCCGTCGTCAGAGTTTTTGG
>DJBQ01000170.1:0-205 GCA_002430125.1 Rhodobacterales bacterium UBA5972
AAGGTTATCGTCACACACAAGCCCGGCGCGTTGTCGCCAAGTGTCATTGTACCGCCGTGGCGGCGGATGATGGCGGCGGTCAGGCTGAGGCCAAGGCCGCTGCCTTCGGTGTTGCGGCTTTCCTCCAGCCGGTAAAAACGGCGCAGGACTTTATCACGTTCGGCTTCGGGAATGCCGGGGCCGGTGTCGCATATTTTGATGGTCG
>DJBQ01000170.1:370-8629 GCA_002430125.1 Rhodobacterales bacterium UBA5972
TCACATATTTTGATGGTCGCGATGCCGGAATTCCCGGTTACCGACATGGCGATTTGAGCAGGCGCAGGGCAGTGGCGCATGGCGTTTTCAACAAGATTAACAATGGCCTGGGCCAGCATCTCGCGGTCGCCGTCTACAGTGATCGGGGTGTTGGGGCAGGCGGCGGTCAGGGCATGGCCCATTTCCTCGGCGACCGGGGACAGCATTTCGTGGATCGTGGAACAGAGTTGTGACAGATCGACGGGTGCAAGCGCGACCTGATCGTTGCCGCCTTCGATCTGCGCGATCCGAAGAACAGCGTTAAAGGTGCGCACGATGGCGTCAATCTCGGCCTCGGCCAGTTCCAGATCTTGGGCGGCATCCGGCGGCAAATCGGAGCGGCTCAGCAAGGGTTCGATGCGGGTTTTCAGGCGGGTCAGCGGGGTGCGCAGATCATGTGCCACGTCGTTGCTAACATGCCTGAGGCTGTCCATCGTCAGGGAAAGCTGATCCAGCATCCGGTTGATCGCGGCGGCGACCCGGCCAATATCGTCACCCGGATCAGTGCGCGAAACATAACGCGCCGACAGATCGCCTTTGGCAACCCGGTCAAGAACACGGTTAAGGGCTGTGATGCGGTTCTCGCTGCGCCGCGCCAGCACCACGGCCAATATAATCGACAGGATCAGCGCGGCTCCCAAACCAAGCGAGGCAGATCGCACCAGCAGGTTGCGGGTGTTGGTGATCCAGCGCATGTCGCGGGCGGTGATGATCCAGCCGGACGGAATTTCGATGCCGTAAGCAAGGAATGTGGTTGTCTCGTCATTGAGGGATTTGCCGGGCAGGGCGATGTCGCGGTCAAGGACCAGTTCGGCTGAACCGGTAAAGGGCTGTTTGATGTTGAAATTGCCGAACACGATGGTCTGGTTCTTATCAACATAAAGATAAAGGTTTGAAAAATCCCGCGTTGTGGCGGCGTTTGAGGCGATTTGTGATTTCAGTTCGGTCAGGCCTGCCAGCTGATAGGTGATCGCCAGATTTTCGGCCATTTGCCGCGCGTCAGCGTCAAGGCGCGCATAAAGGCTGCGCGACAACAGCAAAATCGCCACAGCCCCGGCCAGCAGGGTGGCCGCCGTGAAAATCAGGGAAACCGTTATCGCCTGTCGCATCAGGGCCGAGGCCGCAACGGTGCGGATCGGGCTTAACCGGTCGCCTGATTTTGGCCCGTTGGTCATGGTTTCAGCGTATACCCAGCACCGCGTATGGTGTGCAAAAGCGGGCGGTCAAAGGGTTTGTCGATCTTGGCGCGCAGGCGGCTGATATGGGTTTCAACGACGCTGGTGTTGGGGTCAAAGTGAAAATCCCACACTGCTTCCAGCAACATGGTGCGGGTCTGCACGCGCCCGGTGCGGCGCATCAGATGTTCCAGCAACAGGAATTCACGCGGCTGCAGGTCAATTGTCACGCCGGCGCGGTTAACCGTACGCCGGACAAGATCAAGCACGAGATCGGCAACCTTTAGAACGGTTTCCTCGGACTTTAGGGCGGGCCTGCGGGCAAGCGCCTGCACGCGGGCCGACAGTTCGGCAAAAGCGAAGGGTTTCACCAGATAGTCGTCGGCCCCGGCCTTTAACCCTTCGACCCGCGCATCGACGCCATCAAGCGCTGTCAGGAAGATCGCGGGTGCGTCGATCTTGGCAGCGCGCAAGGCCTTTAGCAGGGAAAGACCGTCAAGTTCAGGCATCATTCTGTCGATGATGAACAGGTCATAGGGCTGGATCGTTGCGCGCACCAAAGCATCGCGACCATTGGCGACATGATCGACACTGTGCCCCTCGCTGTTCAGCGATTTGCGGATGTATTCGGCGGTTTCGCCATCGTCTTCGGCCAGGAGAATCTTCATTGCATTGCTTTAGCACGCTGTTGGGTGTCTGGCAAAAANNGCCCCTGCCATTTTGGCGGCGTTTCTGGCCTCGGTGGTTGAGGTGGTCGAGGCGTTTACCATTGTTCTGGCGGTTGGAACAACGCGCGGTTGGCGTCCGGCGATTTTGGGCACTTTGGCAGCTTTGGCGGTTTTGGCGCTGATTGTGCTGATACTCGGGCCGGTACTGAATCGGGTTCCGATCCATCTGTTGCAAGTGTTTGTCGGCGTTTTGCTGCTGTTGTTTGGTCTGGGCTGGCTGCGCAAAGCCGTTTTGCGGCATGCCGGGGTTTTGCCGATGCATGACGAGGACGCGGCTTATGCTGCGGAAACCGCGGCGCTGGGTAAAAGCGGCATCAATGACCCTTTGCAATGGATTGCCGGCATTGCGGCGTTTAAGGCGGTGCTGCTTGAAGGGTTGGAAGTTGCGTTTATCGTGATCGCGGTTGGCGCCGGGCGGGGGTTGTTGCTGGAAGCCTCAATCGGCGCGTTGGTCGCGTGTTTGCTGGTGCTGGCCGTGGGCTTGTTCGTGCATCGACCGCTGTCGAAAATCCCGGAAAACACGCTGAAATTCGGTGTCGGCGTGATGCTGTCAGCTTTCGGGGTCTTTTGGACAGGCGAGGGGCTTGGGGCTGAATGGCCAGCGGGTGATCTGACCTTGTTGCCATTGGCCGGGGTGTTTTTGCTGGCTGGGCTTGTCGGGGCGCGACTTGCGCGATCAGCCTATGAAAGGGCGGCGGTATGACGATCTTTTGGGACGTATTGAAAGAACTGTTCAAGATGTTTGTCGCCGATTTTCGCCTGACCTTGGCGACACTAAGCGGCGTTCTGATCGTCGGGCTTTTGCTGCGGGGCGATCTGATTTCGCCTGGGATTGCCTCGGCGCTTTTGCTGGTTGTGTGCCTGATCGTGCTGTTTGAAGCCGTGCTGCGCGAGGCCCGCCTGCGCCGGAAAAAATAGCGCAACAGGGCCGTACTTTACCAATCTGTAAGAACGCGGAGACGTGGCCACAAGGAGAGGGGCCTAATTTCCTTGCAAGTCCGCGACAGGATGCGGCGCAGGATATTACTCTGAAGGAGAGAACTTCGATGGCACTTCAAGCCAAATTTAACCCTAAAAAGACGCTGAAAGCCTTTTTATTGGCTACCGCGATGGCCAGTTCGGGCCTGTATACGATCACCGCAACCCCGGCTTGGGCCTATGTCCCACCGGAAGGTTTTGCCGATTTGGTCGAGCAAGTCTCGCCAGCGGTGGTATATATCGAAGTCACATCGACCCAAAGCGGAACGATCACGCAAGACCCTTCTGCCTCGCCATTTGACGAGTTTCTGAAGCGGTTCGACCAACCCGGCCAAAACGGCCAGAACGGCCAGCAGCCTGATCGCGAATCGCGCGGGCTTGGGTCTGGTTTTATCATTTCAAGTAACGGCGAGATCGTCACCAATCACCATGTGGTCGAAAATGCCACCAAGGTGACCATCAAGCTTCAGGACGGGCGCGAATTTGCGGCCAATGTCGTTGGGTCTGACAAAGCCACCGACGTGGCACTGTTGAAAATAGACAATGTCAAAGACCTGCCAGTGGTGCCGTTCGGCCCATCAGATTCGTTGCGCGTAGGTGACGCAGTGGTTGCAGTTGGCAACCCGTTTGGCTTGGGTGGAACGGTGACTGCGGGGATCATATCGGCCTTGGGGCGCGATATTAATTTCGGCCCCTATGACAGCTATATCCAGACCGATGCTGCGATCAACCGGGGTAATTCCGGCGGACCTTTGTTCAACACCAAAGGCGAAGTGATCGGCATGAACTCGGCGATTTTCAGCCCCACGGGTGGGTCTGTTGGTATCGGGTTTTCGATCCCTGCCGATAAAGTACAGAATATCGTCGATCAGTTGCGCAGCACCGGCACGGTCAGCCGTGGATGGCTGGGCGTTCAGATCCAGCAAATCACCCCGGATATTGCTGCGGCCATCGGCCTGGCAACACCAAAGGGTGCAATGGTTGCTGACGTGATGCCAGACAGCCCGGCAATGGCAGGCGGCGTTAAAAAGGGCGACGTTATCTTGGCGGTGAACGATTCTGACGTGACCAAGATGCATGACCTTCCGACGATCATCGCGGCCATTCCAGCGGATACCACGGTGACGCTGACGGTCTTGCGTGACGGTAAAACCATCGACCTTGATGTTAAGATCGGACGCCTGAGCCCGGAAAAAATGCAGCTGGCCAGCACGCAGGATCAGGGACCACAGGCCGCTGATTTGCTGGGTGTGACCGTGCAAACACTGACGCCGGATATCGCGCTGCAACTGGGCCTTAGTGACACCGATACCGGCGTTGTCATCACTAGTGTCATGCCGAAAAGCCGTAACACCGACAAATTGTTGCCCGGTGATGTGATCCAGGAAGCGGCTGGTCAGGTTGTGACGACGCCGGCTGAGCTTGCAACAGTTCTCCAGCGCATGGGCAATAATCCTGCGGTTTTGCTGCGGATCAACCGGCGCGGCACGCCGCTTTATGTTGGTGCCGAGATTAACCCCTCGTAACTTTCCCCTCCTTACGAGGTTAAAAACACCGGTTGCAGGGTTGCATCCGGTGTTTCCTTTTGTATTCCCTACTATATTCGATGTATTGCGGTTTTGGTTTATGCGCCAATAAGTAAGGAAGGCATTTAATGCCCGAAGATACGGGTCAAACCGGCTTGCAAAACGGCAGAGTCGTTGCGTTTCTCAAAACGATTGGCCCTGTGCTTTTGGTCTTTGCCTTGTTTGCGGCAGGCACATACGCGCTTTACCGGTTGTTGGAGCCGGTAAATATCCGCGATGTCTTTGAACAGGCACGATCCGTGCCGACGCAGCACTTGGTTGCAGCCTTTGCCGCGACCTTTGCCGGGTATCTGGCCTTGATCGGTTACGACTGGTCGGCGCTGAAATATCTGGGGCGAAAAATTCCGTTGCCGGTGATTATGGTTGGCGGGTTTCTGGGGTATTCTTTTGGCAATACAATCGGTGTCAGCGCGATTTCCGGCGGGGCGGTGCGGTTCAGGATATATTCGGCCTTCGGGCTGAACGCGTTCGAGATCGCGGCGATTTCAACTTTTGTGTCGCTGGCTTTTGGGATTGGCATTGTGATAATCGGGCTGACAGCCCTTGCACTGCATCCCTATGCGCTTGGCGAGATGATTTCGTGGCCGCCGGGGGAAATTCGGCTTCTGGCAGCGGGGACGGCGATTTTATCGGTGGGGGTGATGACGTGGCTGTCGGTGACCGGAAAGTCGTTAAAGATTCGCAGTTTTGAAATCCCGGCGCCGTCGGTAGGAATTTTGTTCGGGCAGTTGTTGTTCACGCTGGCCGACACATCGATGGCAGCACTGACGCTTTATGTGCTGATGCCGGATAGTGCGCCGGATTTCATCACGTTTCTGGCGATATTCGCCGCAGCTTCAATGCTGGGCGTTCTCAGCCATGTGCCCGGTGGGGTCGGGGTGTTTGAGACGATCATCATCGCTACATTGCCAGCAGGGGTGCCCGTTGAACATGCAGCGGCGGCGTTGCTGCTGTACCGGATCATTTTCTATCTGGTGCCGTTTGCTCTGGCGATGGTGTTTGTGGCGCTGAACGAAGCGCGTTTGGCCAGTGGGCTGGCGGCGCGGTTCATGGGCGACGTGTCCGAACAGATGCTGCCGGTGATGCGGGCGATCAGTTCGATCGCGCCTGCAGTCGCCGGGACGGCCAGTTTGGGGCTGGGCATCTGGATGCTGCTGATGGCGGTGCTGCCTGCGGCGCGACCTTCGGAGATCGACCCCGGAGATGTTCTGATTGCGGTGGTACTGGAGGGTGGGGCCTTGCTGTTGGCCGCCTTGGGAACGATTGTGATCCTGTTGGCGCTGGGCTTGTTTCGCCGGATTTCCGGCGCGTTCTGGCTGACATTGGCGGCGTTTGGCGCGGGGATTGTCGCCTCGATTCTGAATGAGGTGGACACCGATACTGCGCTGGTGCTGGCGGTGGCGATTATGGTTTTGCTGCCGCTGAAGCGCGAATTTTACAGGTCAGCGAAACTGACCCACAACGTCCTGAGCCCCGAATGGTTCGCGCTGGTTTCCGGCATCGCACTCTGTGCTGCTGCCCTGCTGATCCTTACCCATGAGGCCACGCCCTATTCCAACGGCTTGTGGATTACGTTTTCCGCTGACGCCCTGACGCCACGTGCCCTTAGAGCGGGGCTTCTGGCCAGTGCGGTGATGATGTTTTTCCTGATTTTGCTGGCACTGCGGCCCGCCCGTCTGAAGGGCGCGGAACCCACTGTTGACGTGATGGCTCTGGCCGCTGAAGTCATCAAGACCGGTTCCAACCCGTCGGCCAATCTGGCGCTGACCGGCGACAAGTCCCTGTTCTTTTCCGACCGCAAGGACGCGTTCATCATGTATGCGGAGCAAGGAAAATCCTGGGTGGTGCTTGGCGATCCGGTGGGACCGGCAACGTCGGTGCGAGATCTGGCATGGGCGTTTGGTGACGCTGCTTATGCGGCCAATGCGCGGCCGGTGTTTTACGAGGTCAGCGAAAAATACTTGTCGCTTTGGGTCGAAATGGGCCTGACCCTGCAGAAGATCGGCGAAGAGGCCGTGATCAATCTGCCGGCGTTTTCGCTGGCGGGTGGGCGGTTCAAGAACCTGCGTTCGGTCCAAAACAAAAGCCTGAAACAGGGTCAGCGGCTTGAAGTTCTGCATCCACCGCACAGTGCTGCGTTGCTCGAGGATCTGAAACGGGTTTCGGATGCGTGGCTGGGGTTGAAGAACACTCAGGAAAAACGGTTCTCGGTCGGGCGTTTCAACGAAGAATATCTGCAACGCTTTCCACTTGCGCTGGTACGCCGCGACGGCCGGATCATCGCCTTTGCCAACCTGCTGCAAGCGCCCACCGAAAAATCCGCCAGCATTGATCTGATGCGTTATGTCCCTGCCGAGGGCGATGGCATCATGGATTTTTTGTTTGTTGAACTGATTCTGTATTGGCGCGACGCAGGGTATAAAACCTTCAGTCTGGGCATGGCGCCGCTGTCCGGGATCACTGCCAAGCATGGCTCGCGGCTCTGGAGTCGCTTTGGAGCGCTATTGTTCCGGCATGGCGGTGCTTTTTACAATTTTGAAGGTTTGCGGGCGTTCAAGCAGAAATTTGCCCCGGAATGGAAACCGCGGTTTATCGCGGTGCCGGGGAACCTGTTGCCATTGCCTGCGCTGAAAGATGTGGCGCTATTGATTGCCGGGGGCACCAAAGGGCTGATTTCGAAATAGGCGTGGATATTTCCCCGTTTGCCGGCAAATCGCTATAGCCCGGCGTCTTGCCCATAGCCTTCGGCGATAGCGCGCATCGTGATGTGATGTGCCGTTGCAAGGTCTTGCGCGGCAACGCCAAGTGAGCGGTAAAGCGTGATCTCGTCCTGTGCTGTGCGTCCGGCCAGATCACCGGCAAGCACTGTGCCGATTTCGCCTTTCAGATGCGCGCTGGTAAGGCTCCCCTCGCGGATCATATCGACGATCTCGCCCGCTTGGGCCAATGTTGAGGGCATATAATCCACCCAGATCGAGGCGCGTTTGACCACAGTATCGTCAATCTCGCGCATCGTTGGGATAGAGGAACCGATGATGTTCAGATGCGTGCCTTGGGTGATCCAGTCGCCAAAAAGAATCGGCGTGGGCGAGGCTGTGGTTGTACAGACGATGTCAGCATCCTGAACCGCGGTCTTGATATCGGTGCCTGAGGTGATCGCCAACGCGGGGTATTTCAGCGCTGCCTTTTCGGCAAAGTCTTTGGCCCGCCCGGCCGAGCGACCGGCCACGTAAAGTCGGGTGATCGGGCGTACGGCGCAAATCGCGTCCAAATGGTGATCGGCTTGTTCGCCGTTGCCGATGATCACAAGGCTGGCGGCATCAGGTCGTGCCAAGATGCGGGTGGCCACACCACTGGCGGCAGCCGTGCGGATCGCGGTCAAAAGGGACGCATCCATCATGGCAATCGCGCCACCGGTTTCGGCCTCGAACAGCACCATAGCGCCGCGATGCGACGACAGACCACGTGCTGGATTGCCGGGAAACAGGCTGACCAGTTTGACGCCAAAACAGGGCGGATCACCGATAGCGCCGGGCATAATGCCCATGCGGTTGTCGCCACCGACCGGGATCATATTGCGCAGTGGCAGGGTGGCCTGGCCTGCAGACACGCCGATCATGGCGCGGGCAACAACCTCGATCGCCTCGGTCATTGGCAGCAAGGTTGCGACATCAGTCTGGCTGAGAATTTTCATGCGTCGGCTCCGTGCAGTTTTCTGTGCAGTTTTCGCAAATATTGCACGAAAGCCAGCAC
>DJBQ01000101.1:0-220 GCA_002430125.1 Rhodobacterales bacterium UBA5972
CATAGGCGCTGACGTCAGACAATATCCGTTATCCCTGCAAATTCCTGTTGGTGGCCGCCGCCAATCCCTGCAAATGCGGCTATCTGGCCGATGCCAACCGCGCCTGTAACCGTGCGCCAAATTGTGGCGAGGATTACATGGGCCGCATTTCCGGCCCCCTGATGGACCGGTTCGACCTTAGGCTGGAAGTGCCCGCCGTCTGAACTTCGTCCCGTTTTCC
>DJBQ01000101.1:477-678 GCA_002430125.1 Rhodobacterales bacterium UBA5972
TTAGGCTGGAAGTGCCCGCCGTCACCGTCGAAGACCTGTCGCTGCCAGACAATGGCGACCCTTCGTCGGTGGTTGCCGCACGCGTGAAACAGGCCCGCGACATTCAATCCGCACGTTTTGACGGCATTGATGGCTGCCGTGTCAACGCGGATGCCGAAGGCGAGTTGCTGGAGGAAATAAGCCGCCCCGATACCGAAGGCG
>DJBQ01000101.1:912-11913 GCA_002430125.1 Rhodobacterales bacterium UBA5972
CCCCGATACCGAAGGCGCCGCCTTGCTGGCACGCGCTGCCGACAAGTTTCACCTGACCGCGCGCGGCTATCATCGTATTTTGCGGGTGGCGCGAACCATTGCCGATCTTGATCAGTCAGACAGTGTCTTAAAGCCACATCTGGCCGAGGCGATCTCGTTTCGTTTGCTGCAAGGCAGCGGCTAGATATGCGACGCTAAAAATGCGGCGATTTTGACCAATGCCTGATCCGCTTGCCGCAAACGTCCTTGAAATATCTGCCAGACATGCGGCACGTCGGGCCAGACATCCACCGTTGCATCAACCCCTTGCGCCTGCAGTGCCGCGCCAAGCCGGCGACTGTCATCCAGCAATATTTCCTTATCGCCGACTTGAATCAACACCGGCGGCGCACCGGTAAAATCGCCTAATAACGGTGAAGCTCTTGGGTCGCTCGGGTCCGCAGCCCCCAAATATTCAGCAACCGTTTCCGGCAGGCGTTCAACCGGCAAAATCGCCTCGGCCTTGGCATTGCTGCGCAGAGTTTCGCCGGACAGGGTCAAATCCGACCAAGGTGAAAGCCCGAAAATCGCCCCCGGTCGCGGCAGGTTCTGGCTGCAAATCACGTGCAGCAAGCCAAAGGCCAAACCGCCCCCGGCGCTGTCACCACCAAGAGCTATGTTTTCGGGCGCATACCCGCGATCCAGCAAATACTTATAGGCCGCGACCGCGTCGTCAACCGCCCCCGGAAACTGATGTTCAGGTGCTTTTCGGTATTCCGGCAGCAGGCAGGACATGCCGCTCATTTCCGACAAACGCGCCAGCATGGCTGCATGCGTGCTGGGAGAGCCAAAGAAGTACCCGCCGCCATGCAAATACAGGATCACCTTTTCGAGATTGGCATTTTTGGCCGTTACCCATAGCGCGGGCAAGGTGCCTGCAGCATCCAGATGCACCGGCAACAAGGTGGTAAACGGCGTAGCCTGAAACAGTAACCTCGCCTGAAACTCGAACCGCGCCCGCATTATTTGCGGCTCAACCACGCCGCGAAGATGTCGTTTCTCAACTACCTTTAGACAAATATTCAGAACTGACAGCGGAAAAATGGATCACACGCCCCGCCGTTTTTCGATCGCCTGCCAGATTTTTTCGGCGATATTGACGCCATCAAACCGCTCCAACTCCTGAATGCCGGTGGGGGATGTCACGTTAATCTCGGTCAGGCTGCCACCGATCACGTCAATGCCAACGAAAATCTGGCCCTTTTCGCGTAAAAGCGGCCCGATCCGGGCGCAAATCTCAAGATCACGGTCCGTCAGTCCGACCTTTTCCGGCCGCCCGCCGACATGCATATTCGAGCGCGTTTCGCCGGCCGCAGGCACCCGATTGATCGCACCAACCGCCTCGCCGTCCACCAGAATAATGCGCTTGTCGCCCAGCGCCACGTCCGGCAGGAATTTCTGCGCTATCAGCGGTTCGCGATTGATCCCGGCAAACATTTCGTAAAGCGAGTTCAGATTGCGGTCGTTCGGATCAAGCCGGAACACCCCGGCCCCGCCATTGCCATAAAGCGGCTTAAGAATGATATCACCATGCTGATGCTTGAACGCTTTCAGGGTATCCAGATCACGCGCGATGGTTGTTGGCGGCGTCAGATCGGGGAATTGCAGCACCAACAGCTTTTCCGGATAATTTCGCACCCATGTCGGATCATTCACCACCAGCGTTTTTGGGTGGATCATATCGAGAATATGGGTGGTTGTGATATAGCCCATGTCAAAGGGCGGGTCTTGCCGAAGCCAGACAACGTCCTGGGAGGCCAGATCGATTTCCTGATACTCGCCAAGGCTGAAATGGTTACCCACTTCGCGGCGAACTGTCAGCGGCCAGCCTTTTGCCGTTACGCGCCCCTGCTGATAAGCCAGCTTGTCGGGAGTATAGTAAAACAGCGAATGCCCACGCGCCTGCGCCTCTTCGGCGATGCGAAACGAACTGTCGGCGTTGATGTTGATGGCATCAATCGGGTCCATCTGGATGGCAACTTTAAGCGACATTGGGGCAGACCTTTTGTTCAGTTATGCCCTTCTATTTGGTCCAACCCGACGCAGGTTGCAACAGGATCACGCCGAAATCGCGTTTTCAATGATGCTTATGCCCCCGCGGCCATCAACAAGTGCCACATCAAACCGTGCGTCGCTGTCTTGCCCGCGCGGTTCACCGTCCAGAAAAATCGCCGCCGAGCTGTAAATCCGCGCGATTTGCCGATTGCTCAATGCACTGGCCGCATGATCCAAACTGCGGCTTTTCTTGACTTCAATGAACACGACCCCACCGTTTTTACGTGCGATCAGATCAATTTCACCAGCCGCCGAACGCCAGCGCCGCGCCGCAATCACGTGACCATGTTGTTCATAAAACCGTGCAACGGCCGCCTCTGCAGCGATACCACTGTGATAGGAAACCGCGCCGGTCATTTTTCACCTTCAATCTCCAAAGCCGCCTGATAAACCTGTTTTCGCGGCAACCCGGTTGTTGCGACCACAGCCGCGACTGCGTCTTTTAACGAGGATTGTTCCGCCAAAGCGGTTGTCAGCAACGTCGTCAACATATCGCCATCCATTGGCCGTTCCGGCGATGGGCCGACAACAACCACAATTTCGCCTTTGGGTGTTTCATCAGCATATTGCCCGGCAAGATCCGCCAACGCCCCCCGCCGAACCTCTTCGAACTTTTTGGTCAACTCGCGGCAAACTGCGGCCTGCCTGTCACCGCCCAAGACTTGCACCAAATCCGTTAACATTTTGCCAACGCGTTTCGGGCTTTCGTAGAACACCAGACTGCCGGGCACGGTTGCCAACTCCGTCAACGCCTTCTGCCGAGCGGCAGATTTTGGCGGCAAAAACCCGCCAAAGAAAAACCGGTCTGTCGGCAAACCGGCAACCGTCAACGCCGCCAACAGGGCCGAGGCCCCCGGGGCGGTTATAACCTTGAACCCCCCTGCAATCGCTGCGCGGGCCAGCGCAAAACCCGGATCGGCAATCAAGGGCGTTCCGGCATCCGACACATAAGCCACCGATTTCCCCTCGGCTATCATCGCCATCAGGCGCGGCCGCTGCACTGGTCCGTTGTGATCGTGATAGGGAATCAGTGGCCGCCCGTTCAGGGTCACGCCGTGAATATCCAGCAAATGCCGGGTATTTCTGGTGTCTTCGGCCGCCAGCACATCAGCATCGCGTAAGATATCCAGCCCACGCAGGGTGATATCGCGTGCCGCACCAATCGGTGTGGCCACAAAATAAAGGCCACTCGGCAGAGTTTGGGCATTGTTTGCCAACAATCGCACCTTTCATTACACAGTACGTTTACTTGCGTCCTTCAGTTCTTTAGGTTTTTGCACGAATAAGACCCGGCTGACCAGACACTCAGGAGCGATCGCCAATGTTATCCGTACTCTCGCAAACTCTGCGCCCTATACGATATGTTTTGATCCTTCTCAGCCTGTTGTGGCTTTCTGCTTGCGAACTGGACGTGGGTGGCGGTGGCGGCCCATTTGTCAACACCTCGGCACCGGTTCCGGTTGCCCTGCTGATCCCGTTTGGGTCTGGCGAAAGCACCAATGACATTCTGGCCACCAGCCTGCAAAACGCAGCACAACTGGCCGTCACCGATCTGGGTGACGTAAAGATTGAACTCAGGGTCTACCCAACATCCGGTACGGCTGCCGGGGCAAGCGTTGCCGCCACCAAAGCCGCCAATGAAGGGGCCAAAATTATTCTTGGTCCGGTTTTTGCAGAGGCCGCAAATGCTGCTGGTTCAGCGGTTTCCGGCCGTGGTTTAAGCGTGTTAAGTTTCTCTAACAATTCCCAGATCGCCGGGGGCAATGTTTTTGTGCTGGGACATACGTTTGAAAACACTGCGAACCGCCTGATCGGTTACGCTAAATCTCGTGGATTTGCCGATGTTTTGGTTGTTCACGCCAATACCACTGACGGCCAGATCGGTCGCGACGCGGTTCAGGCGGCTGCGGCAAATAACGGTGTAAATTTCACTGGTTCTGCCAGTTACGAATTTTCGCAACAAGGAGTCATTTCCGCTGTTCGCGATATCGCGCAACAAGTCAAAGATACCAAAACCACGGCGATCATGTTTGAAAGCGGCCCGGCCGGGGCGCTGCCGATTTTGGCTGAATTGCTACCGGAAAACGGCGTTGATCCGAAAGTCATCAAATTCATGGGCCTGACACGTTGGGATATTCCAACCCAAACGCTATCGCTGTCCGGTCTGCAAGGCGGCTGGTTTGCGCTGCCTGATCCGTCGCTTTCCGGTAGCTTTAAAGAACGTTACACCGCCGCTTATGGTCGTGCGCCACATCCTTTGGCGGGCCTTGCCTATGATGCGGTTGCCGCTGTCGGCGCGTTGATTGCCGGCGGCGATTCCGACGCCCTGTCGCGTGCCAATCTGACCCAAAGGTCGGGCTTTGCCGGGGTGAACGGCGTGTTCCGCCTGCGCGACGACGGCACCAACGAACGCGCAATGGCGGTCGTCGAGATTGAAGCCAATCAAGTCAAAGTCATCGACCCTGCACCCAGAAGTTTCGACAGTGCCGGTTTCTGATCGCCAAGCGCTGGATCAAATGGACCCAACCGAAAACGGCCTGATTTGTCCGCCTGGACAGGTATTTGACAAAACCGTCGTTGCCGCAGCTATCGACAAAGATATCAGCGACGCAAATGGTCCTGCCAAAAACCGCGCGCTTGCGATTGCCCGGCTGTCAGAGGCCTACAAAACCGGTTTTGCGTTAATTGGCACGACCTACAAAGCAAAGCCACATGCCACGCGGCAAGTGATACGGTCTTACACCTATTTAACTGATTGCGTCGTTGCCGAGATTTTGCGCATCGTCACGACCCATATCATTCCGGCCAACCCAAACCGCCTCGAAAAATTCGCTGTGATCGCCGTTGGTGGCTATGGCCGTGGCGAAATGGCGCCATATTCGGATATTGATCTGCTGTTTCTGATCCCAACCAAGCGCGCGCCTTGGGCCGAAAGTGTGGTTGAAGCCATGCTTTACATCTTTTGGGATCTCAAACTAAAGGTCGGCCACGCAACCCGCACGGTTGCCGACTGCATCACGTTGGGACGCGAAGATTACACCATCAGAACCTCACTCCTTGAAAGTCGGTATCTGCTGGGTGACAAGGCCCTTGCCGACAGGCTTGACCAAAAACTATGGTCTGATTTGTTCAAAGATACCGGCTCGGATTTCATCGAAGCCAAACTGGAAGAACGCGCCCAACGCCATAAGAAGCAGGGCGGCCAGCGCTATATGGTCGAACCCAATGTGAAAGAAGGCAAAGGCGGTCTGCGCGATCTGCAAAGTCTGTTCTGGATCGCGAAGTACCTGCACCGGGTGCAACAACCGCGTGAATTGGTTGGCCTTGGTATGTTTTCGCAAGCCGAGTTTGACGTTTTCTCCAAGGCCGAGGAATTCTTATGGACAGTGCGTTGCCATCTGCATCTGATTTCCCGCCGCGCCACGGAACATCTGACCTTTGACACCCAGGTCGAAGTTGCCCGCGCGCTTGGTTATGCCGATACCGAAGACCGGCGCGCCGTTGAACATTTTATGCAGGACTATTTCCGTCAGGCAACTTTGGTCGGCGAACTGACCCGGATCTTTCTAACTGCTCTTGAGGCGCGCCATGTTAAACGCCCGCCGCGTGTTGGTGAATTGCTGCAATATGCCCGACGCCGGATCAGAACCCGTCTGTCTTCCGGTTACGCCCTTCAGGGTGGCCGGCTTGTCATCAGCAATGAAACCGCATTTCTGAAAGAACCACTGAACCTTCTTAAGGTTTTTGCCGAAGGCTTGCGGACTGGATACCTGATCCACCCCGACGCGATGCGCCTTGTTACTGCGAATTTGCACCGGTTAGACGCCAGCGTTCAGAACAATCCCGAGGCCAACCGGATATTTCTGGATATGCTGCTGGATTACGGCAATCCGGAACGCGGCCTCAGACGATTGAACGAGCTTGGCGTGCTGGCGGCCTTTATGCCGGAATTTCAGCCAATCGTGGCGATGATGCAGTTCAACATGTACCATCACTACACCGTGGACGAACATACGATCCAATGCATTTCGACCCTCAGTCAGATCGAACACGGCGATCTGGTCGAAGACCTGCCGGTCGCCTCGGGCATCCTTAAGAAAGGCGTCAACCGCAAGGTCTTGTTTGTGGCTTTGTTGCTGCATGATATCGGCAAGGGGCGCAAACAGGATCATTCAGTGCTGGGGGCTGAAATTGCCGCCAAAATCTGCCCGCGCCTTGGGCTTAACAAAGCCGAAACCGAAACCGTTGTCTGGCTCGTGCGCAATCATCTGCTGATGTCCGATGTGGCACAAAAACGCGACCTTAGCGATCCAAGGACAGTCCGCGATTTTGCCCGCGTGGTTGGCAGCCGCACCCGCCTGAAACTGCTGACTGTTCTGACCGTCTGTGACATTCGCGGCGTTGGCCCCGGCACATGGAACAACTGGAAAGCGCAATTGTTGCGCGACCTTTATCACGCCACACGATCAGCCCTGACAACTGGCGTTGACGATGGATCACAAACCCGCCGCGTGGACGAGGCGCGCAATGCCCTGATTGCTGGCCTAAAGGATTGGTCCAAGGCCAAGCTTAAGGTTGAATTGCAGCGCCATTACGATCCTTACTGGCAGGGGCTTGATACCGAAACCCAGATCATTTTTGCCAAATTGCTGGATCAGTTGAAGCCCGGCACCATCGCTTCGGATTTCAAGCAAGACGTTGACCGCGACGCCACACGCGCCTGTTTCGCATTGGAAGACCACCCCGGTATCTTTTCGCGGCTTGCAGGCGCCTTGGCATTGGTTGGCGCAAACGTAGTGGACGCCAAGACCTACACCTCGTCTGACGGCTATGCGACGCCGGTATTCTGGCTTCAGGATGTGAACGGACGACCGTTTGAAACCTCCCGTCTCAAGCGGTTATCAGTGATGGTCGATAAGGCGTTGCGCGGTGAAATTGTTGCACGCGACGCGCTGAAAGACCGCGACAAATTCAAAAAGCGCGAGCGCGATTTCATTGTCCCAACCGAGATCACGTTTGATAATGAAGGTTCGGAAATCTACACGATTATCGAGGTTGATACCCGTGATCGCCCTGGCCTGCTTTATGATCTGACCCGCACGATTTCCGCCAGCAATATCTATATCGCCTCCGCTGTCATCGCCACCTACGGTGTGCAGGCGGTGGACGTGTTTTATGTCAAAGACATGTTTGGGTTGAAACTGCACAGCCAATCCAAGCGCGACGCCCTGCAGCGTAAACTGACCGACGCCATCGAGCGTGGCACCGAAGGGGCAATGACGTGACCCGCCCAATCCGCCTGATTTCGGGTTTTTTTACTGTTGGCGGCTGGACACTCCTTAGCCGCATCGCCGGATTTGCACGCGACATCCTGATCGCCGGATTTCTGGGCGCAGGCCCGGTAGCCGAGGCATTTCTTGTTGCCTTCAGCCTGCCCAACCTGTTTCGCCGCTTCTTCGCTGAGGGCGCCTTTAACATGGCCTTCATCCCGATGTTCGCCAAAAAGCTTGAAACTGACGCAACCGAAGCCCGGGATTTCGCCCGCGACGCCCTTTCCGGTCTTGTCACCGTGGTTCTGGTGCTCACGTTGCTTTCGCAATTGTGCATGCCGTGGCTGGTTCTGGCCATGGCCAGTGGCTTTGCCGCCGACAGTCGATTTGACATGGCGGTTGATTTTGGCCGCGTCACATTTCCCTATATCCTGTTCATTTCCGCCGCCGCCCTGATCAGCGGCGCACTGAACGCTATGGGCCGTTTCTGGGTGGCCGCCGCCGCACCAGTGCTGTTGAACATCCTGTTCATCAGCGCGCTTCTGGCCGCCGATTACCTTGGCTGGGACATTGGCCAAACACTGGTCTGGACAGTTCCGGTTGCCGGTATCGCGCAACTTGCGTTCGTCTGGATCGCCGCAAAACGCGAGGGGCTGACCCTTAACCTGCGCTTGCCGCGCATGACGCCTGAATTGAAAAAACTTGCGCTGATCGCCGCCCCTGCTGCCATGGCCAGCGGCGTTGTTCAGATCAACCTGTTGATCGGACGCCAGGTTGCCAGTTTCTTTGACGGGGCAATCGCTTGGCTGAACTACGCAGACCGCCTGTATCAATTGCCACTGGGCGTGGTCGGCATCGCAATAGGCGTGGTCTTACTGCCGGACCTGTCGCGCCGATTGCAGGCTGGCGACGCCGATGGTGGACAATCCGCGGTCAATCGCGCCGCCGAGTTTTCACTGGTTCTGACCTTACCGTCGGCCGTGGCCCTGATGGTGATCCCGCTACCGTTGGTGTCGGTCTTGTTCCAACGCGGCGCGTTTGATGCAAATGACGCAGCTATGACAGCACTAGCCTTGGCAATCTACGGCCTGGGTTTGCCTGCGTTTGTCCTGCAAAAAGTCCTGCAACCGCTGTTTTTTGCCCGTGGCGACACCAAAACCCCGTTTTATTACGCGCTGTGGAACCTGTTTGTGAACGCCGGTCTGGCGATCGGATTATCCTACAAATTCGGCTTCCTCGCCGCTGCAATAGGCACCAGTACGGCCGGCTGGGTCATGGTTGCAATGCTCTGGGCAGGGTCGCGCAAGATGGGCGCCGCCGCCCAGATGGACACCCGTCTGAAACGCGCTTTACCCCGGTTACTGGCGGCGAATTTGGTCATGGGCGCGGCCCTTTGGGGAGTGTCGACTTGGCTGACCCCTTGGTTTACCGCACCGGGCTTGCGGTATGCTGCATTAGTGGCTTTGGTCTTTGCAGGGGTTGTTATCTACTTTGCCGCCGTTTTCGCCTTTGGTGCAATCCGGCCCAGTGATTTCAAATCCGCGATGCGGCGGAAAACCTAACGCCGCCGAAGCGCCTCAAGCCAATGCCGAAACCGTGCCCGTGCGCCCGGTGCCAGTAGAAACGACAATGCAAATCCGGTGACAAACCCGCCAAGTTCAGAGACCCAACCAAAACCGCCGCCAAAAACCTGTCCGAAAAACAGTTGGAGTAACACCAGAACCCCGATCAGGTTGAAAGCCCGCCATTGATTTGTGCCGTCATGGCGCGCCCGGATCCACATGATAAACGTCCACGCGCCGATCAACCCATAAGCTGCCGGATATGCCCCGATCAACGGCACCCGCGTATCCAGAACCGCCTCATAGACCAGCGCACCAACAATCGAACTGGCGAAGAAAATCACCAAAAAGGCTGCTTGCGAAAAAACTTCGGCCACCATTTTGCCCATTGCAAGGACCAGAACAAAGGCAAATATCACACTGCTAAAACTGGCATGGATGAACGGATAGCTGAAAAATCGCAGCATTTCTTCGGCCGGAAATTTCCTGTTTTCCAGCATCCAGCTTAAAACCTGATTGAAAAACCCGTAATCCGTGACCGCGACCAAACGCCAGCCAACCGCATTTTGGCCACCGATCAAGCCATATTCGCCCGCTTGCAGCACCAACTCGACCGCACCGATGACCATACAGACCAGCACAACAACGGCCGGGACATGGTTAATGGGCGAGGCATTCTGGTCTTCGTTAAACATTTGGCAGTTTCCGTTGTTGACGCCTTTAGGGCTGCAAGCGATAAGGCACGCCAATGTTTTAGTCCAGACAGGAGACAGCCATGACCGAGGTGGTCCACACACCGCGCGTCTTTTCCGGCATCCAGCCCACCGGCAATCTGACGCTTGGGAATTATCTGGGTGCGGTCAAGCGGTTCGTTGAAATGCAGGAATCCGGGATCGAGACCATTTATTGCATGGTCGATCTTCACGCGATCTCGACATGGCAGGAACCGGCTGATTTGCGCCGCGCCACGCGCGAACTGGCCGCCGGGTTTATCGCCTCGGGACTAGACCCAAAGAAATCGATCCTGTTCAACCAGTCACAGGTTTCCGCCCACGCGCAACTTGGCTGGGTGTTTAACTGTGTCGCCCGCATGGGTTGGCTCAGCCGGATGACCCAGTTCAAAGATAAGGCCGGCAAAAACAGCGAAAACGTATCTGTCGGCCTGTTCGCCTATCCCAACCTGATGGCCGCCGATATCCTTGTCTATCACGCGACCCACGTGCCTGTAGGCGAGGATCAAAAGCAGCATCTGGAACTAACGCGGGACATCGCGCAGAAATTCAACAGCGACTATGGCGTCAACTTTTTCCCGATGACGGAACCCGTGATCGAAGGCGCCGCCACACGGGTGATGAGCCTGCGGGATGGCACCAAGAAAATGTCAAAATCCGATCCCTCCGATCAAAGCCGGATCAACCTGACAGATGACGCCGACACTATCGCAAAAAAGTTCCGCAAGGCCAAAACCGACCCGCTGCCGCTGCCTGACAACCTCAAGGACCTCGATGGCCGCCCCGAGGCGCGCAATCTGGTGAATATCTATGCTGGCCTGTCGGGTGACAGCGCCGAAAAGGTCATCGCCGATCACGCCGGCATGCAGTTTGGCCAGTTCAAACCGGCCCTCGCCGATCTGGCGGTTTCGCAATTGTCGCCGATCAGCTCCGAAATGGCCCGCCTGATGGCCGACCCGGCCGAGATTGACCGCCTGCTGGGCGACGGTGCCGACCGCGCCGCGGCTATCGCCGATCCGATTCTCGCGCAGACCTATGAAATCATCGGTATGGTTCGCTCGCGCCAATTTTAGGGCAGACTTCTTGACCTTGTTTGATTCTGGTGCTTAGATACCTCGAAATCATCCGGGGTTTATCATGGCGTTCAGCAGCAATATCCGCACTTATTTCGAAGGGACGTGGCATAACGGCAATGTGCCGATCATGCGCGCCGCCGATCACGGCGCTTGGCTTGGCTCGACCGTGTTTGACGGTGCGCGGTATTTCGAAGGCTTAACGCCCGACCTGATGGCACATTGCCAGCGCGTGAACCGATCGGCCAATGCGTTGGGGATCACCCCCAAC
>DJBQ01000101.1:12051-15022 GCA_002430125.1 Rhodobacterales bacterium UBA5972
GCGTTGGGGATCACCCCCAACCACACGCCACAGCAGATTTTCGACATCGTGATCGAAGGCTTGAAACTGTTCGATAAAAATGCCGCCGTCTACATTCGCCCAATGTATTGGGGCATCGATTCAGGCCTTGCCGGGATCGTTCCAATGCCCGACGAGACCGGCTTTTGCGTCTGTCTGGAAGAGGCGGCAATGTCTCTGCCAACCGCCGCCACCACCCTGACCACAACCCAGTATCACCGCCCGATTCTGGCCGACAGCGTGGTCAACGCCAAAGCGGGCTGTCTTTATCCCAACAATGCGCGCATGCTGAAAGAAGCCGCCGCCAAGGGTTTTGGCAATGCGCTGGTCGCCGATGCGATTGGCAATGTGGCGGAATCAGCCTCGGCCAATGTGTTCATGGCCAAGGATGGCGAGGTTTTCACCCCCGCCGCCAATGGCACCTTTCTCGCTGGCATCACTCGGGCGCGCCACATCAAATTGCTACGCGAGGCCGGGAAAACCGTCCATGAGACGGTTTTGTCCTTTGACGATTTCCGCCAAGCTGACGAAGTGTTTCTGTCGGGCAACATGACCAAAATCACCCCGGTTACGGCCTTTGACCAAACCAGTTACCAGCAAGGCCCGGTCTCCAAACTGGCGCGCGAGCTTTATTGGGATTGGGCGCATTCCACCAAAGGGTAATCCGACAGTAAACTGACGTCATGTCGCAAGCGCCGCAGCGGTGCTTGCGTCCCGCGCCAAGTTCAGCGATTATTTCGCGACTGCATCCTGAAAGGATCCCCATGCGCAAGTTTCTTGTCGTTCTGGACAATACAACCGAATGTCTTAACGCGATGCGGTTCGCAGCCCTCAGAGCCGCCAATACCGGTGCTGGTGTCACCATTATCGCCATAATTCCACCTGATGAATTCAATCACTGGATCGGTGTCGCCGACATCATGCGCGAAGAAGCCCGTGAACGTATCGAGGCACATTTCGAAGTTTTTTCCAAAAGAATGCAGGAAAAAGAAGGTATTATGCCGGAATTAGTGATCCGCGAAGGCAAAACCGAGCTTGAGATTATCGACTATATACAGGACACGCCAGAAATTGGCGTGCTGGTTCTGGGTGCGGGCACCGGCAAAGACGGCCCCGGTCCACTTGTGACACACATGATGCGCCAAGCCGGATCTTTGCCGATACCGGTGACAATTGTGCCCGGCGGCATGAGTAAAGAAGCGATCATTGCAGTCACCTGATCGGCGCATTGCCCAAGACTTAGAATCCTTCTAAAGTACTTGACAAAATTGCTAAGGAACGACATATCCTGATAGCAACCGAAAGGATAAATCATGTTCATTCAAACCGAAGCCACACCAAATCCGGCCACCCTCAAGTTTCTGCCGGGGCAAACTGTGCTGGAAATGGGCACCGCTGATTTTCCGTCGGCTGAAACCGCTGGCACCTCGCCGATGGCCAAACGTCTGTTCGCAGTTGATGGCGTGACCGGCGTGTTTTTCGGCATGGATTTCGTAACCGTCACAAAGTTGGACGATCTGGAATGGAACCACCTGAAGCCGTCGATCCTTGGCGCGATCATGGAACATTACCAATCCGGCCAACCGGTGATTGAGGCTGGCGAACAGCAAGACGGTCACACGGCGCACGAAGGTGCTGACAGTGAGATTGTGAACCAGATCAAGGAATTGCTTGATACCCGCGTTCGCCCTGCTGTGGCACAAGATGGCGGCGACATCACCTTTCACGGCTTTGATCGCGGCATCGTTTATCTGCATATGAAAGGCGCTTGCGCCGGTTGCCCGTCGTCCACCATGACGCTGAAAATGGGCATCGAAAACCTGTTGCGCCATTATATCCCCGAAGTGACCGAGGTTCGGCCGGTTGCCGCCTGACCCCTTAATTCTGGCTTTCGATACATCGGCCGCGCATTGCGCGGCCGCTTTGTTGTTGGGCGACCGGGTTTTGGCCGCCCGCACCGAAGACATGGCCAAAGGTCAGGCTGAACGGCTGTTCGGGCTGCTGCAAGACCTGCTGAAATCTGCAAATAAAGACTGGTCAGACTTGACCGCTATTGCCGTTGGAACCGGCCCCGGCAACTTCACCGGCATTCGCATTTCGGTTTCTGCGGCACGTGGTCTTGCACTGTCACTTGGCATTCCAGCCATCGGTGTTTCGACATTTGACGCCTTGGCCTATGACCTGCCGCGCCCGGTTATTGCGACAATCGACGCCCGGCGCGGGCAAACATTCGCGCAGTTGCAGGACCACGACAGACCAGCGACAACTGCGATCATCGACAACGTCGCTCTTCCGCCCGGCTTTCAAATCGCCAACGCCACCTGCGTCGGCGCAAGTGCCGGTGACTTCGCGCGCCAGACCGGCGGCCAAGCAGCCACGCCGCTTTACGATCTGCCCGTAGCACTGGGCCTTGTGGCAATCACCAAGCTTGGCACCGATCAACCGCGTCCCGCGCCACTTTATGTCCGCCTGCCTGACGCAGCACCGTCTTCTGACCCGCCACCGGTCATTTTTGCATGACGCCCGAAGACCTCGCCACTCTGCATGCCAGATGCTTCACGGTACCCCGCCCGTGGAGTGCGACCGAATTTCGCGACATGCTGGCCAGCCCTGCCACGTTCTTATGCACCAATTCCGGTGGCTTCCTGTTGGGCCGAACCGCCGGTCCCGAGGCCGAAATCCTGACCCTCGCAGTCGCGCCGGAAAGCCGCCGTAAGGGCCATGCTCTTGCGTTGTTAACCGACACCGAATCCCGTATGCGCGCCGCCAAAATCCAACAGATATTTCTGGAGGTTGCCGAAAACAACACCGCCGCGGTCGCTCTGTATCACGCGGCGGGCTATACCAGCGCCGGATACCGTAAAGACTATTATGACAGCACCAACGGGCGAAAAGTCTCGGCACTTGTCCTGACAATGGACTTATCCACAGGCTGACCCTACGTTCCAACCGC
>DJBQ01000101.1:15180-48129 GCA_002430125.1 Rhodobacterales bacterium UBA5972
ATTTTTTGAACATTTGGTAAATAATGTGTTGACCGTATTTGGCTGCTTCTGTCTTTATTGGACATGATCTAGACTGATCTTAGGGCTGCATATGCTTTCGCTGCGAAAGCAACGCACTTTCGAAAAAGAATCATCAACGGGAGACCACTATGACATTCATGAAAACCATTCTCGGCACTGCCAGCGCCCTTGCTTTGACAGCAGGCGCTGCATTGGCCGATCCCGCCATCATCTTTGACCTTGGCGGCAAATTCGACAAATCCTTCAACGAAGCCGCCTTTGAGGGCGCTGAAAGATGGGCCAAGGATTCCGGGGGCACGTATCGCGAGATCGAACTGCAATCCGAAGCTCAGCGTGAACAGGCGCTGCGCCGTTTCGCCGAGGCAGGCAATAACCCGATCATCGTGGTTGGCTTTTCTTATGCCACCGCGTTGGAAACCGTCGCGGTCGATTTCCCTGACACACATTTCGCCATCGTTGACATGGTGGTCGACAAGCCAAACGTGCGGTCGGTGATCTTTAACGAACACGAAGGTTCGTACCTTGTGGGTATGTTGGCCGCGATGGCCAGCAAAACCGGCAAAGTCGGATTTGTCGGCGGCATGGACATTCCCCTCATCCGCAAATTCGCCTGTGGGTATGTGCAAGGCGTCAAGGCGGTTAATCCCGGCGCGACCGTGTTTCAGAACATGACCGGCACAACCTACACCGCATGGAACGATCCGGTTAAAGGCGGCGAACTGACTCGCGCGCAAATCGACCAGGGCGCTGATGTTGTTTATCACGCCGCAGGCGGTACTGGCCGTGGTGTTCTGCAAGCCGCAGCGGATGCTGGCAAACTGGGTATCGGCGTGGACAGCAACCAGAACTATATGTTCCCGGGTCACGTTCTGACCTCGATGCTGAAACGCGTCGATGTTGCGGTTTATAACGCGTTCAAAGACGGCTCGGACGGTGGCACATGGACGTCTGGCTTTAACGTGCTTGGTCTTGCCACTGACGGCGTTGGCTATGCGATGGACAGCAACAATGCCGCACTGGTATCTGCCGATATGGTCGCAAAAGTCGAAGCTGCCAAAGCCGACATCATCGCCGGTAAAATAATGGTGCATGACTATATGTCCGACAACGCCTGCCCGGTTATGTAAGGCCGGATTTCGTGACGGATCAAAACAGCATGGGGCGGCAGGAAACTGTCGCCCCGGCCATCGAGCTTAAGGGAATTTCCAAAAGCTTCGGGCCCGTGCAAGCAAACAAAGATATCTCGATCTCGGTGCGCCGGGGTTCGATCCACGGGATTGTCGGCGAAAATGGCGCTGGCAAATCAACTCTGATGTCTATCCTGTACGGGTTTTACAAGGCCGATTCCGGCCAGATTTTTATCAACGGAAAACAAACACTTATCCCTGACAGTCAGGCGGCTATCGCGGCTGGCATCGGGATGGTGCACCAACATTTCAAGCTGGTGGAAAACTTTACGGTTCTGGAAAACGTCGTTCTGGGTGCCGAAGAAGGCCAACGCCTTGGCCCCTCATTGGCCAAAGCCCGCGCCCTGCTGGTGGAACTGGCACGCGAATACGAACTGGAAGTTGATCCCGACGCTGTCATCGAAACTCTGTCGGTGGGCTTTCAGCAGCGGGTCGAAATCCTCAAGGCGTTGTACCGCCAAGCCGATATCCTGATTTTGGACGAACCCACCGGCGTGCTGACCCCCTCCGAGGCGGATCATCTGTTCCGCATCCTGCGAAACCTGCGCGATCAGGGCAAAACCATCATCATGATTACCCATAAACTGCGCGAAATCATGAATGTCACAGACACCGTTTCAGTGATGCGTCGCGGTCAAATGACAGCGACGGTCCACACCACCGATACCAACCCGGCCGAACTGGCAGAATTGATGGTTGGGCGCAAAGTCCTGTTGCGGGTTGATAAAAAGCCGGCCGTTGCAGGTGACGTGGTGCTCGAAGTCAACGACCTGCGCGTCACCGACTCCAAAGGTGTCGTGCGTCTGAAAGGCATATCGTTTCAGGTCAAAGCCGGTGAAATCCTTGGCATTGCTGGTGTTGCAGGTAATGGCCAGTCGGAATTATTAGAGGTCTTAGGTGGTTTTGGCCGGGCGACCGGATCGGTCAAAGTGCGCGGGACCGCAATTAACATCGCCTCAGCCGCCCAAGGTCGCCACCGCCGCGAAGCCGGAATTTCACATGTACCCGAAGACCGTAACCATCTGGGCCTGATCATGGATTTCGCCGCTTGGGAGAACATGGCCTTTGGCTATCATCACGAACCGAAATATATCCGCGCTGGCGGCTTGATGGATCAGGCGGCAATGCTCGACGACACCATCGGCAAGATGGAACGGTTTGACATCCGCCCCCCCAATCCGCGCCTGAATGCCCAAAGCTTTTCCGGCGGCAACCAACAAAAGATCGTTCTGGCCCGCGAGATTGAACACAACCCCGATATTCTGCTGATCGGCCAGCCGACGCGCGGAGTTGATATTGGCGCGATTGAATTCATCCACCAGCAAATTGTCGCCCTGCGTGACGCGGGCAAAGCGATCCTGCTGGTCAGCGTGGAACTTGACGAAATCCTGTCGCTCACGGACCGGGTTGCCGTGATGTTTGACGGCCATATTGCCGGTGAACGGATCACCGCAGAAACCGACGAAAAAGAACTGGGCCTGCTGATGGCTGGCATGATGGAAGGGGCTGCCTGATGGGAAAACTTCCCAAATGGGCCGACTACGCCCTGATCCCGTTTCTGAACGTGTTGCTGGCGTTTTTTGTGTCTGGCCTGGTGGTGCTGTTCATCGGCGAAGACCCGATCAAAGCGATGGGCATCATGCTGAAAGGCAGCCTCGGCAGCCCGCGCGCGATTGGTTATACGCTGTATTACGCGACCAACTTTATCTTTACCGGCCTTGCGGTCGCCGTGGCCTTCCACGCGCGCCTGTTTAATATCGGCGGCGAAGGTCAGGCGGGTGTGGCCGGTCTGGGCGTCGCCTTTGTCTGCATGTATGTGGATTGGCCACATTGGTCGCTGGCCCTGCCTGCGGCGATTATTGGTGCGGCTCTGTTTGCGGGTATCTGGGCTGCAATTCCGGCCTATCTGCAATCCAAACGTGGCAGTCACATCGTGATTACCACGATCATGTTCAACTATATCGCTGCCGCCTTGCTGGTTTATATGCTGGTCAATGTCATCAAAGATCCCGGGTCGATGTCCCCGCAAACTCGCGCCTTCGTGCCGGGTTCCGTTTTGCCCACAGCCAAGGAAATGTTGGGCTGGATTGGCGTTGATTTTCCACGCTCGCCGATCAACATCAGTTTTCTGCTGGCGATTGCTGCCTGTTTCGGCGTGTGGATTCTGATCTGGAAATCACGGCTTGGCTATGAAATTCGGGCGTTCGGTCACAGCGAAAGTGCAGCCGGATACGCCGGGATTTCCGGCTTCAAAATCACCATGATTGCGATGACCATCTCGGGTTCGCTGGCCGGACTGATGGCGATCAACACGGTAATGGGCGAGGGCAAAAGGCTGGTGCTTGATCCCGTCGAAGGGGCTGGTTTCATCGGCATCGCCGTGGCCCTGATCGGGCGGTCGCACCCTTTGGGCGTGTTTCTGGCCGCCATCCTGTTTGGCATGCTTTACCAAGGTGGCTTTGACTTGAGTTTCGACATGCCCAAGGTCAGCCGCGAAATGATCCTTGTCATTCAGGCCTTGGTGATCCTGTTCACTGGCGCACTTGAAAACCTTGTCAGGATGCCGGTCACCCGCTTGTTCCTGCGCTTCACCAAGGGGGCCGCGTGATGGATTTCAACACCATTCTTCAAATTCTTGACAGTACCCTGCGCCTTACGCCGCCCTTGCTGCTGGCCTGCCTGGCTGGCCTTTATTCCGAACGCGCCGGGGTATTTGATATCGGTCTGGAAGGCAAAATGCTGGTCGCAGCCTTTTTTGCCGGTGCCGTTGCGGCCGTCAGCGGATACGCTTGGGTCGGCTTGGCGGCGGCAATTGCTGCGTCAACCGTCATGGCCCTGTTGCACGGCTTTGCCTCGATCACCCTGCGCGGCAACCAACTGATCTCAGGCGTTGCCATCAATTTTCTGGCGGCAGGCGGCACAGCACTTATTGGTCTCAACTGGTTTCGCCAAGGCACCCAGACCCCGCAACTGAACGGCTCCGCCCGGTTCAGCGAGATCACCCTGCCTTTTGCCGACAGCATCCACAGCATCCCTTATCTTGGCCCGATCTATGCCGACCTGTTGTCAGGCCACTGGATCATCTCGTATATCGCCTTTCTGGCGGTGCCGTTCACATGGTGGTTGCTGTTTCACACCCGTTTCGGCTTGCGCCTGCGCGCCGTCGGCGAAAACCCCGAGGCCGTGGACACAGCCGGAATTTCGGTGATCTGGATGCGATATCGTGCAGTGATTATCACCGGCATTTTATGCGGCATCGCCGGGGCCTATCTGTCCACATGCATGAATGCGGGGTTCGTCAAGAACATGACCGCCGGTAAGGGCTTTATCGCACTTGCGGCCCTGATCTTTGCCAAATGGAAACCGTGGTCCGCGATGTGGGCCTGCCTGTTGTTTGGCTTTCTCGAGGCAATCAGCATCCGCTTTCCCAACTTGGAAATTCCCGGTATCGGCACCATCCCCGTGCAGTTCATGCAAGCTCTGCCCTATATCCTGACCGTGGTCATTCTGGCCGGTTTCGTCGGCAAAGCGATCCCGCCAAAGGCCGGAGGCGAAGCCTATGTCAAGGAACGCTGACGATCTGGTCGGGCTGATCCGCGCCCGCGCCGGGCGTGATCCGGTTGAGCTTGGGCTGATATTGGGGTCGGGTCTTGGCCATCTGGCCGACGCGGTTTCCGGCACGTCTATCGACTATGCCGATCTGCCGGGTTTTCCACATGCCGGTGTGTCGGGCCACAATCCAAAGCTGGTGATCGGTGATCTGGAAGGTGTGCGCGTTGCGGTGTTTGGCGGGCGGGCGCATTATTACGAAAATGGCCAAAGTGACGCCATGCGTCTGCCGCTTGAAGTTCTGCAAGGGCTTGGGGCCGGATCCCTGATCGTCACCAACGCGGCTGGCAGCCTGCGCCCGGATATTGAACCGGGAGATTTGATGCTGCTGTCAGATCACATCAACTTTTCCGGCCTGAACCCCCTGATCGGCGAGGCCAGCGACGCGCGGTTCGTCCCCATGACAGCCGCCCATGACCCTGATATGCGCGCAGCCCTTGCCGCCGCCGCCAAAGCCGAGGGCCTGCCTTTGGCAACTGGCGTTTACGCATGGTATTCCGGCCCCAGCTTCGAGACGCCAGCCGAAATTCGCGCCATCCGAATTCTCGGCGGCGATGCGGTCGGCATGTCAACCGTCCCCGAGGTGATCCTGGCGCGGTTTCTTGGCCTGAAGGTCGCTGCCATTTCCACCATCACCAACATGGCCGCTGGCCTGAGTGACGAAAACATCAGCCACGAACATACCAAAGCCATGGCACCCCTTGGGGCGGCCAAGCTGGAACGCATTCTGCGCCGTTATCTGCGCGATCTGGACTAGGTCATCTGCCCCATTGGGGGGTATTTGTCGCAGTTAACCCCCTTAACATCGGCCCCGCACGGGCGTACTGCACTGCATCCTTCAACGGAACAGCGCATGCAATTTTACCTTCCGATCGCCGAAATTTCGGTCAACGCGTTCCTTTTGTTAGGGCTCGGCATGGCTGTGGGCATCCTGTCAGGTATGTTCGGCATCGGTGGCGGGTTCATTTTGACACCGCTTTTATTCATGATCGGCATTCCCAGCGCGGTCGCTGTCGGCACCCAAGGCATCTTGATCGTCGCCTCGTCATTTTCCGCGCTCTTGGCGCATCTGAAACGCAAGACTGTGGACTATCCGATGGGAATTGTCCTGTTGACAGGTGGGTTAATCGGTTCCGCCGGCGGGGTGCGATTGTTCAAATTGCTCAGCGCCCTTGGTCAGGTCGATCTGTTGATCAGCCTTTGTTACGTGTTTCTGCTTGGGACCGTTGGCAGCCTGATGCTGATCGAAGCGGTCAACGCGTATCGCCGCCGTCGATCAAACACCTATGTTCCGGCGAAACGCAAAAAACACAACTGGGTGCACGGCATGCCGTTTCGCATCCGGTTCAGAGCCTCGAAAATGTATATCAGCGTTCTGCCACCGCTGGCGATTGGCATCGCGGTTGGTGTGTTGTCGGCGATCATGGGCGTTGGCGGCGGATTTTTGATGCTACCAGCGATGATTTATATCCTTGGCATGCCAACCAAAGTGGTCGTTGGAACCTCGTTGTTTCAGATCACCTTCATGTCGTCTTTCACCACGCTGTTGCATGCCACTGAAAACTATACCGTCGATTTCGTACTGGGGTTTATTCTGTTGATCGGTGGCGTGACCGGTGCGCAGATCGGCAGCCGGGTCGGAGCGAAACTGAACGCCGACATTCTGCGCATCCTGCTGGCCTCGATGGTGCTTGGAATCAGCCTGAAATTGTTGACCGAATTGGTCTTCCAGCCCACTGAAATCTTTTCGCTTTTCGCAAAATAACCAGTGAAACCGCCCCGTTGATCGGGATTGGCAGTGTTTTGTGTGTCACAGGTCTGAATTTGCTCCGATTTGTCGCAGCAAATAGACTGAACAAACACATTCAAAAGATGTAATGCACTTCTACTCCAGATTTCGGAAAACAGCATGCAAATCTATCTTCCCATCGCCGAAGTTTCGGTAAACGCATTTCTTTTGCTTGGCCTTGGCGGACTTGTCGGCATTCTGTCAGGCATGTTCGGGGTTGGTGGCGGGTTTCTGATGACGCCGCTGCTGTTTTTCATCGGCATTCCACCAGCCGTCGCAGTCGCAACCGAGGCGAACCAAATCGTTGCTTCGTCGTTTTCCGGGGTGCTGGCACACGTGAAACGAAAGACCGTAGACTTCAAAATGGGACTGGTCCTGCTGGTCGGTGGTTTGGCAGGCGCGGCGGTTGGCGTTCAGGTCTTCAAAATCCTCAAGGCTATGGGTCAGGTCGAATTACTGGTCACGCTTTGTTACGTTGTTTTTCTTGGCATTATTGGCAGTCTGATGTTCGCCGAAAGCCTGCGCTCGATCCGCCGCGCTGGTAAACCGGGTGCAAGACCAGCGCCACGTCGCCAGCACAATTGGGTGCATGGCTTGCCCTTCAAGATGAAGTTCCGCACATCAGGCCTTTATATCAGCGTGATCCCTCCGGTTTTGGTTGGCGTTCTGGTTGGCGTTCTGGCCGCCATCATGGGCGTCGGCGGTGGCTTTATCATGGTGCCTGCGATGATTTATTTGCTGGGTATGCCCACAAAAGTGGTGATCGGCACCTCGCTGTTTCAGATCATTTTCGTTACCGGATTTACCACTCTAATGCACGCCACGACCAACTATACTGTTGATATGGCACTGGCCGTTCTGCTGCTGATCGGCGGCGTTATCGGCGCGCAAATTGGCACAAGGATTGGCGTCAAGATGAAAGCCGAACAATTGCGCATCCTGCTGGCCATTCTGGTTCTGGTAGTGTGTGGCAAGCTGGCGCTTGATCTGCTTTTACAACCCGGCGAGCTTTATTCGCTTGGCGCTGGGGGACACTGATGCTGCGTTTACTAATTGCCTTTCTGGTTCTGGCCAACCCTGCTTTTGCGGCTGAAAAAGTCGTGGCCGGCCTCAGCCAACATCTGGTGTCGATCACCGCGAATTTTGACGGCACCGGGATCATGATCTTTGGCGCCGTAAAACGCGAAGCCCCTGCACCCGACGCTGGCCCCTTGCAGGTCATCATCGCCGTCGCCGGTCCCTCGTCGCCGGTCACTGTGCGCCGCAAAGCCCGCGCTTATGGTATTTGGGTCAACACCGATTCGGTTCATGTCGATGCAGCCCCCAGCTTTTACGCGGTCGCCACAACCGCACCCTTTGCCGAGGTCCTCAGCCAGGTCGATGACCTTAAGTATCGCATTTCCATCGGCAATATGATCCGCAATGTCGGTGAAGCCAAAGAAGGGCTTGAAGCGACTGATTTTTCCGATGCCGTGATCCGCGTTCGCCGCAATAATGGGTTATATTCCGAAAACTTTGGCAACGTTCGACTGATTGATGACACCCTGTTCAACACCCAGATCGCGCTACCATCCAATCTGACCGAGGGCGATTATCAGGCCCGCATTTTCCTGACACGTGACCAGAAAGTTGTGGATGAATTTGTAACAACCATCGCTGTGCGCAAAGTCGGCATGGAGCGGTGGATATATAACCTCGCCCACGAAAGGCCGCTGGTTTACGGCATTTTATCACTGGTGATCGCGATATTCGCTGGCTGGTCGGCCTCGGCAATTTTCCGGGTATTACGCCTGAACTAGAGCGGTTTGCGTTTTATGTGAAGCGCGTGGTGTTTTGCAACGCGAGACAGCCTTCTCACTTGCACATGCGTTCGCGTCGCGAAATGCCTCAGGATAACCGCAAAACGCTCTAAGCGGCGGCGCTTAACCCCGCCCGACAAAGGCCATTTCTGATGCCATGATGGTCATGAACAGAATGTTTGTATCCAGCGGCAACTCGGCCATCTGCAAAACCGCCCGCGCAGAATGGTTAACGTCCATCACCGGATCAGGCGTGGCGTTAGGGTCAGCCGCCAGTTTACGAGCATTCAGTTCCGTCACCATTTCCGTACCCGCATTGCCAATATCAATCTGCCCGCCGTTGATCCGGTAAGGTCGCCCATCAAGCGCGATGGACTTGGTCAACCCGGTAATCGCATGTTTGGTCGCGGTATAAGCCACCGATCCTGGCCGCGGCGTATGGGCCGAGATCGACCCGTTATTGATGATCCGCCCGCCTTGCGGGTCTTGCGCACGCATCAATCCAAACGCCTTGCGCGCGCATAAAAAGCTGCCAGTCAAGTTGACATCCACACTGGTTTTCCAGTTTTTAAGCGTCACTTCGTCAATCGATGCGGCTGGCGTGAACAGGCCCGCATTGTTGAACAACACATCCAATCGTCCGAACTTGGCGACAAATGCATCAAACGCCGCCGCAACCGCACCTTCGTCAGAGACGTCACATTCAAGCGGCATTGCTGCCGGGTTGTCTCCGAAGACTTGCGAAAGAACCGCACTCCGCCGCGCGATCAGGCCCACTGTCCAACCCGCCGCCAAAAAGCAATCCGCCGTCGCCCGCCCGATACCAGAACTTGCGCCGGTTATGATGATGTTTTTGCTCATGCGAACACCCCCTTAAAACGCCTGAAATGTCAGTGTGGTTAACGAGCGGCTGATCCCCGGAATATCCAGAATCTTGTCATTGATAAACTTGCCAATATCATCCTCGGACGGAATATAAAGCTTGGCCATCAAATCAAAATCACCACTGGTGGAATAGAGTTCCGACACGATTTCGCGCTCGTAAATCGCGTTGGCAACCTCATAAGTTTTGCCCGGAAAGCACCTGATCTGCACGAAAACACATTTCATTTTGCGGCCCTGTCTGTCTGTTGTATCGCGCCTATTCTAGTCTGAACCAAATCCAACGATCCAGCGCTAAACCTCGCTGCCCTGATCCTCGGGCAACAAATTCAGTTCACTGGGGGTCACGATGCGCAAATCCTCGATGCCAAGTGGTTGTTCCGGTTTCGCCAGCATATACCGCGTCACCCATAGCAATCGTTTTTCGGCCCGGGTGATCGCCACATAAGCCAGCCGTTTCCACAAAGCGATACCCGCCTCATCCCGACCCGACCGGGCGGCCGCATAAAGATCAGGCGCGAAAACCTGCACTTGCTCCCATTGCGACCCCTGCGCTTTGTGGATCGTTACCGCCGCCCCATGCAAAAACGCTGCACCCATGCGGGCGGCAAACGGGATGAAAGGTTCCTCTAGCCCCGGCGCTTCGATCTTGATAATTGTCGCCGCGTTCACCTGTGGGTCTTCTGCGCCAAACACATATAGCCGCGAAAACCCCGGTTTGCGCCCGGGTCCCATATAGACCACCTGCGCGCCTTTGATCAGGCCTCGCGCCTCAAGATCCACCCGCTTTTTGCGGTGCTTGAGCGGCAGCTCGATCCCGTCGCAAATCAACGGCTCGCCGGGCAGCAATTCATCAACCCCCGCGCCATAAGCGTTGCGAAACGCCTGTATCAGACGGATGCGCGTGGCATTGCGCCAAACCAGAACCGGCGAGCGCGCCATCAGCGTTGAATTCACCCGTGGGGCCACCACAATGCGGTCGTCTTTGGCGGCAAATTCTTCGATCATCGTCTCAAAACCTTCAAAAGTCAGGTCAGGGTCCGACAGGGCATGTGCCAGATCAAGGATCGGATTATCCAGCGTTTGCCGGTGGATACGGTGCAGATACGTCTTGCGGCTTTCCTTGATCGCATCAAATGCCATAGCGCCTGATTGCATTACCGGGGCCAACTGCGCCGGGTCGCCAAACAGCACAAGGGTTGAAAAAATCTGCTGCAAATCCTCGAACTGCCGATCGTCCAGCATGGAACTTTCATCGACAAACCCGATATCGAGCGGGTCTTCGCGCCGGGTCCAGCCGATGATGAAATCCGATCCTCGCAAGCCTGCTGCCGCTAGTGCGCCGGGAATGGATTTGTTCATCGCATAAAACGCAAACGCCCGGTCCAGCGCCAGATCGGTCAGCCCTTCAACCTCGGGCCGGTTCCCTTTGCCTGCCAGCCATTCCGCGATCTTTTCGTATTCCGGATCATACATCGGCGTGTACAATATCCGGTGGATCGTTGTCGCCGGCACCCCGTGATTGCGCAACACGCTGGCCGCTTTGTTGGTTGGGGCCAGCACCGCCAATGTGCGCCGGTCCTTGACCCGCTTACCTTCGTAATCGCCGGAAATCAGATCGACACCAGCATCGGTCAATTCCTCGACCATATGCGCCAGTAACATGGTTTTACCCGACCCCGCCTTGCCCAGAACCGCCAGCAAATCCTTGCTGCCAGCCTCGGGCAACGTCGTGCCATTGGCCAGATCAACTCCCGCCTTCAGCAGGGCCGCCGCGATGCGGTCATAGGCTTCGGCTTGGTCATCTGAGAACTGCATCGGCCACCCTTACTCGTCGCCGGCAACCATAGAACGCAGCCCGTCGCCTGACCAGACGCCTTTGGCCAAAACCTAGATTTGAAACGCCCGGCTGAACCAGTTTTGTGACACTTCCCGGCATAGACCAGCGCGGGCGCACAGCTTGTCAAAGGGTGGTGCCTGAAAATCCCACAGCCCGACACTGATTGCATCTGGTCCATCGCCACGCGTGCCGGTTATATCCGGCGCCCAGCCCAGGGCGCGATAAATCCGCACCATCCGCGCATCAAACACCCCGACTGCGTGGTTCAGATGAAAGCCCTGCCCCAATTCAGCGCCGGCCAAAATCAGTGCCGCCGATACCCGTCCTGTCACTTTCACCTTGGGCGAGACACAAAACCGCGTCACCTCCCAGATTAACGGGCTGGTGATTTGTACCCCGCCCGTCAGATCGCCAAAATGGTCGTTGACCATCACCGGTCCGGTCGTTGGTAAAAACCGCATCGATCCGCCATGCGTGCCATCGGGCAATTGCCAGATCACATAAAGCGGGTTCATCGCGTCGTATTCGTCGGTTTCAAATCCATTGACATCAACCTGAACCTGCCACCCCAACCGCGCCTGAAACTGCTGTGCACGATCCAAAAACATAGCCGTCTTTAAATCAGGCAGCTGGTCCAGCTGGTCTGCATATAAATATCTTATCACTGAAATCGCCTTTGCCTTTAAAGGCCGAGGCGTATCGCGACTGGAATTAACTTGGTGCTAACGTTCGCCAACACAAATATTCGGCAACGGGGGTCAGACGATGATCCTGCCATGCGACATCGCCAGTGCCACCGCATGCATCGTGTTAGCCGCCCCCAGCTTGAAGCGCGCACTTTCAAGGTAAACCCGCAGCGTATGTTCCGAGATTGCCAGCTTTTCCGCTGCATGTGCACGATTTTGACCCGACCCGATCAATGTCAGCGCATCCAGTTCGCGCGGCGACAGATTTTTGTACGGCAACCGGTCGGTGCCGCGTTCGATCTCAAGCGCTTTTTGGTTCAGGTAATGGGCGATCAGGATCAGGTCCTGCACATGCGCGGCAGTGAATTTTTGCCATTCACCGTCAGAACAACGGTGATTGGCGGTAAACAGTGCGAACTGCCCGTTTGGCCCACGGATCGGGATAGAAAACCCCTGATTGCCAATGCCCGCATCATGCGCTTCAAGCATAAACGCCCGAACCGCTTTGCCAGACCAGTCAAGCATTTTCCAGTCAACCGGGTGAAAGCGCTGGTAACAACCCAGCACAACCGGATCTATCCGGCCGAAATCCTGATCCAGATAATGATCCACCCAATCCAGATCATAAGTCAGCGCCGCATAGGGTTCGCCCGCACTATTGATCGAATGATAGATAAAGTTATCTACCTGATAAAGCGCACGCAGGCTTTCGACGAGGGATTGCAGTCCGTCAAATGTTGTCACCTGCTGCAAGCGTTCTAGGAACGCCAAAATCGAGGGTTGCGTTGCCACCTATCAAAGCCGTTTTCTGATCTTTTTGTTTCAGTTCCGTCACAGCAATCAGGATCGAGTCGTCAAGTTGTTCGGCCAAGGCCATCAGCCCGTTTGCCAGTGCAAAGTTCTTCAAGTCCGTCAGGACATCAATCATCCATTCCTGTGACATATCCACCCTCGTTATTATTGGTTAACAAAGCATTAACGCAATCTTAGCACGAGAGGCTTAAGGAATAAATTCCCCTATTCGAACTCCCCAGAAATGGGGAGCGCGAATCACATAACCATTTGATAAATATATATTCGGCATGAAATTTTAGGTGGAAAGCCGAACAAAATCCCCTGAAATTGCCATTGTTTCCAAATTGGAAACAGTGTGTTTACAAGAGTTAATGTAACTCCTTGCTCGCCTCAAGCGTGTCTTCAAACGTCCGCAAACCCAGCACCGGCGCGCTCACCAGTACCGCCATATTGCCCGGCTTATGCTCGTTTTTGCGCATTTTGACATGCGCGTCTGGGATCTGCCCCCACGGGAATACCTCGGACATGCAGGGATCAAGGCGGCGTTCCAGCATCAACTGGTTGGCGCTGCTGGCTTGTTTCAGGTTGGCAAAATGGCTGCCCTGTACGCGCTTTTGATGCATCCACAAATACCGCGCATCCATCGTCAGATTATACCCGGTGGTGCCGGCACAGATCACCACCATACCGCCCTTTTTGCAGACCAGAACGGAAACCGGAAAGGTTGACTCGCCGGGATGTTCAAACACCATATCGACGTTAACACCCTTGCCGGTAATGTCCCAAATCGCCTTGCCAAATTTGCGCGATTCCGCGAACCACGTCTTATATTCCGGCGTATTGACCGTTGGCATCTGCCCCCAGCAATTGAAATCCTTGCGGTTGATAACGCCCTTGGCGCCCAGCGCCAGTACAAAGTCGCGTTTGCTTTCGTCTGAAATCACCCCGATCGCATTCGCACCCGCCGTATTGATCAACTGGATCGCAAACGAGCCCAGCCCACCTGACGCGCCCCACACCAGAACGTTCTGCCCCGGCTTTAACGTATGCGGCCGGTGGCCAAACAACATCCGGTACGCAGTGGCCAGCGTCAGCGTGTAACAAGCCGATTGTTCCCATGTCAGGTGCCGCGGCCGGTGCATCAACTGTTGCGCCTGCACACGGGTGAACTGCGCAAACGATCCGTCTGGTGTTTCATAGCCCCAAATCCGCTGGCTGGTCGAAAACATCGGGTCGCCGCCATTACATTCCTCGTCGTCGCCGTCGTCCTGATTGCAATGAACCACAACTTCGTCGCCGACTTTCCAGCGCTTTACCTTGTCGCCAATTGCCCAAACAATCCCCGAGGCATCCGATCCGGCAATATGAAATTCCGCGCCATGCACATCAAAGGGTGAAATTGGTGTGCCCAAACCGGCCCAAACACCGTTATAATTGACACCGGCGGCCATTACGAAAACCAGCACTTCGTGGCTGTCAATCGTTGGGGTATCCACAACTTCGGCCAACATCGCCTTATCGGGCTCACCGTGACGCTCGCGACGAATCGCCCAGGCATGCATTTGTTTTGGCACATACCCAAGCGGCGGGATTTCCCCGATTGCATAAAGGTCTTTTTCCACAGCCTGGTAGGGTGCGATTTCGGTCATTACGTCAAGCGGGGCCATAATTCTGTCTCCGTTGGTCAAATTTGCTGCGACGCAGAATGCTGCACCGCAGAATATTGGTCAAGCCTTGTTTGGCGGCTATGTGTCATAAATCCGTAATAGAGGCAAGAGCAACAACACGCCTCTTTCTGTCGCTATAACGAAATAATAAATCTATATTCTGAGGTATTATTGAAATTAAATTGCGCAACCAACTTCTGCGTTGCGGCGTAAATGCGCGATAGAATTGGCATAATATTTCACCAAAGCCAGTTCGTCGGGGTTCATCGCGAACTTTCCGTCCGCATCCTCGGCAACCAATCGCCTAAGGGACAACATCCGCAATCCGCTTTCAATCGCGTAATCCTCGTCCTCGCGCGGCATATGAACATAGGCTCCGGATGTCGCAAAATCACGCAGCAAATCGTGACACCGGGCTTTGATTTCCAACCGGCTAAGCGGTGCTTTCGCGTCACAAAATGCGGTCGCAACCAACGGCACCGGCAAAACCGGGATCACCTCGGTGACCTTTTCCATCAACCGCTTGCCCAGATCTTCGATCACCGTCGAAATCTCGGCGCCGTGCTTTTCGCGCATAAAATCCTTCAGCGAAATCGGCCGTCCGAAACTGACGCAGGCATAGCCAAAGCGATAGAACCGTTTGGTCAGGCGCAGCCATGTCTGCTTCATCACAAAGCCAAAAAACACATCTCCCTGAAACTTGAAGGTGCGCTTGCCTTCGGGGTCAACCCGCGTCAGCACCCGATCTTCCAGCACCCGGTCATAGTTCAAACCGACCGGCACGAACACCACGTCGCGCGCGCTTTCAAGGGTGAAACCATCCAGAATATAGCACAATAATCCCAGCTTGGCAGGCTGCGGTGAACCGTCCAGACTCAGCCCGCCTTCGGGGAATATCGCCTGCGAAACCCCGCCCTCGGTCGCCATCTGCACATACCGCGCCAACACCCGCCGATACATCTGATTGCGCGATTGCCGCCGGATGAAATAGCCGCCCATCGACTTGATAATCTGTTGCAAAGGCCAGACCCGCGCCCATTCCCCTGTCGCATAAGACAAGGCAGATCGTTCCGAGGCCAGATAGGTCACCAGCACATAATCCATGTTCGAGCGGTGGTTCATGATAAAAACAACCGTTGCCTCGGGATCGACGCGCCGCAGACTGTCGTCATCCATAAACCCGACCCGCACCCGAAACAGCGCCTGCGAAATCCAGCGCGACAGGCGGATCGCAAAGCCGAAATAGGCGAAAATCGAAAATGACGGCACGATCTCTTGGGCATAGGTCGCCGCCTTCGCACTGGCGACGGCCAGCGGCACGTTTTCCTCGTCAGCATAGGCGCGCACCGCGTCCATCACCTTGGGATCATGCAATAACCTGTCGATCATCACCTTGCGCTGCGTCAGTTTGAAGGGCTGAATACGCAACTGCAAACGGTCGTTCAGCTTTTCAATCGCCTTGTTGAACCGCCGCCGCATATACCAGCGCGCCGAGGGCATCAGCATCCGGTCCAACAACGCAATCGCCGCCAGAACCACCAGCAGGAACGCCACCCAATACGGTAATTGCACGATCTCGAACATTGCGACACGTTACAGCAACCGCCAAACGGGTAAAGCGATGTTTTCGCCTCAGCCCGTCACCACGCCTTCGCGGCGATCAATCCTCAGAACATATAACGCCGCCAACAACCCCATAAAGGCCGAGGCCAGCATCACCGCCAGCAATATATAGGCCGCCCAGTCGCCACCAACCACCGCGCCCGTTGCCGAAGAAACAATCGCGCCGCCGCCAACCGTCAATGCCCCCGACAAACCCGAGGCCGACCCCGCCAGTTGCGGACGCACTGATAACGCACCGACCCCGGCACTTGGCACCGTCAGCCCGTTACCAAAACCCGTCACCATCACCGCACCAAACAGGGTATAGACGTTCAAAACCCCGAAACCGAACAAAACCAGCCCGACCAGCGGCCCCAGACACGACACCAGACGCCCGGCGATCATCATCGTGGTCAGGGCATAGCGTGCCGAAATCCGCGCCGAAATGAACGTGCCGACGAAGAATCCCAGCGTGATCAGCCCCATGCTGAAGCCCAATGTCTCGGGCGACAGGTGCAGCACAGTTGCAGCCACCAGCGGCGCACCGGCCAGGAACGCGTAAAACGACCCGATGGAAAACGCCGAACAGGCCGAATACCCCCAAAACCGCCGCGAGGCCAGTAACTCGGGATAGGTCCCGAATTGCTTGGAAAACGTCTCGGATTTGGTCAGGTTGGTCTCTCCCAGATCAAACCAGCACAGCGCGAAAACCCCGATCCCGAACAGGGCAAAGGCGGCGAAATCGGCCCGCCAGCCAAACGCTCCGTCCAGCGCCCCACCCAGCATCGGCCCCAGCATCGGCGCAATCGCCATTGCCGAACTGATATAGCCCATCATGCTGGCCGCCTCGCGCGGCTCCAGCATATCGCGCACCACCGCCCGCGACAGGGCTGATCCGGCAATCACCGCCCCCTGCACCATGCGAAACGCCAGAAACAGCCAGAAATCCGTCGCCAGCCAACACCCGACCGAGGCAACCGTAAACAGCGCCATCCCGATCAGCAGCACCGGGCGGCGGCCAAACCGGTCCGACAACGGCCCCATGATGATCTGCAAAACCGCCGTCATCGCCAGATATCCGGCAATCGACAGGCTCATCAGGCCGTAATCCACCTGAAATTCCGCCGCCATATGCGCCAGCGACGGGGCGAACATGTTCAGCGACACCAGCGACAGCCCAGTCAGAACAACCAGCGTGATCATATGCGGGGGGGTACGAGCGGCGAACATGCGTGACTTTCAACTGTTTCGCCACAAGCGTTACCGACGCGATCAGGGAAAGGAAAGACATCTTGCCCTTCATGCTGCGCTGCGGCAAAATGTGCCCCGACATGAAATTGCGCGAATCCCCCATGCGCCTGTAATAAAGTTGCGAACCCGATCCGCCAAAATCCTGAGGCCTGCCTGATGACCAACAAAAAATCCCAACCCTGGCTGTTTCGCACCTATGCGGGCCACTCCACCGCCAAGGATTCCAACGCGCTTTATCGCGGCAATCTGGCCAAGGGGCAAACCGGCCTGTCGGTCGCCTTCGATCTGCCCACCCAAACCGGATACGACAGCGACCATATTCTGGCACGTGGCGAGGTCGGCAAAGTCGGCGTTCCGGTCACCCATCTGGGCGACATGCGCGCCCTGTTTGACGATATCCCGCTTAACCAGATGAACACCTCGATGACCATCAACGCCACTGCCCCATGGCTGCTGGCGCTTTACATCGCGGTGGCCGAAGAACAAGGGGCCGACATCAACGCCCTGCAAGGCACTGTGCAAAACGACATCATCAAGGAATACCTGTCGCGCGGCACCTATATGTGCCCGCCCAAACCCAGCTTGCGCCTGATCACCGACGTAGCCGCCTATTGCTATACCAATGTGCCGAAATGGAACCCGATGAACGTCTGTTCCTATCATTTGCAGGAAGCAGGTGCGACACCCGAACAGGAACTGGCCTTCGCCTTGGCCACTGCCACCGCCGTGCTTGACGACGTGAAAACCAAAGTGCCCGAGGCAGATTTCCCCGAAGTCGTCGGCCGCATCAGTTTCTTCGTCAACGCCGGCATCCGTTTCGTCACCGAAATGTGCAAAATGCGCGCCTTCGTCGATCTGTGGGACGAGATTTGCGAACATCGCTACGGCGTGCAAGACGCCAAAATGCGCCGGTTTCGATATGGCGTGCAAGTCAACTCGCTGGGCCTGACCGAACAACAACCTGAAAACAACGTCTACCGCATCCTTTTGGAAATGCTGGCTGTTACCCTGTCCAAAAACGCCCGCGCCCGTGCCGTGCAACTGCCCGCATGGAACGAGGCCCTTGGCCTGCCCCGCCCTTGGGATCAGCAATGGTCGCTTCGGATGCAGCAAATCCTCGCCTTTGAAACCGACTTGCTGGAATTTGACGATCTGTTTGACGGCAACCCAGCCGTTGATCGCAAGGTCGAAGAACTGAAAACCGGCGCGCGCGAAGAACTTGCAACAATCGACAGCATGGGCGGTGCCGTGGCCGCCATCGAATATATGAAAGGCCGCTTGGTTGACAGCAACGCCGCCCGTTTGGGGCGCATCGAAAAAGGCGAAACCACCGTCATCGGCGTCAATCGCTTTACCGAAGGGGCCGACAGCCCGCTGACCGGCGGCGACGGCAGCATCATGGTGGTCGATCCCGCCGCCGAGGCCGACCAGATCAACCGCCTGAGCAAATGGCGTGCCACCCGCGACGTTGACGCGGTAAACCAAGCCCTGGCCGACCTGCGCGCCGCAGCCCTTGACGGCAGCAACATCATGCCACCGTCAATCGCCGCCGCCAAAGCCGGGGCCACAACCGGCGAGTGGGGCGAAGTGATGCGCCAAGCATTCGGCGAATACCGCGCCCCAACCGGCGTGTCGAAATCCGTCAGCAACCAGACCGAAGGCCTTGACCATATCCGCGAAGCCGTTGACGCCGCCTCAGCCAAACTTGGCCGTCGCCTCAAATTTCTCGTCGGCAAACCCGGCCTCGACGGCCATTCCAACGGCGCCGAACAAATCGCCGTACGGGCGCGCGATTGCGGTATGGACATTACTTACGAAGGCATCCGTCTGACCCCCGAACAGATCGTCGCGGCAGCCCTTGACGAAAACGCCCACGTGCTTGGCCTGTCGATCCTTTCAGGGTCCCACATCCCGCTGATCCGCGACGTAATGGACCGGATGCGCGAGGCAGGCCTTGCCCATATCCCCGTTGTCGTCGGCGGCATCATCCCCGAAGACGATGCCGAGGTTTTGCGCGGTTTTGGCGTCGCCCGCGTCTACACGCCAAAAGATTTCGAGCTGAACCGCATCATGATGGACATCGTAACTTTGGTCGATCCCGAGGCAATGGCAGCCCCAATGACCGCACTCAAGCCACGGGATTTCGCCGACTACGCGGCAGCCCTCACAGCCTGCATTGAAGAAGAAATATCTGGCCAAGCCTTCTTCGCCCGCCTGTCAGACATCAACCAAGGCCGCGCCAGCGACGCCTTCGCCAAGCTCGCCCGGATCGAAGCCCTGACCGCAACCGCGCTTGCCCCGCTGATCGCACGCCACGCCCTGACCTTACAGCCAAAGGCGTCCCTGATCGCCGAAGGCCGGGCCGAGGCCAATCGCCTCGCCGCAATCGCCTGGCCCGACTTCCTTGCCCGCATCCGCAGTGACTACCCCGTCTATGTCACCGAATTTCAGCAAACCACCGACCGCGCGCCTAAGGCCGACAAGCCGGTCCTGCAAATCCTGATCGACCACGAAATCGCCATGATCGACTTCGCAAACCTGGAAATCGCAGGCGACCCCAACAGCCACGCCCCTCTGGATGCATTCATCCAGCGCTTAACAAAGCCCTGACCAACCACTTACTTTGTCAATCATCCCCGGCGAAAGACGCAAAACCACCAAACTTGCCCCGTTGCACCCGCCGTCCCAATCGCTATCCTGCCGGAAATTAGGGAGCGAACCATGACAACCCATATCGGTGCAAAACCCGGCGACATTGCTGAAACCGTGCTGCTGCCCGGCGATCCGTACCGCGCCAAATGGGCGGCGGAAACTTTCCTTGAAAACCCCGTCTGCATCAATCAGGTGCGCGGCATGCTGGGTTTTACTGGCACATGGCGCGGCAATCGCGTCACCATCCAGGGTTCGGGCATGGGGATGCCCAGCCTGTCAATCTATGTCAACGAGCTGATCCGTGATTTTGGCGCCAAAACCCTGATCCGCATCGGCTCAGCCGGAGGTATGCCCGACCACGTAGCCATCCGCGACGTGGTGCTGGCAATGACTGCAACCACCGTCAGCACCCCCTCGCGCACCATCCTGCGCGACCTGAACTTTGCACCCGCTGCCGATTGGTCCCTGCTCAGCGCCGCCGCCAAGGCGGCCGCCGCGCGCGACGTCAAAACCCATATCGGCGGGATATATTCAAGCGACACGTTTTACGACGAACGCCCTGATTTAACCGAACAAATGGTCCGCCACGGGGTGCTGTGTGTGGAAATGGAAGCCGCCGAACTTTATATCCTCGCGGCCCGCCACAAATGCCGCGCCCTTGCCATTCTGACCATCAGCGATCATCTTTTCACCGGCGAATCCCTGCCCTCGGAGGACCGCGAACGCTCGTTCGGCGACATGGTCGAAATCGCTTTAGAAGCCGCCTTTACCTGACCTAAGGAACCTTAATGAAATACCTGAAACTCGGCACCACCGGCCCGCGCGTATCGCAACTTTCGCTGGGCTGCATGTCCTTCGCCGGCTTTTACGGCGCCACCGACAAAGACGAAAGTTTCGCCTGCCTTGACGCCGCCCGCGCCCACGGCATCGACTTTTTAGACACCGCCGAAATCTATGGTCTTGGTTTGTCGGAAACCATCATTGGCGAGTATCAAAAGCAAACCGGATACCGCTTCAAAATCGCCACTAAAGGCGGCATTGTCGTCGGCGGCAAACGTGGCGAAAACAACAATTCCGAACCGTGGCTGCGCAAAGCACTGGACGGATCAATGACCCGCCTTGGCGTTGACAAGGTCGAGCTCTACTACATTCACCGCCGCGACTGGTCGATCGAGATCGAGCAAGTTGTTGAAACCCTGTCAAAATTCCAACAGGAAGGGCTGATCGGACAATTCGGCTTTTCCGAGATCGCACCGTCTTCCCTGCGCCGGGCCGCCGCCGTTGCCCCGGTTGGGGCAGTGCAAAACGAATACTCGCTTTGGACCCGCTATCCTGAACTTGGCATGCTGCAAGCCTGTGCAGAACTCGGCACAACCTTCGTACCATTCTCGCCGGTTGCACGCGGCATGCTTGGCGATACCAGGCTTGATCCCAACACCTTTGGCGAAAAGGATTTCCGCAAGACCCAACCACGCTTTGCCGAACCGAACTACACTCAAAACGCCAACCAAATCGCTGCATTCCGCGATTGGGCGAATGGCCGCGGCTGGACAACATCTGCTGCCGCACTGGCATGGATCTTCGATCAATCGCCCGGCATGATCCCAATCCCCGGCACCCGCACAGCCGCGCATCTGGCCGAATGGGCCGGGGCTTGCGAGATATCCTTTACCGATCAGGACCGCGCCGAGATTAACCGTTTATTGCCAGCAGGCTTTGCCCATGGCGACCGGTATTCCGATGCGCAAATCATTGGTATTGAAAGATATTGTTGATGCATGCCAAGTTTCACCGCCTTCTATTTCAGCGGCTATGCGGCGCACTTATCGCCCTTGTTTTGTCGCCAGCGACGCTTTTCGCGGAAACCTCGACCTATGATGTCACGACCAACGGCTTTCACTTTGGCAATCTGATGGTCACGACAACCCTGGTCGCCGACACGTATTCCATCGCCGTCACTGCACAGGCGGAGGGGCTGATGGGGTTTCTGACCCAGTCGCGGTATCAGGGCAGCGCCAATGGCAAAATGACTATATCGGGGCCGCAACCAGCATTTTTTGCCGCCAGAACCCAGCGAATCTTCAAGGACCGTGAAACAACCATTTCCTTCACAAATGGCCGCCCGACCGAGGTCACCCTAACCCCGCAAAAGGATCACACGGACTTCACTGATCCAGAATCAGTGACCGACAAACGCGTGGATTCGCTTAGCTATTTCTATCAGATGTTCACTGCCCCTGCTGGAAAATGCCCGGCAAACGGCACACTTTACGATGGCCGCAGACTGACCGAGGTCAGCTTTGAAACACCCACAATCTCTGACACCACAACGTCCTGCATCGGCGAATACCGCCTGATAAATGGCCCGGACCACAGCCTGCAATCGGGTCAACGCAGTTACGCACTGGTCTTTGACTACGCCCCCGGTGGCGGCGCGCCGGTCAGGATCACCGTAAAGTCAGGCCGCAACCTTGTGGTGCTTAGCGTGGTCGACAAATAGCGGCAGCGCCGCAAAATCTCACATCGTCCGCTCGACCATCATCTTCTTGATCTCGGCAATCGCCTTGGCCGGGTTCAACCCTTTGGGGCAGGTCTGCGTGCAGTTCATGATCGTATGACAGCGATAGAGTTTGAACGGGTCTTCCAACTCGTCCAGACGCGCGCCGGTCGCCTCGTCGCGGCTGTCGATGATCCAGCGGTAAGCGTGCAACAAGGCTGCCGGACCAAGATAGCGGTCGGAATTCCACCAATATGACGGGCAAGACGTCGAACAACAGGCGCACATCACGCATTCATAAAGCCCGTCGAGCTTTTTGCGGTCATCAATCGATTGCCGCCATTCAGCCGCCGGTTTGTTGGTTTTGGTTTCCAGCCACGGCATGATGCTGGCGTGTTGGGCGTAAAAATGCGTGAGATCGGGGATCAGGTCCTTGACCACTGGCATATGCGGCAAAGGGTAGATTTTTACGTCGCCCTTGATCTCGTCCATACCGTAAATACAGGCCAGCGTGTTGATGCCGTCGATATTCATCGCACAAGACCCGCAAATCCCTTCACGGCACGAGCGGCGGAAGGTCAGGGTCGGATCAATCTCGTTCTTGATCTTGATCAGCGCATCCAGAACCATCGGCCCGCAGCTGTCCATATCCACAAAATACGTGTCCACACGCGGGTTCGCCCCGGCATCGGGATCATAGCGGTAAATCTTGAACGCCCGCACATTCTTGGCCCCTGCCGGTTTCGGCCAGGTCTTGCCCACCGTCATGCGGCTGTTTTTCGGGAGTGTCAGTTCAACCATGATCCGTGCTCCTAAAGCGTCACCGGGCCAAGCCCGGCTTTGGTAATACATAAAAGGGTCGGCGTGCGTCTGGTGATTTCAACAACAGATGACACCGTTGATTGCGTAACGCCGGTCACCGCAGCACTTGCAAACACGAGAATTTCGCCGCGCGTTGCGTTGTCGATAACGCAATCGGTGATCGGCGCCGCATTGACCCCCGGCAACCGTGCGTCAAGAACCGCATTGATCGCAGTCTTTGCCGAATTGCGCGTCGCCGTGTCGGCCGCCGTGTCTAACGAGGCACAGGCCGACAGCATCACCAGCAAAGGCAGGGCCGCAAGTCGCATCAGAACGTCCGCGCTTTGGGCGCAATCCGCTCCAGATCAATGCCGCCATCTTCGGGCTTGATCAGCGGTTGCGTCACCACCGGGCGATAGGACAGATCAACTTTGCGCCCATTGACGCGGGCAATGGTATGCACCCGCCATTTTTTATCGTCGCGCGTCGGGAAATCCTCGTGGGCATGTGCGCCCCGGCTTTCTTCGCGTGCGGCAGCCCCGTTGATTGTGGCCAGCGCATTTGGCATCAGGTTGGTCAGTTCCAGCGTTTCCATCAGATCACTGTTCCAGATCAGGGACCGGTCGGTGACCTTGATATCGGCCATTTTACCGGCAACCGCGTCCATCTTCTGAACACCTTCGGCCATTGTCTTTGTGGTGCGGAACACGGCGGCATCTGCCTGCATCGTGCGCTGCATTTCAAGGCGCAGGTCGGCGGTTGGTATTGCACCATTTGCGTGCCGCAAACCGTCAAAGCGCGCCATCGACTGTTCGACCGACGCCTCATTCAAGGCCCTATTTGACGTCTCGGCATCGACAATCTTTCCCGCGCGGATCGCTGCTGCACGGCCAAACACCACAAGGTCAATCAACGAGTTTGATCCTAACCGGTTCGCCCCATGCACACTGGCACAACCCGCCTCGCCCACCGCCATCAGACCCGGCAGGATCGCGTTGGGATTGTCCTTGGTCGGGTTCAACACCTCGCCCCAATAATTGGTCGGAATGCCGCCCATATTGTAATGCACTGTCGGCAGAACCGGGATCGGTTCCTTGGTCACGTCAACGCCTGCGAAAATCTTCGCACTTTCGGTAATGCCCGGCAGCCGTTCGGCCAAAGCGGCGGCAGGCAGGTGATCCAGATGCAGATAGATGTGGTCTTTGCCGGCCCCAACCCCGCGCCCTTCGCGGATTTCCATTGTCATCGAGCGGCTGACATAATCACGCGGGGCCAAGTCCTTATAGGTCGGCGCATAGCGTTCCATGAACCGCTCGCCCTCGGAATTGGTCAGATACCCACCTTCACCGCGCGCACCTTCGGTGATCAGAACGCCCGCGCCGTAAACGCCGGTCGGGTGGAACTGCACAAACTCCATGTCCTGCATCGCCAACCCTTGCCGTGCCACCATACCGCCACCGTCACCGGTGCAGGTGTGGGCCGAGGTTGCGCTGAAATAGGCCCGGCCATAGCCGCCGGTTGCCAGCACCACCATCTTGGCGTTGAAGCGGTGGATGGTGCCATCGTCAAGCTTCCAGGCGATAACGCCCTGACAGGCGCCGTCTTTATCCATGATCAGATCAAGCGCGAAATATTCGATGTAAAATTCCGCCTTTTGCTTCAGGCTTTGACCGTAAAGCGTGTGCAGAATGGCGTGACCGGTACGGTCGGCAGCAGCACAGGTGCGCTGCACCGGCGGGCCTTCGCCAAATTCGGTGGTATGGCCGCCGAACGGACGCTGGTAAATCTTACCCTCTTCAGTACGGGAAAACGGCACGCCGTAATGTTCCAGCTCGTAAACCGCCTTGGGGGCTTCGCGCGCCAGATACTCCATCGCATCGGTGTCGCCCAGCCAATCGGACCCTTTTACGGTGTCATATAAATGCCAGTGCCAGTGATCCGGTCCCATATTCGACAGACTGGCAGCAATCCCGCCCTGGGCTGCAACCGTATGCGAACGCGTTGGGAAAACCTTGGTGATACAGGCGGTCTTTAGCCCCTGTTCGGCCATCCCCAACGTGGCCCGCAGCCCGGCTCCACCAGCCCCGACAACCACGACGTCATAGGTGTGATCAATGTATGTATATGCGGGCATCAGGTTACTCCGGGGTCAGTCTCAGACGGTCAGGGCGATTTTCGCCACGGCAAAGGCACCGGCCACGGCAAAGCCGCGCCAGATAAGGGCGTTGGTGATCAGCATCAGCATCCGACTGCGTTCGTTGTGAACGTAATCCTCGATCACCACCTGAAGGCCAAGGCGCAGGTGGCGAAACATCACGATGAAAAAGCCGATGGCGATCAGCGCATTAAACGGGTGGCGGTAAATCGCCAGCACCGCATCGTGGCCTTCGCCAAGAGCGCGAACAAAGGTAAACACAAACAAAATGCCCAACGGCACCAGTGCAATTGCGGTCAGGCGCTGCGAGATGAAATGTCCGGTGCCACCCTTGGCAGACCCAAGACCGGCAACCGCTTTGTAATCGGTTTTGAAATTCATTGCCCGCGCCCCTTCACATTGCCATCCAGATCGTCACAGCCGTCATCACGACCGATCCGATCAGCGCATACCATCCGGTGCGCGCGCTTGATTTCAGGCCCAATCCGTTGCCCATATCCCAGCGCAGATGCCGCAGGCCGTTTAAGAAATGGTACCAAAACGCCCAGGCCGAGATCGCAAGCACCAGCAATCCGATCCAGCTTGTCAGTAATCCGTCAACAAACCGGAAATACGCGGCACCAGTTGCGGCCGCCAAAAACCACCAGACCAGCACCATTGCGCTGACGGCCAGGCCGATACCGGCCAAGCGATGAAAAATCGACATCGTCGAATTCATCTGCACGCGATAGATCGACAAATGCGGTGAAAGCGGTCGGTTGGGTTGTGCGTTATCAGCCATAATGGCTCCCTGTCCTGAGTCGTTAAACGGGTCGCTGCCGCCCCTTATGGGTCGGTTGTATACCATCGTAAACCGAAAAATCGCCGCACCAATCCAATTATAGGGCAATTCTCTGCTTCAATCGTTAAATAGTCCAGCCAGTTCCGTGCAAATCACGATCCGCTGATCGCTGGGGTCATAATAGGCATTAGCTTCGCCACAATTCCCAAACACCAAATCAAGCGATTGTCCGGGATCAAGCACCTCGTTCAGAATACCAACCTCGATCGTGACGGCGTCCAGCAACACGTCTTCGGCTTCGCTGGAGGGTTTGTTGGCGACGCTTAAGTGCAGCCAATCCCCGCGGCCCGCACTTTTGATGTCGTCCAGCACCGGCCCCCAACTTTGTTCGGCCAGTTCGAATTCTGCGGGGCAGGTTGCCTGTCGGTCTGCTGGCAAACCCTGTTCGTCGGCAATCTTTTGACGGGTTTCGGGATTGGCCCCGTAAAACAGACACAGGATGGTATAAAACCGCTGCTTATCCAAACCATGCGTGTCCCAGAACGCCAGTTCATAGCCTTCCTGCGCCGCCATTTCTGCCATATAGGCAAAATTATCCGCAGCGGCCAACATGATGGTTTCGGTATCTTCAACAGGGTTGATGGTTTCAGACAGCACCACTCCCATCACGTCAGCGGCGTCTTCTTCGCGGCCAAACACCGGCAGTTTCAGAATATCAATCAGCGCGTGACCAAGTTCGTGATAGAGAAAAAAGATCGCGTTGGCGCGGATATAGTCTTCCTGATCTGCGTCCAGCGATTGGGCAGCCCCCGGCAAAGGCGCAAGCAACAGCGAAACAACACACCCAAACAACCAGTTCCTCATCGCGCACCCTTTCGTCATAGTGGCATCAACGCCCAATAATCAAAGTCCAGCAAGATATCCGAATGATACTTGCCATCCGAGGCTCGTAAAGCCATTTCCGCAGAACTGCCCTTGGTCGCCACCAAACGCAGGCGGATCGCGCCAACACCCGGCGCTGCGGTTTCGGCTTTATCCAGAACCTCGGACCACGCGCGCACCGTATCGCCAGCCATGCAGGGGTTCACATGCGCCCCGCCATTAATCCCGGCGATCATCTGCGCATTCGCCAAGCCGTTGAACGACAGGCTGCGCGCCAGCGAGATCACATGCCCGCCATAAATCAACCGCCGCCCTTCTGGGCGCGCCGTCAGATCGTAATGCACCTTGGCGGTATTCTGCCACAAACGGGTGGCGATCATGTGTTCGGCGTCCTCGATGGTAGACCCGTCGACATGGTCGATTTTTTCGCCAATCGCGTAGTCTTCCCAGCGATGTGGTTCCCCGGCCAGCGCAAAATCATAGCGCGTAAAATCCAACCCCGCCGGGATCACCAGTTGATCCGCCCGCAGCGCTTTGGCCATCTCGGGCACCGTGGTTTCGGGCGCCGCCGCCGCAAAGTCACGCTTTCGCACCATCACCCAGCGCTTATAGTCAATCACCACTTCATCGCGCTGGTTCAGGCCCTGGCTGCGCACCCAGACCACACCGGATTTGCCGTTTGAATTCTGCTTCAACCCGATCACTTCGCTGACCGACCGAATGGTGTCGCCCACTTGAACGGGTCGCAAAAACAACCCCTCGGCGTAGCCCAGATTGGCAATCGCGTTCAACGACACGTCCGGCACCGTCTTACCAAAAACCACATGAAACCCGGCCAGATCATCCAACGGCGACTGTGCCAAACCACTTAACCGCGCGAATTCGTCGGAGGAATACAGCGCATGTCGTGCCGGATACAGCGCGTGATACAGCGCGCGTTCACCACCGGAAACCGTCCGCGGGATCGCATGAACCAGCTTTTGACCTATGGCATAATCTTCAAAAAACCGGCCTGCATTGGTTTTTGTTGCCATGATCTTGTCGCCCTATAACTGCCCCAGTTTCATCTCGGCGCTATAGTCACCTGCCGCTTCTTTGACAACCGCCTGACCGCACCGCATAACACCGCGCGCTGCGTCAAATGCGTAGACCGGTTCGCCGTAAAGCACCCAACCTTTGGATAAAGCTTCGGAAACCTTATGGCAAAAGACCGAGGTGTCGTCCTCGGTCAGCAAACGATACGCTTTCATGAATAAGTACCCAGAAACGGATTGTGGCCCAGCGCGAAGTGAACCCCGACAATCACACCATAAATAACCAGACTGATCACCGCCAGTTTGACATCTTTGCGCACGCTGCCCGCAGCAGGCCGTTCCCACGCGCCTTCGCTGCGATTGATCAACAGCATTTGCGCGCCAGCCCACAGGCCAATTCCGCCAAACAGCAGGATCGACGCCAGATCGCCGTTCACCAGCAAATGCGCGAACGCCCACAGAATTCCGCCGGTCAGCATCGGGTGGCGAAGGTTTGAAAACAACCGGCCGCCAACCGCGCCCACACCTGTCAGGAAAACCGCGATATACATCAGCAGAACCGCCAGATGGCCGATGCCCCTGATCGGTTGATAGACCGCAATGAAATCCATCTGCCGATAGCCAAGCACCATCAGCACAACCGCGATCAGCAATGTTGCGGCAACCACGCCTTTGGCCGGCCCTTGCCCAAGCTTGCCAGCAAGGGCAACACGTTGCGCGGGCAGCAGTCGCTTGAACACATGCGCCCCCCACCACAGAACCAGTCCGGCTATCAATAACTGCATGTTGACCCCTACGTCAGATGATGCGGCAGAATACGCCATGGCTTTGACTTGGCAAGCGCCATCGGCAATTTCTCAACTTCCTACAACAACCCTTCCGCCTCCAACACCCGGCGGGCCACGCGAAAGCATTCAAGCGACTGCGGCACGCCGCAATAGATGCCGACCACATGAATGATCGCACGGATTTCCTCGACGCTGACGCCATTGGTGATCGCGCCTTTCAAATGGATCTCCCATTCGTGCATCTTGCCCAAAGCTCCGATCATCGCAAGGTTCATCATCGACCGGGTCTTGACGTCAATCACCTCGTCGCCCCAGCCAAAGCCCCAGCACCATTCGGTCATTGCTTCCTGAAACGGCCGGGTGAAATCATCGGCTGCCGCCAAATTCTTTTCAACATACTCAGCCCCCAGCGTCGCCTTGCGCTTGGCCAAGCCTTTTTCAAACATATCGCTCATGTGATTTTCCCGTTGATAAAGTTCGAACCTGCCTAGCAGCCCAGTCAGGGTTGCACCAGCAAGCGGCGAAACATGTCAAGAATTTTGCCGTTCATCTGCAACCGGTCCTGATCCGACGCCTCGTCCCAATGCGCCAGCATCCAGCGATCCGTTGAAACCCCAAGCGCCATCACCATTACGATCAGATACGACGCCGGAAGATCATCGCGGATCTGCCCCAGCGCCTGTCCGCGCGCCAACAGCGTTTCGATCCAATGCGAAAGCTCGGCCATGATATCGCGCGTCAGCCTGCGTTCCTGCGGATTATCCAGACTGCGGTAAAACATCCGCCCGACCTGCACCAATTCGGGCCGGTTGTTAACAATCCCGGTCAGGCTTTGCGTCACGTCTATGATCCACGGCCAGAAGGTTTCGCCGTCCAGATGTTGCGGGTCAAAGTCCTGCCGGGCGGCGATCACCGGCGCCAGCGCGTCATTCAGAATTTGCGCAAACAAATCAGTCTTGTCGCGGAAGTAATGATAAAACGACGACTTACTCATCCCAACCGCACCAATGATCCGGTTAAGCGACGCCTGATTGAACCCGTGTTCAGCGAATTCAGCGCTCGACACCAGAAACAACCGAGCCCGTTTGTCGGCGGCAAGTTTAAGCGAAGGATGATCTGTCACGATCTTGACAACGGCTCTGTTTCACCGCCCCTGCCCGCGATGCTGGCAACGCAACGCTGCAACTGGGATCGTCAACCTATGTGTTCAATCCCAAGCTGAACCAAGTCATCAAGCTGCCCGCCAGTGCGATGATGCAAAGCTGGATGGGGTCGGATTTTTCCTATGACGATCTGGCGCGATCGCAAAAAGTGGTGGACGATTACACCCACACATTGCTTGGAACATCAAGTTCCGGCGGCAAAACCATCTATAAAATCCAAAGCGTGCCCAAACGCGGCAAGCCGATTGTCTGGGGCAAGCAAATCATCGACGTGCGCAGCGACGGTGTACTGCAGTCGGTTGAATATTACGACCAACTGGGCAAGCGCGTGCGGATCATGACCGCCGACAAAATCGGCACGCTGGGCGGGCGGCCTTACCCCACGGTGATGACAATGAAAACCGACGCCAAACCGGGGCAATATACCCGCGTCACCACCAAATCAGCACAGTTTGACATCAACCTACCGTCCTATCTGTTCACCCAGTCCAACCTGCAAAACCCCCGGTAGGTGGCATGATTTTCGCACTCGCATGGCGAAACATCTGGCGCCAGCCGATCCGAACCAGCCTCAGCCTTGTCGGGATGGCGTTCACCTCGATGCTGCTGGTTTTCATGCTGTCGTTTCAGTTCGGGTCATATGACACGATGAAATCCAGCATGCTCAGGATCAGCGATGGCTATGGGCAGTTTCAGCCGGTCGGCTATAAAGACGACCCCGAGATTTCCAAGGTAATTGCCAACCCGGACACCTTGCTGACCGAGGTCCGCGCGGTTCGCGGCATCACTGCTGCCACCCCCCGCACCGTTGGTTTCGTGCTGCTGGCCAATGGCGATCGCAGTTTTGCCGCCGCAATCTCCGGTATTGATCCGGTCGAGGAGGCCAAAGTTTCGACCCTCTCCAGCTCCGTAAAACAGGGCCGCAGCCTGACAGCCGACGACGACGCCGCGATTGTGCTGGGCGACGGTCTGGCGCGCAACTTGCGCCTGTCGGTTGGCGATCAAGTGACGATGCTGGGGTCAGGCATGGACGGATCAGTTGCCGCCGACGTGCTGACACTGGTAGGCATCTTCAAAAGCGGCGTGCCGGAAATCGATCGCCAGATCGCCCAAATGCCGATCAGCCGTTTCAAAGACAGTTTCCTGATGGACGGTGCCGTTAACGTGGTCGCCTTGACCGGCGAACACCTGTCCGACGTTGAAGCCGTCGGGAAAACCCTGCGCGCAATCGCCGCCGATCACAACGCGGTCTATCTTGACTGGACAGAAATCCAACCGGCCCTGAAACAAGCCATCAGCTTTGACATGAGCACCGCCATGCTCATGTACGGCACACTTGTCGTCGTTGTGGTTTTCATCATCCTCAACACACTTTACATGTCGGTTCTTGAACGCACCCGCGAATTTGGCGTCCTTCTGGCCATCGGCATGAAGCCCGGCCAGATCGGCCGCATGGTCTGGGCCGAAATGATCTTTCTGTCCTTCCTTGGCAACGGCATCGGCATCGCACTTGGCATCGCGATCACCGCCTATTTTCAGGCAACCGGCATCGCCTTTGAGGGGCTCGATGAAATTTATGCGCAATGGGGCCTGCCGTCGCGGATTTACCCGGCAATGACCGCTTTCCGCGTGCTGATCGGCCCCGGAGCAATCATTCTGGCGATCGCAATTCTGGGGATTATCCCCTACCGCCGGACGCTGCACCTTGAACCAGTCACGGCGATGGCAGCATGATCGGCAAGCTCAGAACCCTCGGCCCGTTTGCCTGGCGCAATCTGTGGCGCAATCCCAAGCGCACTGCGATCACCCTGATCGTGGTGTCCGTCGGTCTGTGGTCGGTTCTGATTTTCAATTCCTTTCTGGGCGCATGGGCGCAATCCAGCAAAGACGCCACCCTTGGGTTACTGATCGGCCAGGGCCAAATCCATTCGGTCGGCTTTTTGGATGATCCAAGTATCGACACGCTGATGGACCCTCCTTCTGATGCCCTGAAATCCGCCCTCAACACCCCTGCAATCGCCGCATGGGCAACCCGCCTCAGCGTTCCAGGTGTGGTGCAGTCTGAATACAAAACCCTGCCCGTCACCATCTTGGGCGTCGATCCCGCGGACGAGGCGAAACTGTCCACGATCCCCGGCAAAGTGGTTGAAGGCCGTTATCTGACCGACACCAACGACGACGGGGTCGTGATCGGCCTGCATCTGGCTGACCGTCTGAAAACCGGCCTCGGCCGGCGGGTTATCCTGATGTCGCAAAGCGTCGACGGGTCATTGGCGGAACAAAGCTTTGACGTGATCGGCCTGTTTGACGCCGATCAGGCAACCGAGGATTTCTTTGCCTTCACTGGCCGCGCTGCCGGGCAAAAATTCCTCGGCCTCGGTGACAAAATCGCCGAGGTCGCCTTTTCCATCCCGCTAGAGGCCGATCTTGACCCGACGATTGCCGCCCTGACCAAAGCCGCGCCCGATCTCGATGTCAAATCATGGAAAAAACTGTCGCTGTTCCTGTCGACAATCGACACCTTCATGCAAAGTTTCATCTATATCTCAGCGAGTTTGACCAAACGCATGTCCACTGGTCAGGTCTTTAATGCCGGCAAGGATTTTCTGGCCCTTGGTCTGCAGATGCAGATCAACCCTGACCTGATGTTCGCCCCGAACGCTGTGATCAACCTCAACGACGGCAGCGCGATTGCCGGCTTGGTTGGTAATCTGACGCTGGACGACAACACCAACCTGACCTTCAGCTATTTGCACCCACAGGGTCGCGTTGGGTCCGAGTTTGGCGGTCGCGAAACCTCGGCTGGCTCAGGTATTTACCTCGGGCCATCCCGCGCTTTGACTGTACAATTGGTGCGGTATTTTTAAAGCTCAGGATCACGCTTTGGGGTGAACCCTGACTGGGGTCTGTCGGTTATTCCTGACCCAGCGGCAATCCAACTTCACTGCCGATCTTTCGGCAGTGCCGGGCCCAAACGGCGCGAGGGGCGACAGCCCCGCAGCGTCGGCGGGAGGACTCCCTGGCCGAGGATGCGCGCTGCGTCAAAGGAGGTTCTCACGCCTGAAACA
>DJBQ01000166.1 GCA_002430125.1 Rhodobacterales bacterium UBA5972
GCGTCGGTCATGATGATGACCTTGTCATAGCGCAGGTCTTCGACGTTGAATTTGCTGCCCATGCCGACGCCAAGCGCCTGACACAAGTCACTTATCTCGTTGTTCTGGTTCATCTTATTGCTGGCAGCCCCCAGCACGTTCAGGATTTTACCGCGAAGCGGCAGCAGCGCCTGGGTCTTGCGGTCGCGCGCCATTTTGGCCGACCCACCGGCGCTGTCGCCTTCAACGATGAACAGTTCGGTGCCTTCGCGCGCGGTCGCTGAACAGTCGGTCAGCTTGCCGGGCAGGCGCAGTTTTTTGGTGGCGGTTTTACGGGCGGTTTCCTTTTCCGCCTTGCGCCGCAGCCGTTCATCAGCGCGCAGTACCATGTAATCAAGGATCGCACCGGCTGCTTTGGTGTCGGCCGCCAGCCAATTGTCAAAGTGATCGCGGACCGAGTTTTCGACCAGCCGTTGCGCCTCGACTGTGGCCAAGCGGTCCTTGGTCTGGCCGACGAATTCCGGTTCGCGGATGAAGCACGAGACCATCGCGCAGCCGCCTGACATCACGTCGTCGCGGTTGATCTGGATCGCCTTTCGGTTGTTCACCAGCTCGCCGTAAGCGCGGATGCCTTTCAGCACTGCCATCCAGAAACCGGCCTCGTGGGTGCCGCCTTCGGGGGTGGGGACTGTGTTGCAATAGCTTTGCACGAAGGCGTCGATGCTTGGGGTCCAGTTGATCGCCCATTCGACCGATCCGGCGGTGTCAGCCCCGAATTTCTCGGCGAATTGTACCTTTCCGGCGAAGGGTTTGTCGGCGTAGGTGGCGGCCCCGTGCAGGCGTTCTTTCAGGTAATCGGCCAAGCCGCCGGGGAAATGGAAAACCGCGGTTTCAGGTGTATCGTCGCCTTTGGCAAGGCATTCCGGCGCGCATTTCCAGCGGATTTCGACGCCGGAAAACAGGTAGGCTTTGGAGCGCACCATTTTCAGCATCCGCGCCGGTTTGAAGCGCAGGGTGGGGCCGAAAATCTCAGCGTCGGCGTGAAAGGTGACTTTGGTGCCACGCCGGTTGGGGGTTGGTCCCAGATTGGCGATTTTGCCTTGCGGGATGCCGCGCGAGAATTCCTGCACGTAAAGCTGTTTGTTGCGCGCCACCTCGACCCGCATATGGTCTGACAAGGCGTTGACGACCGAGGCGCCGACGCCGTGCAAGCCGCCTGAGGTCTGGTAGGCTTTGCCGCCGAATTTGCCGCCGGAATGGAGGGTGCACAGGATAACTTCCAGGGCCGATTTGTCGGGGAATTTCGGGTGCGGGTCCACGGGGATGCCGCGGCCGTTATCGGTGATGGTGACGGAATAATCGGCGTGAAGTTCAACCTCGATGCGGGAGGCGTGACCGGCCACCGCCTCGTCCATCGAATTGTCCAGAACCTCGGCCACCAGATGATGCAGGGCGCGTTCATCCGTGCCGCCGATATACATGCCGGGGCGTTTGCGCACCGGTTCCAGCCCCTCAAGGACTTCGATATCGGTAGCGGTATAGGAGGCCTGACCGAGGTCTTCGGTCAAAAGGTCAGTCGCGCGCATGCTCGGTTTTCGATTCTTGTTGTTGGTTGGGTGGGATATTGGCATTTTTGGGGGAAGGGGGGCAAGGGTTTGGCGCATTTTCCGGGTTTGATATACAGAGTCCCGAGCTTATTAACCGGTCCGCTTGCGGCCTGGTCAGCACCCGACCTCCCCCTGGAGGGCGCTTCGCTGCCCTCCAGGTCGGGCGCTGACCTTGTGTTGTTATGACCTGAGCCACCAAAATCTGGCCTTATCCCCGCCCGAAACTGGCCCTATCCCAAACCGGGCGGGTGATCCAAACTCGGCTCCAGAACAGCGCCTGACGGTAAGCTTGGGCTTGCCGGGTGAAGGCGTGCGTTATATCAGGGGGTAGGCCCCTAAACCCTAAGGATTTGGACATGGAATCAGGTTTTTATACCAATGATCTGGAACGAGTGGTCGAAGCTGACCGCGCGCATATCTGGCATCACCTCAGCCCGCATAAGAAATACGAGACGCAAGACCCTCTGGTAATTGTCGAAGGCAAGGGCATTCATGTCTGGGACGCGCGCGGGCGCAAGTTTCTGGATGCGGTGTCGGGTGGCGTGTGGACGGTTAACGTTGGCTATGGCCGCGTCAGCATTGCGGATGCGGTGCGCGACCAGTTGGTCAAGCTGAATTATTTTGCTGGTTCGGCGGGCTCGATCCCGGGGGCGTTGTTTGCTGAAAAGCTGCTGACAAAAATGCCGGGGATGAGCCGGGTTTATTATTCCAACTCGGGCTCGGAAGCCAACGAGAAGGTTTATAAGATGGTGCGCCAGATTGCGCATAAGAAATATGGCGGCAAGAAATACAAGATCCTGTTCCGCGATCGCGATTATCACGGCACCACGATTACCACGCTGTCCACATCCGGTCAGCCCGAGCGCGCGGCGCAATACGGGCCGCTGACGCCGGGGTTTGTCGAGGTGCCGCATTGCCTTGAATATCGCAACCAGTATCCGGATGCCGAAAGTTACGGCATCGCAGCGGCGAATGCGATTGAGGATGTTATTCTGCGCGAAGGTCCGGAAACCGTGGGGGCGATTGTGCTGGAACCTGTGACAGCCGGCGGCGGCGTAATCACGCCACCCGAAGGCTATTGGCCGCGGGTGCAGGAGATCTGCAAAAAATACGACATCCTGCTGCATATCGACGAAGTGGTCTGCGGACTGGGGCGCACCGGCACGTGGTTTGGCTATCAGAATTACGACATCAAACCTGATTTCGTGACGATGGCCAAGGGGGTTGCGTCCGGTTACGCAGCGATTTCCTGCACGGTGACCACCGAAGAGGTGTTCAACATGTTCAAGGAAAATCCGGATGATCCAATGGATTATTTCCGCGACATCTCGACCTTTGGCGGCTGCACGGCCGGGCCTGCGGCAGGTCTGGAGAACATCCGCATTATCGAAGAGGAAGGCCTGCTTGAGAACGTGCTGACCCAAGGCGCATATTTGATGGAACGCCTGCACGGGTTGATGGACAAGCATCAGGTTGTGGGCGATGTGCGCGGCAAAGGGCTGTTTTGTGGGGCTGAACTGGTGGCGGATCGTGTCACCAAGGAACCCGCACATGAAAGCAAAGTCGCGGCTGTGGTTGCGGAATGTCTGGCGCAGGGGGTGATCATCGGCATGACCAACCGCTCGCTTGACGGGCTGAATAATACGCTGTGTCTGTCACCGGCCTATATTGTGACGCGCGGTGAAATCGACGTGATTGTTGATGCGATTGATAATGCGCTGACCAAGGTTTTTGGCTGATACCAGGCGCGTGATTTTAAATGAGCGGCGGGGCAACCTGCCGCTCGTTTGCGTTTTGGGGCGGAATTTGAGTATTTCTGAAACTATGATGAGCTGACTAGACCTATCTCAATGCGGTGCCGGTTCAGGCGTGTCTTTGATAGTCAAGCACCGGCTGCGCCCGCGCACTGCTGCGTTTCAGCACAGCTAAAACCTGCGCCTTGGTGGCAAAGACCGGCTCGTCGGTGTTGACGATCTGGGCGGGTACAAAATAGCCCACGCATTTGCTGTTCTTCATGATCGCGACAGGGTGATCGCCGGCGGCCGCCAATGCTTTGTGCGGTTCGCGCATTTCGGTTATAGTGGCAATATGGGTGGTCAGGATGCGGGCCATGGTGCGCTCTTTTAAATTTAGATTAAAATACATACTTCCATGTATATTCAGAAATTTCTAGCCTGCCGTCAAAACAGTGGAGTACGCCAAGATGAACATGTGGAATGACCGATATGCCCAGCCGGGTTTCTTGTTTGGCACCGATCCGGCGCGGTTTTTGAGCGATCAAAAGGCCTATCTGAAACGCGGCCAAAAGGCGTTGGCGATTGCTGATGGTGAAGGGCGTAATTCGGTTTATATGGCAGAAAAAGGCATGATCGTGACGGCGCAGGATGGGTCCGAAGTGGCCATCGACAAGGCGCGCGGCCTGGCGGCGGGGCGGGGTGCCAAGGTTGATTATCAATTGGCGGACCTTAAGGACTGGAATTGGCAGCCGGGGGAATACGATCTTGCGGTGGCGATTTTCATTCAGTTTGCCGGGCCGGATTTTCGCGATCAGATTTTCACGGGGCTTAAGAAGACCCTGAAAAAAGGCGGTATTTTACTACTGCACGGCTATCAGCCCAAGCAGATCGCTTATGGTACTGGCGGTCCATCCGTGGCTGAAAACCTGTATACGACAGACCAGTTGGCCGAGGCGTTTGGCGATATGGAAATCCTGCGGTTGGAAGCTTATGACCGCGAGGTTCAGGAAGGGCGCGGGCATTCCGGCATGTCAGCGCTGATCGATCTGGTGGCACGGAAAATCTGAGGCCCTGTGCAATTCGTGATTGCGGCCTGCCTGCGCGTGGCCTAATCCACTGGAATGACCTCGATTTCTCATGCAATGCCGTTTCGCGGCCATATCAAAGCGACGCTGGTGTTGGGCCTGCCGATCATCGGCAGCCATCTGGCGCAGGCGGCAATCAGTCTGACGGATACCTTGATGGTTGGCCGGTACGGGGTGGACGAACTGGCGGCGGTCACTTTGGCCACCACGTTGTTTTTTGTGATTTTCATTGTCGGTTCCGGACCGGCCTTCGCGGTGATGCCGTTGGCGGCAGCGGCCGAAGGGGCAGGGGATGTGCGCCAGGTGCGCCGTGCGGTGCGTATGGGCCTTTGGATTTCGGTCATTTATTGCGCGCTGTTAATGCCGGTTTTGTGGAATTTCGAAGCACTGTTGCTGAGGATCGGGCAAAGACCTGAAATTGCATCGTTGGCGCAGGAATATATGCGCATTATGCAATGGGCGATGTTTCCGGCTTTGATGATCATGGTGCTGAAAAGCTTTCTGGCAGCGCTGGAGCGTCCGGGTTGGATATTGTGGTCAACGCTGGCGGGTGTCATCGTCAACGCGCTGCTGAATTACGCCCTGATCTACGGCAATTGGGGCGCGCCGGAACTGGGCGTGCGCGGGGCGGCAATCGCTTCGGTGGCAACCGCATTTGTGACATTTGCAGTGCTGGTTGCCTATACGCGGCTTGAAGTTGCGGTCAAAAGCTATGAGATATTTGTGCGTATCTGGCGACCCGACTGGCAGGCCTTTCGCGAGGTGCTCCGCCTTGGCTGGCCAATTGGCGCGACCATGTTGGCCGAAACCGGCCTGTTTTCTGCAACGGCGGTGATGATGGGGTGGCTGGGGACGACCGAACTTGCCACACACGGCATCGCCCTGCAGATCGCGTCAATCGCCTTTATGGTTTATCTGGGTCTGAGCAATGTGGCGACGATCCGCACCGGACGCGCATTGGGGCGCAACGATCTGACCGGCATCTGGCGCGCGGCTTTGGCACCCACGGTGCTGCAACTGGCGTTTGCGCTGATCATGACCATGCTGTTTCTGGTGATCCCCGGCGTTCTGATCGGGCTGTTTCTGGATCTGGCGCATCCCAAAGCTGCGGAAATCGTTGCCTATGGCGCAGTGCTGATGATCGCGGCAGCGGCGTTTCAGATTGTCGATGGTTTGCAGGTCGTGGCCCTGTCAGCCCTGCGAGGGATCAAGGACACCACCGTGCCGATGGTCTGTGCTGTGTTCAGTTATTGGGTGATCGGCATGCCTGCCAGTTACTATCTGGCCTTTGTGCTCGGCTATGGCGGTATCGGTATCTGGACCGGTCTGGTGATCGGACTGGCCTTTGCCGCCGGAACCCTGATCTGGCGGTTTCTGTATCTGATGAAGCGGATGGGGGGCGTTAGGAGGGGGTAAGGTTCTATCGGTGTTGTTGTCTTTGAGCCCTTGTGGTCTATCTGGGAATCCTGAGCTAGGTTTCTGCGAAAGGCATTTGGATAAGCTATATTATGAAGCGCGAACCAATTACACTGGGCGATAAACTTGCACTTGTTGAGCCCAAACATCCGCGTCTCAATTTCGGTGCGTGGTTGCTAAACATAATATATACGCTGCTGAATATCTCCCTGCTGACGGTGATTTCTGCTCTGCCCTTATGGTGGGTTTTGATGCGTCCCGAAATGAACAGGACCATCATGCTGGTCCTTTTGGCGGCGCCGATCGCATTCGAACAGCAGCAGAAACTGAAACTGCAAGGTGTCTAGGAAACTAGGGGCCATTCACTAAGGGCCGGAACCGGTTGTTCGCTCAAATAACCCTGTTGAAGCCCGGTCGCCTAAAGCAGACGTCGTTCTGGCGTAAATCTCACGCCGCAATACCCGCTTTGCGCAGGCCTTCGTTCATATGGTCGATGTCGCGTTCCGCAAGGTTCCACCTTTCCATTTCAGCAACGGCCGACATCCTGGGGTTCAGCTGGGCCATGCGGGCAAGCGACGCCTTTGCTTCGGGCCGGCCCAACTGCCCCAAGGCGGCGGCATCAAGCATATGCGTCCAATAAAAATTGGGCATACTGATGAGTTGAACATCCACCAGCATTTCGTCGTATTTGCCTTCAAAGTAGTGAAAGCGGGCGGCGCTGAAATGATACCAGCCGGGATGCAGAGGGTTCAGCGCCTTGGCGCTTTCTGACAATTCAAACCCGCGGTCAAAATCCCCCTTCATCGACAGGTAATGGCCGGCCTCGGCCAAAATTTCTGGGTCGTTGGGGTTAAGGTCTAATGCGCGCTGGATTTCCACCTCGAACTTGCCGTTATCTTTACGAAAGAAATGCATAATCGCCAGCCAGCAATGGGCATAGGCGTTCTGTGGATCAAGCCGGGTCGCTTTCAAGGCCATGTCCAGCGCGCGCTCAATCGGTTTGGCGCGCGGGTTGGCATTAAACCGATGCTCGGCAAGATAAACATTTGCCAACAGGGCATGGGCATCGGCATAATTCGGATCCAGTGTGACCGCCTGTTCCAGTAGATCACGCGCCGTCGCGTGCATGGTTATGTCCAGCGTCGAGGTATATTGCCGGGCATGCAGCAGGCAGTCATAGGCATCAGGCTCGCTCGGGCGTTTTCGCAAGGCACGGGTCAGTTCCGCGGATTGCAGTGTAACCCCTAGCGAGGCAGCGATCATATGGGTCACCGCGTCCTGTACCGCAAAAATATCGCCGATCTCGCGGTCATAACGATCTGCCCAGATTGACAGGCTGGTGGCGGCGTTCACCAACTGAACAGCAATCCGCAGACGTCCGCCATCGGCCCGCACGCTTCCGTCAACGATATAGTTCGCATCCAGACACTGCGCGATTTCCGTTATCGTGATCGCGCGGTCCTTGAACCGAAAGGACGAACCACTGGCGATGACCCGAAGTTCACTGAAATGCGTCAAGCCGGATATGATGTCTTCAGTCAGGCCGTCGCAGAAATAGTCGTTAAGATTTGCGCTGGCATTTTTGAATGGCAGAACCGCAAGGCGTGGCAAGGTTGTGGGCGTGCCATTGTCTGCCCCCCTCAATATCGCCGCGATTGGTAGAGCAGTCTGTTCGGCAGATGAACTGCTGTTCGGCGCCGGCCTGGTGAGTTTGGTTTCTGAAGCCGCCTCTTGGGTCAACTCT
>DJBQ01000094.1:0-3520 GCA_002430125.1 Rhodobacterales bacterium UBA5972
CCTGATTTGACGGATTGGAACTTGCGTCCGGTCAGTTTCCGTAGACGATGACCAGTTGGGCAACATCACCAGTGACTGAAACCTGAAGATTGCCTTCACCTGAACTGGCGTTGACGTTTCCAGACGAACTGCTCCCGCCTCCAACGATTGCGGTTGCCGTTGACCCGGTCACGCTTACAACGCTTGAATCCGCTGCTGTCAGCGTGACCGGCAACAGATTGCCGTTGATATCATAGGCCAAAATGGTGATCTGATCCTGATAACCGCCATTGTTGGGGGAATCTAGATCGGTCAGGGTAAAGGTCAGGTTACTGACGCTGTTGCTGGCCGAGGCTGTGTTATTGGCAAAGTCGATGGTGGTGGAAACAGTCTGGCTGCGATTGGAAAAATTTGCAAACATTTCGAACTGGCCGCCGGTCAGGCCGCCTTGGGTAGGGTGCTTGCAGGCAGGTATAAGGTAAAATCCACGGTGGCGGCTCCATAATTTGGCAAGGCCTGCAAAGTTTCCTGTCCCGGCCTTGGTTTGTCCAGCGATATATGGGCCACGCAATAAAAGGGCCGATCAAGCTGACCGGCCCCTTAAGACAATGAAACTGAAAGTTCCGAGGAGTATTATTCGCGGTTACCCATGAAGCTCAGCATGAACATGAACAGGTTGATAAAGTCGAGATAGAGGTTCAGCGCCCCCATAATCGCCGACTTGGCCAGCCATTCCTGATCGCCGTGCTGCGCATGTGCCAGATACACGGTTTTGATTTTCTGCGTATCATAGGCCGTCAGGCCGGCAAATATCAGCACACCCAGAACCGAGATTGCGAACATGATCGCAGGCGAGCCCAGGAACATATTGACAATCATCGCGACCAGCAGGCCGATAACGCCCATGATCAGGAAGCTGCCCCAACCGGAAATATCCTTTTTGGTCGTATAACCCCAAAGGCTGAGGCCCGCGAACGAGATCGATGTCACCAGAAAGGTGGACGCGATTGAATAGCTGGTAAAGGCTGCAAAAATCCACGCCATTGACAGGCCCATGACGGCCGCAAAGGCATAAAAGAACAGCTGCGCGGCGGCGGCGGACATTTTGTTGATTCCGGCGCTGAACATGAAGACCATGATCAGGGGCGCGAACATCACGATATAGCCCAGAATATTCGGGGACAATGTTTCGGGATTGCGGAAGATTGACAGCAACGCGTCGTTCGAGCCTACGGCCCATGAAACGCCTGCGGTTAACAAAAGGCCGACGGACATGGTCCCGTAGACCTTGTTCATATGTGCGCGCAGACCTTCATCGATCTGGGCGGTGCGGACCCCAGCGCTTGCGCGGCGGACTGTCTCGTATTCGGCCATTTGGGCCCTCCTTAGTGTTACAATTCACTTTTTGGGGCGGCGCAACAGCGCGCCGCCTTCACGGAGGTATATTGGGGTTTTTTCCGACTATTTCAAGAATTGATCCTGAAATCTGTAGCGATTCTTAGCGAAGCCAATATTTTGGCACATCCCAGACCGGACGCTTGGCCTCTTGCACGGCTTGCGCATAGGTCAGGCCAAGGTCACGCAGACGGCTGTCGTCAAGTAATTTCAGGGCTTTGCGTTGGGTATGGGCCGCATAGGCCGCACCAATTGCTCGAAACAGGGACGGCGTTTTGAAGCTAGGGTGGAGAGTGCTGGTTGTTGCGAACATGGTCATGATCCGTTCCTTTCGGTTTCGTTATGTGATTCGATCTCTTCATCAAAAGACTTGATCCTTATGGCGCAACGTGTTTCATTTTAAAAATGAATGTTTATTGCGTTAAACATAAGGAAACGTGATATGTCTAGAAATCTGGATATGACGGCTTTACGCGCCTTTGTAGCAGTGGCGGATGTGGGCAGCGTGACCCGCGCCGCCGGGTTCTTGAACCTGACGCAATCGGCGGTGTCGATGCAACTGAAGCGGCTGGAGGTAAGTCTTGGCCAAACCTTGCTGGATCGCTCGGCCCGACAAATTGCGCTGACAGCGCAGGGCGAGCAATTGCTGGGCTATGGCCGACGTTTGCTGGCCCTGAATGACGAGGTTTTCGCGCGCCTGACGCATCAGGCGTTTGAAGGTGAAATCACCTTGGGTGTTCCAGCTGATATTGTTTACCCGCATATTCCTGGCGTTCTGAAACGATTTGCTGCGGCTTATCCAAGGGTCAAGGTGCAATTGATATCGTCCTACACCAAGCGGTTGAAAAGGTTGTTTGATCGGGGGGATTGTAATGTGATCCTGACCACAGAAACCGGGATTGAAGCGGGGGCAGAAACTTTGAAAACCTCGCCGATGGTCTGGGTCGGCTCGCCGGGTGGGTCGGCCTATAAGGCGCGACCGTTAAGGTTGGCGTTTGAGCACGCGAGTTTGTTTCGTACCGCCGTCGAGCAGGCACTGGATCAGGCGGGCATGGCGTGGGAGATCGGTGTTGAAAGCGATAGCTCGCGCACGGTCGAGGCGGGCATTACGGCGGATTTTGCGGTTCACGCTTGTCTGGAGGGGACGAGCCCAAATTATATCGAGCAGATTGACCACAAGGGCCAATTGCCCGACTTGCCGCGCATGAACATCAATCTTTATGCGCCGATGCGGGGGCAAATGCCGCTGGCCGACGAGTTGGCAGATTTCGTGCGACAGGCGTATCGCAATTAAGCTCCACCGCTTTGGTTGCCGTGCCTAAAGGGTGACCACAACTTTGCCGGTTGCGCGGCGGGTTCTGAGCAGTTCCAACGCTTCATTCGTGCGTTCCAGCGGCAAAACGTGGCTGATATGCGGTTTCAGACGCCCCTGTTCGTACCAACGAAACAACTGCACAAAGCTGTCTGTTAAAACAGAAGGCTTCAGCCGGGCATAAGCCCCCCAGTAAAATCCGATTACGGTCAGGTTCTTGACCATCAGGATATTTGCTGGAATTTGCGGCACGGTGCCACTGGCAAACCCCAGTGGCAGAAGGCGCCCGTCGGGGTTGGTTGCCCGCATTGCGGCGGTGAATTGGTCGCCGCCGACCGGATCATAAACCACGTCCGCGCCGCCAAGGTTTTTTACCATCGTACGAATATCGTCAGTTTCGCTGTCAATCAGGTGATCGGCCCCGGCAAGTCGCGCAATCGCCAGCTTTTCGCCACCGCGCGCGCAGGCGATAACTTCGGCCCCCATAATATGGCCAAGTTCGACTGCCGTCAGTCCGACACCCCCGGAAGCACCCAGAACCAAAAGGCGCTCGCCGGGTTTCAGGTTCGCTTTATAATCCAGGGCCACATGCGAGGTGCCATAAGCGATCAGAAATCCCGCAGCTTCGACAGAGGGCATGTTTTCCGGCACTAAAGTGCACCGGGCGGCAGGAAAGCAGCCATAGTCGGCCAAGCCGCCTTGCCCACCGACAACGACGACGCGTTGACCGACGGAGGGGCTTGTCACACCTTCCCCCAAAGCCTCGACCGTGCCGCAGATTTCCATGCCAAGGGTGAATGGCGGGGCGGGTTTTTCCTGATAGGTACCAGCCAC
>DJBQ01000094.1:3753-4108 GCA_002430125.1 Rhodobacterales bacterium UBA5972
GGTACCAGCCACTAACAACGTGTCGGCGAAATTGATTCCCACTGCGTGATTGCGCAGCAAAACTTCGCCCGGGCCCGGCACCGGCGCGGGTATGTCACGCAGTTCGGGTGGAAGTCCAAGGGTGGTAACTTGCACGGCGCGCATGATTTGGCCTTTCGGTTTGATGGCTTTGATGTGCCAGTTTCAAAAGGGTTGCTCAAGAGGCACGAGAACATGCTGTGATCCTGCCCAAAGGGCGACCTGCGGCATTTCCCTCTGGCCATCATCGGCTGCCTACTGTATGGCCGCGAAAACTTCGCACATATATAAGGACTGGGCGCATGAAACTTCGCAACATCGCGATCATCGCGCACGT
>DJBQ01000094.1:4340-4570 GCA_002430125.1 Rhodobacterales bacterium UBA5972
AACATCGCGATCATCGCGCACGTGGATCACGGTAAAACGACATTGGTGGACGAACTGCTAAAGCAGTCGGGCAACTATCGCGACAATCAGGCGACTGTGGAACGCGCGATGGACAGCAATGATCTGGAACGCGAGCGCGGGATTACAATTTTAGCCAAGGCAACGTCGGTTGTCTGGAAGGGCACGCGTATCAACATCGTTGACACGCCGGGCCACGCCGACTTTGGCGG
>DJBQ01000091.1 GCA_002430125.1 Rhodobacterales bacterium UBA5972
CGTAGTAATGTCAGCGCGCAAAACCGGCAAGTCACTGGGGCCCTGAACCGGCAGGCCGGTGGTAAAATTACGCGCCCGCATACCACCATGCGCAAGCTCGATCGCCGCCAGTGCACCGAAAGATTTGATCGCCTCGGCCTGACGCGCGTGACCCGCCAGATATACGTCGTCCCAAAACCGTTCGAGCGGATGGTTTGCCACGTCACTGTCAGGGCTGATTTCGGTCATTTGGGTGGCGATAGTCCCCCAACCACCTTCGGCTTTAATGGCCCGAAGTGCCAGCGCCCCGTTTGGTTGGCCAGCCCCGTGACCGGTTGCATGTGGCACCGCATAAAACCGATTCGGCGCGGTCACCGGGCCGATTTGCGCGGGCTCAAAAAGAATGTCGGGTTTAGCGATGATTGTCATGATGTTCCGCCTGTTGCGTAATACGAAAGCAAATTAGCCTTGTTAAGACGAGCAAAAAGCGACGCTGCTTGGGAAAAGGCGCGCCCAAGGCCGCCAATCGCCCCTTGCAGAGCCGCAAATGCCTCACTAGAAGAACCGCTGACTTACCGGGCCCGCCTTCGCGGGCTGTTATGCTATGAATCGAGGAACCAAATGCAGGTCAACGAGACCCTGAACGAAGGCCTGAAACGAGGCTATACCATCAGCTTTACCGCCGCCGAACTTGACGCGAAGGTGAACGAGAAATTGATCGAAGCCCAACCGACCATTGAAATGAAGGGCTTTCGCAAAGGCAAAGTCCCGATGGCTATGCTGAAAAAGCAGTTCGGCCCAAGGGTTCTGGGCGAGGCCATGCAGGAAACTGTTGATGGCGCGATCGCCAAGCATTTCGAAACCTCGGGCGACCGTCCCGCCAGCCAGCCAGACGTCAAAATGACGAATGACGACTGGAAAGAAGGCGACGATATCGAAATCGCGATGACCTATGAGCGTCTGCCGGATGTGCCGGAAGTGGATTTCCGGTCGATCAAGATTGAACGGTTAGTGACCACCGTTGCTGACGCTGAAGTTGACGAGGCGTTGGGCAATCTGGCGAAATCGGCCAACAATTTTGAAGATCGCAAAAAGGGCGCCAAAGCCAAATCAGGCGATCAGGTTGTGATCAACTTTCTGGGCAAAGTCGACGGCGAGGCCTTTGATGGCGGCGCTGCCGAGGATTATCCTTTGGTTCTGGGATCAAACTCGTTCATTCCGGGTTTCGAGGATCAGTTGGTTGGCGTCAAAGTCGGCGACGATATCGAGGTTAAGGTGGCGTTTCCGGCAGAATACGGTGCCGCAAATCTGGCCGGCAAAGACGCGGTTTTTGAATGCAAAATCAATGCCGTAAAGGAACCGAAGCCGGCCGAGATCAACGACGAACTGGCCAAGCAATTCGGAGCCGAAGATTTGGCCGCTCTGAAAGGTCAGATTTCCGAGCGACTAGGGGCCGAGTATACCGGTGCTGCGCGCGGTGTTACCAAACGCAAACTTATGGATGCGCTGGATGTGGTTGTCAGCTTTGAATTACCCGAAAGCATGCTGGAGGCCGAAGCCGGTTCAATCGCGCACCAGTTGTGGCATGACGAAAACCCTGATGTTGAGGGCCATAATCATGATGCAGTTGAAACCACAGATGAACACCGCACGCTGGCAACCCGCCGGGTAAAGCTGGGCCTGTTTCTGGCCGAGCTTGGCACCAAAAAGGAAATCACGGTTTCCGATACCGAAATGCAGCAGGCAGTGATGCAGCAGGCACAACAGTATCCGGGTCAGGAACGTCAATTTTACGAATTCATCCAGAAAAACGAACAGGCGTTGCAACAAATTCGCGCGCCGTTGTTTGAAGATAAAGTCGTCGATTACATCCTTGAACTGGCGGATGTCAGCGAAAAAACCGTCAACAAAGACGAATTGCAAGCAGCGATCGAAGCCTTGGGCGACGACTAAGCCACCAGAAAAAGGCTGTGAAAGCGGCCTTTTATTTCGCAGAAACAACGGATTATTGCACGGTGTTGATCCAGCGCGATACGGTTCCGGTTGCCGATTTAATGATGGCGTTCTGATATGCAACCCGGACGCGGCATTCTGCTAAAAATGATATCGGTCGCGTTGTTCATGCTGATGGCCAGCCTGATCAAGGCAGCCTCAGGCCATGTCCCCCCCGGCGAAGCCGTGTTTTTCCGGTCGTTTTTTGCGATGCCGACAATTTTGATCTGGCTATGGACCCGATCTGAGCTCAGGACCGGGCTGATCACGAAAAACCCGATCGGCCATTTTTGGCGCGGCTTGGTGGGCACTTCGGCCATGGGGCTGGGGTTCGCCGGGCTTGGCTTGCTGCCCTTGCCCGAAGTCACCGCCATCGGCTATGCCGCCCCATTGCTGACGGTTATTTTTGCGGCGATGTTTCTGGGCGAGGAGGTACGTGCCTTTCGCCTGTCGGCGGTGGGTCTGGGTTTGATTGGCGTCCTGATCGTTCTTAGTCCGCGATTGTCATCGGTCACGGACGGCTCGCTTGGCGACCGCGAGGTTTTAGGGGCGGTTGTGGTGTTATGTGGAGCAACATTTGCGGCCCTCGCACAGGTTTTTGTGCGCCGGCTTGTGCAAACCGAAAAGACCCCGGCGATAGTGTTTTATTTTTCGGTTACAGCAAGTTGTCTGTCGTTGTTGACACTGCCATTTGGCTGGGTTGTGCCCACGGCTCCCGAGGTTGGCTTGCTGATCTGTGCAGGTTTGCTGGGGGGCGTCGGGCAGATTTTCCTGACCAGTTCCTACCGGCTTGCGGATGCGTCGGTCATCGCTCCGTTTGATTATTCCTCGATGATTTTGGCGCTCATCATCGGCTATTTTGTATTTGGCGAAATGCCGACACTGGTGATGCTTTTGGGGGCTGGTCTGATTGTTATCGCCGGCATTCTGATCATCTGGCGCGAACGCAAGCTTGGCCTTGAACGCAACCAACAGCGCAAAGTCATGACCCCGCAGGGCTGACCTTCGCTATTCATAGTGACCTGCCCCCCCCAAGGCTCCCTCAGTCATGACGAGAGTTTGCAGGTCTGGATTTCATTTTCGGTGGTTTCGTTTCGGGCAAGCGCTTTAAAGGCGACAAGGTTAGTCAAGACAATTTCATTCTTTCCGTCAGCCTCTCTTGCACCCCTGCGCGCGTCACACTAAGACTCTGGTAGGATAGTTGCGGTATGAGCAATTGCAGCACAACACAAAGGCAGACAGCATGAGAAACCCGATCGATACTTATATGAACACGCTGGTGCCGATGGTGGTCGAACAAACCTCGCGCGGCGAGCGGGCTTATGATATTTTCTCACGCTTGCTGAAAGAGCGGATCATTTTTATTTCCGGCCCGATTCATGACGGTATGTCGACCCTGATTGTGGCGCAGTTGTTGTTTCTTGAGGCGGAAAACCCAAGCAAAGAAATCTCGATGTATATCAACAGCCCGGGTGGCGTTGTGACATCCGGCCTGTCGATTTACGACACGATGCAATATATCCGCCCCAAAGTGTCAACTTTGGTCGTTGGGCAAGCCGCGTCTATGGGATCAGTTCTGGCGGTTGCAGGCGAAAAAGGCATGCGTTTTGCGCTGCCAAACGCCCGCATCATGGTTCACCAACCATCGGGTGGGTATCAGGGGCAGGCGACAGATATCATGATCCACGCCGCAGAGACCCAAAAGATTAAGGATCAGATCAACAAGATTTACGTCAAACATACCGGCCAGACCTTGAAAACGGTCGAAAAAGCGCTGGAGCGTGACAACTTCATGTCGGCGGAAGAAGCCCTTGAATGGGGTCATCTGGATGAGATTGTTGACCACCGTGCGCCCGAAATCGATGCCAAATAGGTGATGGTATGTCTGACGGCGACTGAATCGTTACCAACGTGGGGTCGCAAAAGCCATTGTTGTTCCCTGAAAACTGACCTAACCTGTCGGCAACCGCAGGAAACAGAAGGCCCGAACGGCCCGAATTTTAAGATGAGCAAGGCAGAGGTGAACCATGGCGTCTAATAACAGCGGTGACAGCAAGAACACCCTATACTGCTCGTTCTGCGGCAAAAGTCAGCATGAAGTCCGTAAACTTATTGCCGGACCAACAGTGTTTATCTGCGATGAATGCGTTGAATTGTGCATGGATATCATCCGCGAAGAAACCAAAACCAGTTTGGTAAAGTCGTCGGATGGGGTGCCAACACCGCGTGATATTTGTAAGGTGCTGGACGATTATGTGATCGGTCAGGAACTTGCAAAACGGGTTTTGTCTGTGGCCGTACACAATCACTATAAGCGGCTGAATCACGCGTCTAAGACCTCGGAAATCGAACTTTCAAAATCCAATATCCTGCTGATCGGTCCAACTGGCTGTGGCAAGACATTGCTGGCGCAAACGCTGGCGCGGATATTGGATGTGCCTTTCACCATGGCGGATGCAACCACCCTGACCGAAGCCGGCTACGTGGGTGAAGACGTCGAAAACATCATTCTGAAGCTGTTACAGGCGTCGGAATACAATGTCGAACGTGCCCAACGTGGAATCGTTTATATTGACGAGGTTGATAAGATAACCCGCAAGTCTGACAATCCGTCGATCACCCGCGATGTATCGGGCGAGGGTGTACAGCAGGCCTTGCTGAAGATCATGGAAGGCACAATCGCCTCGGTTCCGCCGCAAGGCGGGCGCAAGCATCCGCAGCAGGAATTCCTGCAAGTCGATACCACGAACATCTTGTTTGTCTGTGGTGGGGCCTTTGCTGGCCTTGAAAAAATTATTGCGATGCGCGGCAAAGGCTCGTCGATTGGCTTTGGCGCTGACGTCAAAGACGCCAGCTTAAAAGGTACCGGCGAAACCCTGATGGAACTTGAGCCGGAAGATTTGCTGAAATTCGGCCTGATCCCGGAATTTGTTGGGCGCTTACCGGTGATTGCGACACTGACTGATCTGGACGAAGACGCGTTGGTGACGATCTTGTCAAAGCCGAAAAACGCTTTGGTCAAGCAGTATCAACGTCTGTTTGAACTGGAAGATGTGCAACTGACATTCACAGACGACAGCCTGATCGCCATCGCCAAACGTGCGATTACCCGCAAAACCGGCGCCCGTGGCTTGCGTTCAATCATGGAGGATATCCTGTTGGATACTATGTTCGAATTGCCCGGTCTGGATGATGTTGTCGAAGTTGTGGTGAATGACGATGCTGTCAACGGGCTTGGTAAGCCGCTGATGATCTATTCCGACCGCAAAGAAGAAAGCGCGACCGCCAGTTAAGGCAGGTTTTCGTGGGCTTTGCCCGCGACCCAAGGCGGGGGGCGCTGCCCCCCCGACCCCCCGGAGTATTTCTGAAACTATGATAGGGGACTGCGTGGTCGCGGGATTTGGTGACAGCTGGGACCGCAGCCGTTTTCCGCGCATTGCTGGGGTCAGGTGCAGCGCATCGCCTCTGGACCTTTTGGTGGCGCTGGGTCATATAATCTGAGGAACAGACGGAGAGCCCAATGAAATTCATTAAGCGCCTTTTTACATGGTGGGACGGTCAGACCATTGGAACCCAACTGTTCACATGGCGGCGGGGGCAATTGGTGGGCGACGATGCTCAGGGCAACCGGTTTTACCAAACCAAGGACGCCAAGCGCCGCTGGGTGATCTATAATGGCGAGACCGAGGCAAGCCGGGTATCCCCGGATTGGCACGGATGGTTACATCATACGTTCAGGGATGCGCCGACCAAGTCTCCACTGGCCCACAAGCCATGGGAAAAGCCGCATCAGGACAATCTGTCCGGTACAGCAATGGCTTATGCGCCTGCCGGATCAATAAAAGCGGCTAAACCGGCCAGTCGCGCAGATTATGAGGCGTGGCAGCCTGAATAGGGCGCGCGGAGCGATATGGCAGAAAATACAACAGAAACACTTATTGGCGGCGTCGTGCTGGCCGTGGCAGTCGGCTTTCTGGTTTTCGCGTCAAACGCCACTGGCCTATCCAGCAGTGGCGGCAGCCATCAGTTAAGCGCCAGTTTTCGATCGGCTGAAGGGATATCCGTGGGCACTGATGTCCGTATGTCGGGCGTCAAAATCGGCACCGTTACCGGCCTTGAACTCGACCCAAAAACCTATCGCGCTGTGGCTCGTTTCACCGTTCCGGCTGATCTGATTTTGTCGAGCGACACGCAGGCATTGATTTCCGCCGAAGGATTGCTTGGCGGGAATTTTGTGGAAATTGTACCGGGTGGTGCGCCAGGAGATCTGGGTGACGGGGGCGAGATCACCGAAACTCAAGGGTCGGTCAGTGTTGTCACGTTGCTGATGAAATTCGTTACCGGGGATAAAAGCAATTGAAGGCTTGGCTGTTGCTGGCCGGTTTGCTTGCGGCGACGCCGGGTTGGGCGCAGGCCCCCTTGGTGCCGGTTACCGCAGCCGAGGGCGCGATTTTACGTGGGCTGGATACGGCGAACGGGCAAATTCAGGACATTGAAATAGCAGTGGGCGCAACGGCGCGGTTCGAGCGTCTGGAAATCACACTGCGCGAATGTCGATATCCCAGTGAAAACCCCGCCAGTGATGCGTTTGCCTATGTGATAATCCGCGATATTCGCGAGGCTCAGC
>DJBQ01000184.1 GCA_002430125.1 Rhodobacterales bacterium UBA5972
GATAAAAGCAAGGCAAGCATCAAAACCGCGCCAGCCTTTGCGACTTTTAAAATTTGTGGAAACACTGTTTTCGTCCTTTGCCAATGATCGTCACTCGGGCGTACTGGTTTTCCCAGCCACTCTGAACCGCCCCCAGTTTGCCGGAGACCTTCAACCTAAGTAAGGAGAAGGCTATGGAAAAGAACAAAACATCAAATCGATATTCACCTGAAGTTCGCGCACGTGCGGTCCGAATGGTTTTTGAGCATCAAAGCTCTTATGAAACGCAAGCGGCCGCGATTGTGGCCATTGCACCTAAGATTGGTTGCATTCCGGAAACTTTGCGTAGCTGGGTGAAGCAAGCCGAGATAGAAACCGGAACACGCGATGGGGTGACGAATGCTGAACGTGAGCGGATCAAAGATCTTGAGCGTGAAGTTCGTCAGTTGCGCCAAGCCAATGAAATTCTTCGAAAAGCATCAGCATATTTCGCACAGGCGGAGCTCGACCGCCCATTCAAGCCATGATTAGTTTCATCGATAATCATCGCAGTGTTTATGGTGTCGAGTTGATCTGTAGAATTCTGCAGGTTGCACCATCAACATATTATCATCAATTAGCTTGTCGCGCTGACCCGGCCAAGGCATCCGTACGACAGCAACGTGATGCTGAACTGCGCCTTGAGATCACACGGATTTGGAAAGACAATTACCAAGTTTATGGTGCTCGCAAAGCATGGCATCAGTTAAAGCGCGAAGGTTTTGAGGTTGCCAGATGCACCGTTGAACGCCTGATGAAACAGATTGGAATATGTGGCGCAGTGCGCGGAAAGATAATAAAAACAACGGTTCCTGATACTTCAGTTCCTTGCCCCCGTGACAAGGTAAACCGTCAATTCCGAGCAGCTGCACCTAATGTGCTTTGGGTTAGTGATTTTACATACGTCTCAACGTGGCAAGGATTTGCCTATGTTGCATTTATCATCGACACGTTCGCCAACCGCATCGTGGGATGGAAGGTCTCAAGGTCTGCAAAGACTGATTTTGTTTTAGATGCACTTGAACAAGCCCTCTATGCCCGTCGCCCTAACCGGGATGGCAAGCTCATTCATCATTCGGATCGTGGGTCGCAATACGTATCCATTCGGTATACTGAACGATTAGCTGAAGCAGGTATCGAGCCATCAGTGGGCAGCGTCGGCGATGCTTACGACAACGCTTTGGCTGAAACGATCAATGGCCTCTACAAAACTGAAGTCATTCGCCGCCGTAGATCATGGAAAACAATGGAAGAAGTTGAATTGGAAACTCTCAAATGGGTCGATTGGTTTAACAATCGACGGTTACTTGGGCCTATCGGAAACATCCCACCAGCAGAGGCTGAAGACAAATATTACGCCATGATGGACAACACTAAAATGGCAGCATAAAACGAACTCATTGGTCTCCACTAAACACGGGGCAGTTCAAACAGCGCACGACCGGCCGTACGTCTGCCTGATGATCGTTAGAAGGAAAACGAATGCTCGCCGATGAATTGACACCTGAGAGCTTTCGGCGGCGCCCGGACGTTGTTCGGGCGGTCGAAAATCCCCGCTCGCCGCGCAGCGTGCTCAACTACATGTGCGGCTGCGATACCGCTGACCCCGAAACCCGTGACAGCCTGAACCAAGACGAAACGGTGCGGCCCTTGATGACGATCTGGTTTCAAAGCGGTCGGTCCCTCGATGCGTTTTGCCAGCCCTTCGCGCCGGTTGTGCGTGAACTGAAGGCCGATCCGCCGAGTTTGACCGGCGAAGACTGGGACAGCCTTGACGGCACAGCGGCCAAGGTGCTGCTGGCCGATCAATTGTCAAGATCCTGTTTTCGGGGCAGCGCCGAAGCCTTTTCCTATGACCCGATCGCCCGCGACCTGATGCGCACGCTGATGGCCCCGCAGAAGATCGAAGCCACGCTTACCCTGCCTGCCGCTATCCTCTATCTGCTTCCCTGGGCCTTGGCGCATTCCGAGGATGTGGCGGATCTGGACCTTGGCTGCGATTTTGTCGACTTGGCCATCGGGGCCCATCCGAATTTCAGACTGTTTGCCGAGCGCAACAAACCAGCCATCGACCAGCACCGCCAGGTCCTGCAAAAATTCGGCCGCTACCCGCAACGCAACGCCGAGTTTGGGCGGCAAACTACGGCGGCTGAGAAAGCATGGCTCGACGACAAGGAAAACCTGCCCATCTGGGCGGGCGGCAAGGCGTCGTTCAGCCAAAGAATTGGATAATTGAGGCATGGCACACAGACAGATTGCCCGTCCGAATGCGCATGCATGCTCACGCGAATGATTGCGTTTGCGCATGACTTGCACACCGGTCGCACGAAATAGACGCAGAAAGGCGCCAAGCCGACACTGCTGCCGTGGTTCTGCCAAGCGTTTCCACAATCAACACCCCTGCAATCGAAAGGATTGATCGAAATGTCCTCCACTTTTGCCTCCACCCTCGGCCTTCTGCTCTGCCTTGCTCCGGCTATCGTCCATGCTGTCGAAGTTGTCCGTCCGCTCTGGGCACGATGGGTCGTGAACTGGGTGCTGCCGTTTTTCGCTCCCGGCCTGCCGC
>DJBQ01000113.1:0-4790 GCA_002430125.1 Rhodobacterales bacterium UBA5972
ACTATTGTGAATCAGGCCTACTGCTTCACGTTTTTCTGGAACTGAAGTTGACTGCTGTTTGTCATGGCGCGCCTCGTATGCTGGTTTAGTCCAGCTTATGGGCGCAATCTTAACCGCAGATTTATCAGCTGGCCAGTTTTACCGTCAATGTCGTCCAGTCCTCGATGATCAACCGGTCATCCAGCGCAAAGCCATGCGTGGCGTAAACCGCCAAAACCTCGTCGGCCTGCTCGTTCAGAATGCCGGACAAAATGGCGTAACCACCCGGCGCAATAAAGCGGGCCATGTCCGGTGCCAGCAGGATCAGCGGCGTTTTCAGGATATTGGCGAACACCAGATCAAAGGGCGCTGCCCCCTGCAATTCAGGATGCTCGAAACCGGGGCAAACACAGCAGTTCAGCCGCCCGGCCAGCCCGTTGAAATCGGCATTGGCCACCGCCGTGTCGATCGCCACCTCGTCAATATCGCTGGCAATCACCGGATGGTCAGGCCAGATTTTCGCCGCCCCCATCGCCAGAACCGCAGTCCCGCAGCCGATATCAGCAACGTTTTTGCCGCGAAATCCCAAGGCGTCCAGCCGATCCAACGCCACAAGGCAACCCTGCGTCGTGCCGTGATGACCGGTGCCAAACGCCATTGCCGCCTCGATTGCCAGCGCGACCACGCCTTCGGGCACGTTGTCAGCGTCGTGACTGCCATAAAGAAAGAACCGCCCGGCAACCACAGGGGGCAGATCGCGGCGCACTTTGGCCACCCAATCGGTTTCCGGCAATTCCGAAATCACAAATGGTTTCGCGTCAAACGCCATTGCTGCCAGTGCCATACCGGCCTGATCCGGAGCTTCGATAAAATAGGCGGCGACCTCCCACAGACCGGCGCCACCTTCCAGACGCATAACGCCAACGCCTGTTGGTTCGGGCACAAGGTTTTCCAGCGCCTCGGCCAAAGTATCGGCTTTGGCTTTGTCGGCCAGTGTGGTGAATGCGGTGAAAGTTGGCATATTATCCTCGGCCCATTGGGTACGAGGCCGGATACGGCGGGCTTACCCCCTCGTCAAGCGTTAAGGCCAATCGGACAACTGACGCCGGTGCCGGCGATGCCACAATACCCGCCGGGGTTCTTAGCCAGATATTGCTGATGATAATCCTCGGCAAAGTAACCGGCCTCTAGCGGGGCGATTTGCGTGGTGATGGGACCATAGCCGCCGTTTTTCAGGCTGGCCTGAAACATGCCCTTGCTGTCCTTGGCCGCAGTCAATTGCGCCGCCGTCGTGGTGAATATCGCCGAACGGTACTGGCTGCCCATATCATTGCCCTGCCGCATACCTTGGGTCGGGTCATGGTTTTCCCAAAACACCTTCAGCAGGTCTTCAAACGAGATTTTGCGCGGATCATAAACCACCCGCACGATTTCCGTGTGGCCGGTCATGCCGGTGCAGGTTTCCTGATAGGTCGGGTTTTCGGTGATCCCGCCAGCATAGCCAACCGATGTCACCCAGACGCCTTCAAGCCGCCAAAAAATCCGCTCGGCCCCCCAAAAGCAGCCCATGCCAAACTGCACTTCTTCCATGCCGTCGGGGACGTCGCGGTTCAAGGGGCGGCCATTTACATAGTGAATATCTGCTGTCGGCAGCGGTGTTGCGCGGCCAATGATAGCGGAGTCTGCAGTTGGCAAATCAAGACTCTTGCGGGAAAATAGGTTCATTGTCGCCTCCGGACGTTGGTTTGGCCTGAATATAGGGATTGTTCGCGGCCCCAGCAAGCAATTGCAACTTGACGATGTTGTGAGCGTTGGGCGAAAGCGGCGCAGCCTTTTCACCGGCTATGTGCAGTTGTATCGTAGCACCAGTGAACCAGGTGATGATCATGGGCAGCGACCACCGCGACTATCATCCATATCTGGCGTCACTAACCTGACGCGGCCACCCTGTGCCGCTTCTCCAGCCGCGCCACATAGATCCAACCGGCAATCGTCGCGGCAATGCCGACGATTATCCCCGACAGAGCCTGCCCGTAAATCGCCCCGGCAGCCGCGAACGTCCCACTGAGCAGCGTCGCCAATGGCAGCACCAGCAACCCGTCGCGCGCCCAATTGAACAGGGTCGAATAAAGCGCCCGGCCCAGACTGTTGAACGCCGCGTTGGCCACATAAAGGGCGCCGGTAAAGATATAACTGCCAGCCGCGATTAGGGTGAAAGCGCGAATAACCTCGGTCGCCTCGACCCCCAACTGGAAGGCATCCACGACAAAGGACGAGGTTAACACCAGCACCGCCCAGGCGATCAACGTATAGACCGCGCAAAACAGCAGCGCGTCACGATACACGCGTTTCACCCGGTCAAAGCGCCCGGCTCCGTAATTCTGCCCGAAAATGCCGCCAATCGCGCCCGATAGCGCAAACAATCCGCCAAACGCCAGCACTGTCAGACGCGACACCACGGTCCACCCGGCCACAGCACCATCGCCAAAACCGGCGATAACAGACGTGAGGATATAATTGCCAAACGGTGTTGAAAGCTGGGTCAACACGGCCGGCAGCGCAACCAGCGTGAACGGCACCGAAAGGCGGCGAAAATCGGCTGCGGTCGCCCATCCAACCAGATCATGTTTGCCCATCACAAACCAGATAGACAGTATGGCCGACAGCACCCTTGCCGTCACCACCGCCAACGCAGCCCCGTCAAGCCCAAGGCCAAGGCCAAAGATCAGCAACGGGTCAATCACCATTGAAATCAGGCCCGACGCCAGCGTGATCATCATCGCGCGATACGCATCCCCTTCGGCCCGCAAAACCGCTGACCCGACCATCCCCAACGCCATGACCGGCAGGCTGGGCATCGAAATCACCAGATACCGCGCCGCCAAGGCCGCCGTTTCACCAGTGGCCCCGGCAAGCGCAAGAATCTCGTGGCGGTAGTAGAGCCCAAAAATTGTAACGATCAATTGCAACAGAAACGCCGCCGCCGCACAAACCGTGGTTTGCAACCGCGCCTCGGTGCGATTGCCGCTGCCGATCAAACGCGAGACCGTGGCGGTGGCGGCGATCATCATGCCGATGCCAAACGACACCGAAAAGAACTGGATCGTCCAGGCGAAACCAAGCGCTGAAATCAGCCGCTCCTCGCCCAACAACGACACCCAGAACAAGTTTGCCGCATCCACCAAAAACAGGAACGTAACGCCGATGGACCCTGTCACCGTCATCCGGATCACATGCCCCATGGTCGAACCGGTCAGAAACCGCCCGCCCGGCGCGGCATTGCTCATTCCGCCAAAACCGGTGGTGAGCCGTGCGCAAAGATCGTTTCACGCCCTTCCGAGGGGTGGCGCGGGATCATCAATGCCAGCACAAGCGACACCAAGGCCATGCAAGCGGCGATACCAAAGACCCAGCTTGGGTGCAAAATCCAAAGATAACCTAAACCGGCGGGCAGAAAAACTGCCGCAATATGGTTGATTGTAAAGGCCACGGCGGCAGTTGGCGCGATATCCTTTGGGTCAGCGATTTTCTGGAAATAGGTTTTTTGCGCAAAGGCCAGTGCGAAAAACAAATGATCCGCGATGTAAAGCGCGGCGGCCATGGTTGCCCCCCAGCCGAAAGAGTAGATCCCGCCATAAGCCAGAAACACCGCGAACAGCCCGACGTATTCAAAAGTCAGCGCCTTGCGTTCACCAAACAGGGTGACCACCCGGCCCATGATCGGGGCGAAAATAATGTTGGCAACATAGTTGATCAAAAACAGCGCCGTCAGGGTATCGACGTTGAAATGGAAATGCTCGACCATCATGAAGGCCGCGAAAACGATGAAAATCTGCCGCCGCGCGCCAGCCATGAACTGCAGCGCATAATAAAGCCAATACCGCCGGCGAAACACCATGCGCTTGATCTGCGGCGTCGGACTTTCAAATTGCGGATAGGCAAAGAACGCAACCATCGCCAGCGCCACGGTCGCCCCGCCACCGATCAGATACGCCACCTCGTAAGTCAGGCCCCAATACTTCCAGCCCATCACGATCAGCCCATAGGCCAGCAGGCTGGCGGCCGATCCGACGGCCACAATCCAGCCCAGAATTTGCGGCGCACGTTTGCGGTCAAGCCATTGTAATTGCAGCGATTGATTGACGGTTTCGTAATAATGAAACCCCAGAGAACTGATCATTGTGGTGATTAGCAGCCCCTCAAAACTGGGGAAATAACTGGTCACTGCGGTCGCCATACCCAAGGCAATCAGCGCCACGACCCCCAAAACCTGCTCGCGCATGAACAGGATCACCGCGATCACTCCAATCGCCAGAAACCCCGGAATTTCCCGCACTGATTGCAGCCAGCCGATCTTGACCCCGTCAAAGGCGGCGACCTCGACCACAAAGTTGTTGAGCAGCGCCGACCAGACCGAGAAACTCAGCGGCATCGCCGCCCCCATCAGGAACAGCAAAACGATCGGTTGCCGCCAGCGTGGCAGGGATTTTGCATCGGCCAAAGTGACCGGTTTGAAGGCGCGAAATAAGCTCATCTTTCCGCCATATCGCTTTCGGCAATGCCGCGCCACCGGATAATTTTGTGTCGCGGCGCGATTGACTGACATAGATCAAGGTAAATATATTCACATATTCTAATAAGTGCCAAAAGAGTACGAGGGCGCATGCTGTGGCTGGTTGAAACATTCGGTGAATCTTACAGCGCCGGACTGGTGGGATTACTGGTCGGACTGACATTTGGGATCGCCGCCCAACGCTCGCAGTTTTGTCTTCGCGCCTCGGTGGTCGAGTTCGCCCGCCGCCAATTGGGGC
>DJBQ01000113.1:4978-5785 GCA_002430125.1 Rhodobacterales bacterium UBA5972
CGGTGGTCGAGTTCACCCGCCGCCAATTGGGGCCGCGCATGGCTGTCTGGTTGCTAACCCTGTCAACTGCCATTGTCTGGACACAGGCCGCCGACTTGGCCGGCATCATCAACAGCGCCGACGCCCGGATCATGGCTATTCCCGGATCCTATTCCGGCGCGATCGTCGGCGGCGCAATCTTTGGCGTCGGCATGATCTTGACCAAAGGATGCTCGGGCCGCCTGTTGGTGCTGGCGGCCAGCGGCAATCTCAGATCGGCAGTTAACGGCCTGATCTTTGCGGTCGTTGCCCACAGCAACCGATGTCGACGTCTACTTCTGCGACCCACAATCGCCGTGGCAACGAGGATCAAACGAAAACACCAACCGGCTTCTGAGGCAGTATTTGCCGCGCGGAACCGATTTATCTGTCCATTCTCAAGCAAAACTCAGTGCCATCGCCAGGCAGTTGAACGAACGGCCTCGCAAGACCTTGCAATACCAGACGCCAGCGGAGAAGTTCGCACAGCGTGTTGCGTCAATCAGTTGAGCCCGCCGCGGAAACCGGACATTTGCAACCGAACAAAACTGGTGACATTATGGCCGGAAGTTCGTTTCCCGCAAAACACTCGTCACAAGATCACCTCTCAAAAATTAAGGCCCGGCCTGTTGCGCCCCGCCAAATGAAAAGGGCCACCCTTACGGGCAGCCCTCAAATTCCTAAACTGATCCAAAGATCAGTTCTTGGCGTAGTATTCCACAACCAGATTAGGTTCCATCACTACTGGATACGGCACATCCGACAGGATCGGCATGCGGACAAACTCGG
>DJBQ01000090.1:0-199 GCA_002430125.1 Rhodobacterales bacterium UBA5972
TTATCAAGCGAAGAACCTGTTCTTATGGCAGGCGATTACAACATTATCCCGCAGGCTGACGACGCCGATTCCCCGGAAAAATGGCGCGACGATGCCCTGTTCCTTCCAGAAAGCCGCGCCGCGTATCAACGCATCCTGAACCTCGGTTTCACCGACGCCTTTCGCGCCGTCAACCCAGCACCGCTCAACTATACGTTCT
>DJBQ01000090.1:323-2657 GCA_002430125.1 Rhodobacterales bacterium UBA5972
TTCTGGGATTTTCAGGCGGGCGCGTGGAATAAAAACGACGGTATCCGCATCGACCATTTCTTGCTGTCACCCCAATGTGCCGACTTGTTGAAAGAGTGTCAGATCGACCGCCACATGCGCGGCCGCGAGAGACCATCCGACCATGTTCCGATCTGGGTCGAACTAGCAGCCTGACCCACCTAAACCATTATCATAGTTTGATAAATACTCCGGGGGTCCGGGGGCAGCGCCCCCGGTCTTCACGCCTCTATTGTGACGTCAGTGCCGTACAGCCAATCATATCGCCGCGCAAAAGCCGCCCCGGCAAAGCGATTAACCACACGCATTCCCTGATGAACAACACTGCGCACCGGCGCTGATCCAAGATGATATATCCGCGTATTCGCGCTGGCCCCACTGACAATCCGCCTGACCCGATCCACCCGACGCCCCCGATACGCGGCCAGCGCCACGGCGATTTCAACATGCCGGTCAAGCTCTGCCGCCAACACCCAGGCATCCTCCAGCGCCATATTCGCCCCCTGCGCCAAAAACGGCAAAGTCGGGTGACACGCATCCCCAAGAATCGCCGTAACACCAGACGACCAGACATCAGCCACCGGATGCGCAAACAAGCCCCAAAGATGGGTTTTCTCGCATGATTTCAATAAGGTTGTCACGGCAGGCGCGAAATCAGAAAACGCCGTTTGCAGGTTTTTGGGGTCGTCCAAATGGTTCCAGCCCTCGGCAACCCAATCCTTGCGCGCCTGAACTGCCACGATATTAATCAGCCTGCCACCGCGCAACGGATAAGTCACCAGATGCCGCCCCGGCCCCATATAGACGCGCGCCACATGCGATAGGTCCGTATCAACCAAACGGCTGGTTTCGACCGTCGCACGCCACGCAACTTGTCCCGTGAAATCAGGCGGATGCGCGACATTAAGCGCCTGACGCGTCAGAGACCGCAGGCCATCCGCACCGATTAAAAGACCCGCCTCGCGCGTCGTTCCATCTGCCAAAACCAGCAAGGCCTGATCCAGTTCGGGCACCACGGCGGTGACTTCCTGACCGAATATCAACGAAACCCCGGCTTGTTGGGCGGCTTCGGCCAGCATGTCCACCAGATCGGCACGATGAACCAAAAGATAAGGGTTGGCGTTGCCATGCTTGCCTGCGGCCATATCCAGCCGCATCACGTGTTGGCCATGCCGGTAATCACAAAGCTCAACCGCCTGTAAAGCCACGCCAATTGCCCGCAGCTGCGGGGCCAGATCAAGCGCCTTCAAAACCGCCGAACCGTTGGGTGTGATCTGCAAACCCGCCCCGACTTCGCGCAATGCTGGTGCCTGTTCCAGAACCGTCACCACGGCCCCGCGACGCGCCAAGGCAATCGCGACCGTCAAGCCACCGATGCCAGCCCCCAAAACGGTTACGTGTTTGTTTTTCAAAGTCATAACCAAGCTTTAAACACAAATGACGAGGCGGTGAAGCCCCGGCACCAAGCCGTTCATATGCCACAGCCCACGGGCATCAATCGTCGCGGTGAACCTTTTCCTTACGCTCGTGACGTTCCTGTGCCTCAAGGCTGAGGGTGGCAATCGGGCGGGCGTCAAGGCGCTTAAGCGAAATTGGTTCGCCGGTTTCTTCGCAATAACCATACGAGCCGTCTTCGATCCGTCGCAACGCGGATTCGATCTTGCTGACAAGTTTACGCTGACGGTCGCGGGTTCTAAGCTCGAGGGCCCGGTCGGTTTCTTCAGAGGCGCGGTCGGCCACATCCGGAATGTTCCGGGTGCCGGCCTGCATACCAACGATCGTATCGCGGTTGCCTTCCAAAATATTCTCTTTCCATTCAGACAATTTACGACGGAAATATTCAACCTGCCGATCATTCATGAAAGGCTCGTCATCGGCGGGCATATAGTCTTTGTCCAGAACGATTGCTTCTTTCACAGACGCCTCCCCAGGTCGTTAATCAATTACGACTCACCTTTGACGACACAGTCAGGATCAGGCGGCCGTTGCGGCTGGGATTACAGAAACCAGCGCGGTTTGTCACCCCCGTGATTTGTTGATCTTGAAGCTTCGTGAACTCCTGCTAGGATCGCCACGGATCAAACGCTAGAGGCTTACAGGCATTATGAAATTTACCGGCACCGAAACTTATGTGGCAACCGACGACCTGACCGTCGCCGTAAATGCATCGATCACCCTTGAACGTCCGCTGTTGGTTAAGGGTGAACCGGGCACCGGTAAAACTGAACTGGCGCGCCAAATCGCCAGCAGCCTTGGTCTGCCGATTTTGGAATGGAACGTGAAATCCACCACCAAAGCGCAACAGGGCTTGTATGA
>DJBQ01000071.1:0-374 GCA_002430125.1 Rhodobacterales bacterium UBA5972
AACAAACTGACCATTGCCCAAGCGCGGGACCGGATGCGCGCAGGGGAATTAACTTCGGTTGAGATCACTGAGGCCTGTATCGGCATGGTCGACGGGGCGGATGCATTGAACGCGTTTTCGACCAAAACATTTGATATTGCACGCGGGCAGGCAAAGGCGGCTGATGCGCGGATTGCTAAAGGGGACGCGCCTGATATGTGCGGAATACCCTTGGGGATCAAGGATTTGTTCTGCACCAAGGGCGTGCCGTCACAAGCGGCTTCCAAAATTTTGTCGGGGTTCAAGCCGGAATATGAAAGCACGATCACCCAAGGTTTGTGGGATCAGGGTGCGGTCATGTTGGGCAAGCTTAACATGGACGAGTTCGCCATGGG
>DJBQ01000071.1:529-5977 GCA_002430125.1 Rhodobacterales bacterium UBA5972
AACATGGACGAGTTCGCCATGGGCTCGTCGAACGAAACCTCGGCTTATGGACCGGTTGCCAGTCCTTGGCGGCGTGTTGGCTCGAATGTTAATTTGACGCCGGGCGGGTCTTCGGGTGGATCAGCGGCAGCCGTATCGGGGGATTTGTGTCTGGGGGCAACAGGTACTGATACAGGCGGGTCGATCCGTCAGCCTGCGGCCTTTACTGGCATTGTCGGGGTGAAACCGACTTATGGCCGTTGCTCGCGTTGGGGGATCATTGCCTTTGCGTCTTCGCTGGATCAGGCAGGCCCCTTGACCAAGACGGTCCGGGATTCAGCCATTATGCTGCGCGCGATGTGTGGTCATGACCCAAAGGACAGCACCAGCGCCGATCTGGCCGTACCGGATTTCGAGGCAGCGCTGAGCGGCGATATTCGCGGCAAGAAGATCGGCATCCCCAAGGAATACCGGATGGACGGGATGCCGGAAGAGATCGAAAAGCTGTGGGCGGACGGTGCTGAAATGATGCGTGATGCCGGAGCTGAAATTGTTGATATCAGTCTGCCGCATACGAAATACGCGTTGCCTGCCTATTATGTGATCGCGCCAGCGGAGGCATCAAGCAACCTCGCGCGTTATGACGGGGTGCGCTATGGCCACCGGGCCAAGCTGCAAAAGGGTGACGGGATCACCGAAATGTATGAACGCACCCGCGCAGAAGGGTTTGGGCACGAAGTACAGCGCCGCGTGATGATCGGAGCCTATGTGTTGTCGGCCGGGTTTTACGACGCGTATTATCGCCGGGCCCAGCGGGTGCGCACCTTGATCAAGCAAGACTTTGAGACAGTTTTTGCGGCCGGTATCGACGCGATCCTGACGCCCGCAACGCCATCTGCGGCCTTTGGGCTGGGTGAGATGGCGGATGTTGATCCGGTTCAGATGTATCTGAACGACGTCTTCACGGTAACGGTCAATCTGGCTGGATTGCCGGGGATTTCGGTGCCGACGGGGCTGGATAAAGACGGCTTGCCATTGGGTTTGCAGTTGATCGGTCGCCCTTGGGAAGAAGCGGATATGCTAAATTCCGCTTATGCCTTGGAGCGGGCGGCCGGGTTTGTTTCAAAACCGGCTAAATGGTGGTAAGAGGCTGAAATTATTTTCTTTCTGGGGTAATGCTATGCGTTTGGTTGTTTCCGTTTTGATGCTTTTGGCGCTTGTCGCGTGCGAAACCAATGTGCCCAGCGAAAGCGTTTCCGACAAATCACCGACCCAAACCGAGACAGTGATGGTTGATCCTGATGCCGATCCTGTTGTGGCGGCCGAGGACGCTGCGAAAGAAGAAATCAAGGTTGTGATCAACAATGACAACCCAACGATTTCCACAACGCAAGACTTCAAGTCGTTGAAAGAACAGGAAACCATTGAAAGCGACAAGGCACGCCTGAAGGCGCAGCGCGAGAAATTCGTGACGATCGCGCCAACAGCTTTGCCGACACGGTCAAACTCGGCCAACGTGGCAGCATTTGCGTTGCAAACGAAAAACAACGTTGGCGAAATGCTGTATTCCAGGGGGGACGAGCTGGGCGTGGTGGCAGCCTCGCAAGCCTGTTCACGGTTTCGTTTGCCAGATGATGCGCAAGCGTCGTTTTTGCGTTCTGGTGGGCCGTCGGGCGATCCGGGCAATTTGGATCCGGATGGCGATGGGTTTGCCTGTGACTGGTCGCCTGAAACTTATCGCAAATTGTTAAAGTGATCGGGGCGGGGTGACGGTTCAGTTGATCCAGCACCCGTCGCCGAATTTCGGCGCACGTCGGCACGGCGGGCAGCCCGATATGGTGGTTTTGCATCATACTGCTATGCTGACCTGCGCGGCGGCGCTTGAGCGCCTGTGTGACCCTGTGGCGGAAGTCTCGGCGCATTATCTGATTTCAGAAACCGGCGAGGTTTATCAGTTGGTTGCGGACGATCAGCGGGCCTGGCATGCTGGGTCAGGGGCATGGGGCAATGTGCGCGATGTCAACTCGCATTCCATCGGGATTGAACTGGCAAATCCCGGACCTCTGGATGCTGCGCCGCCATTTCCCGAGCCGCAAATGGTGGCTCTTGAACAGGTGTTGGCGGATATTCTGCGCCGTTGGCATATTCCACTGGCACGGGTCATTGCCCATTCCGATATGGCGCCGTGCCGGAAATCTGACCCCGGTGAAGTCTTTGACTGGCGGCGGCTGGCCTTGAACGAGCTGTCGGTTTGGCCGCAACCAACAAAGATGGGCGACTTTTTGACCGATGCCGCGACGTTTGGGTATTGTCTGCAAGACGCGCCAGAGGAAGCCATCCTTGCAGCCTTTCGCCTGCGGTTTCGGCCCGGTGCAGTCGGCCCGCTTACAGATGCCGAGCGCGCCATGATGCACGATCTTGCCACGCGCTTTGCCGTTGACCTGTCAATCGGCAACGCCTAGATGCAGGTTGCGCGGACGGCTGGATGATCGCGTGTGTCTTAGGGTACGCGAGGAAAGTCCGGACTCCATGAAGAAACGGTGCCGGGTAACGCCCGGCCGGGGAAACCCGAGGGAAAGCGCCACAGAGAACAGACTACCGCGCTTGCGCGGCAAAGGTGAAAAGGTGGGGTAAGAGCCCACCGGTGGGCTGGTAACAGCCCGCGCATGGCAAGCCCCACCGGGAGCAATGCCGAATAGGGATGTCATGGCGGGTTGATCCTTTGGGATATCACCGCCGGGCCTCTTCTGCCCAGACATCCGGGTAGGCAGCTTGATCCTGCGGGTAATCGCAGGACCAGAGGAATGGTCATCCAGAGGGGCGCAAGCCCTTTGGACAGAATCCGGCTTATAGGCCGTCCGCGCAATTTCCTTGCTTGACAATTGCCCTGCGTCGATTTGATAGTTGGCGTAAGGGGTGCGCGAATACCCCGTGAGGCCAAGGCCCAAATTCGCATCCAACCGGAAAACATGATCGGAGGATGCAAATGCCATCTTACAATGAAATCACCGCCCAACAGCTTTTTCGCCTGATCGGTACGCCGGATGCGCCGGTTATTATTGATGTGCGCGACGACGAGGACTTCGCCAATGACCCACGTATGATCCCGACAGCAAAGCGGTATGATTACCGCACTGCGCGCGATTGGGTGGGTGGTTTTGCCGGGCAACGGGTTGTTGCCACCTGTCAAAAGGGGTTGAAGCTGTCACATGGTGTGGCCGCGATGCTGCGGGCTTTGGGTGTATCGGCTGAGAATCTTGAGGGCGGCCATCTGGGATGGATTGCCGCCGGTTTGCCCTTGGTGCCGGTTGGTGTTGTGCCCAGATCTGACGGTGGCTCGGTTTGGGTGACGCGGCACCGGCCAAAGATCGACCGCATTGCCTGCCCGTGGCTGGTGCTGCGGTTTGTTGATCCGGCGGCGCGATTTCTGTTTGTGGCACCGTCCGAAGTTATGGCTGTGGCCGAAAAATTTGGGGCAATCCCGTTTGATGTTGAAGGCGTGCGGTTTTCGCATGTTGGCGATCAGTGCAGCTTTGACACGATGCTCGAGGCATTTGGTCTTGAAACCGAGGCGTTACAAAGGCTGGCAACCGTGGTGCGCGGGGCCGATACCAATCGGGCAGATCTGGCCCCGCAGGCGGCGGGCTTGCTGGCGGTCTCAGTCGGCCTGTCACGGATGTACCGCGATGACACTGCCCAGCTTGCGGCAGGTTTACCGCTTTATGACGCGCTCTATCGTTGGGCGCGTGACGGATATGATGAAAGTCACGACTGGCCGAGTGCAGGGACGCGGGGCGGGCAATGAACGGGCATAATCCAACCATCCGAATGGCCGAGCTTTTTCGGGTATATCTGCGGATCGGGCTGCTGTCATTCGGCGGCCCGGCCGGCCAAATCGCCTTGATGCACCGCGAAATTGTTGAAGAACGCGGTTGGCTGAGTGAAGAAGATTACCTGAACGCGCTAAGCTTTTGCATGCTTTTGCCGGGGCCCGAGGCGATGCAACTGGCCACCTATTCCGGCTGGCGTTTGCGCGGCGTGGCGGGCGGTTTGATCGCCGGGTTGCTGTTCGTCATCCCCGGCGCGCTACTCATTCTGGCACTTGCCACCCTTTATGCCAGTTTTGGCGCGGTTGGCTGGGTCGATGCACTGTTTGTCGGTGTGAAAGCGGCAGTTGTGGTGATCGTAATCGAGGCGCTGCTGAAAGTGTCGAAACGCGCCCTTAAGCGCCGGGATCATTGGGGGATTGCCGCGGTTGCTTTTGTGGCGATTTTCTTTTTCAATCTGCCGTTTCCATTGTTGGTGGCAGCTGCGGCGGCGTTTGGGTTTTTGACTGCCAGCAAGGATGTTATCGCGGAACAATCATTCGAACCCATTCGGTTCAGACAGACCATGGGAACGGTGGTTTTGTGGCTGGCAATTTGGTGGCTGCCACTCGCGGCCCTTGCCTTGGTCGCGCCGAACTCGGTGCTGGTGGCAATCGGTCTGTTCTTTGCCAAGCTGGCGGTTGTGACCTTTGGCGGGGCTTACGCGGTGTTGGCGTATATGGCGCAGCAGGTGGTCGAGATGCATCATTGGTTGGATGCCGGGCAAATGATTGACGGTCTGGGGCTGGCGGAAACCACGCCGGGGCCGTTGATTTTGGTGACCGAGTTCGTTGGCTTTCTGGCAGCCTTTGGTCACGGGGGGTTTTGGCTTGGCGTTGCCGGTGCCATTGTCGCGCTTTGGATGACCTTCGCGCCGTGTTTTCTGTGGATATTCGCCGGTGCGCCTTACATCAGCCGGTTGTCGTCGCAGCCCAGATTGCGCAATTCATTGACGGCGGTGACAGCCAGTGTGGTTGGGGTGATCCTGAACCTGACGCTGTGGTTTGCGCTGCATGTTCTGTTTGCTGACGTCACGCGCATGAAGACCCGTTGGCTGGTGCTGTGGCAACCCGAAATGGCATCCATCAACCTTGTCGCAGTTGGGCTCACCGGCTTGGCAGCCGTCATGTTGCTGTGGCTGCACTGGGGCTTGGGGCGCGTTTTGCTGATATGTGCGCTGGCCGGGTGGGGGGCGTCAATTCTAGTTTGATCGCGTGCTGCTTTGCGGTTGACTCGGGCAGCAGATGGCTTAAAAGGCAGGCTTCAGATTCATGAGGCGGCGCATGTCCGCCAGGCGGGGAACCGCGACAGGAGACAGACTATGGCGAAGCCAACCACGATTAAGATACGCCTGAATTCAACCGCGGATACCGGCCACTTTTATGTGACCAAGAAAAACGCGCGTACCATGACCGAAAAGATGTCGGTCAAGAAATACGACCCGGTTGTGCGCAAGCATGTTGAATACAAAGAAGGTAAGATCAAGTAATATCCTGCCTTTGTTGCAATTCTGAAAAGCGGCCTTTTGGGGCCGCTTTTTTTATGCGACCAAGCGTGCCTCAAAATCGCGCAGGCACAAGCGCGCAGTATCGCCGTAAAGCCG
>DJBQ01000153.1:0-6477 GCA_002430125.1 Rhodobacterales bacterium UBA5972
CGCGCAGGAAGCGCATGAATGTATCCGGCCGACCGACATGTCGATGGACGCCGCCAAGCTTGCCAAACTGGAACCCGACCAGCGCAAGCTTTACGATCTGATCTGGAAACGCACATTGGCCAGCCAGATGCAAAACGCCCGGATGGAACGCACGGCTGTTGATATCGGCTCAAAAGACGGCAACGTGGTGCTGCGCGCCAACGGGCAGGTTGTGCTGTTTGACGGGTTTCTGAAAGTCTATGAAGAAGGCCGCGACGAACCCGAAGACGAGGATGACAAGCGCCTGCCCCAGATGGCAACGGGCGAGGCGATGGCCAAGAAATCGGTCGCACCGGACCAGCATTTCACCCAGCCACCGCCGCGTTATACCGAAGCAACGCTTGTGAAACGCATGGAAGAACTGGGCATTGGTCGCCCGTCAACCTATGCCAGTGTGGTGACCACGATTCAGGATCGTGACTATGTGCGCAAAGAAAAGAACCGCCTGATCCCCGAAGACAAAGGGCGTTTGGTCACGGCATTTCTGGAAAACTATTTTCTCAAATATGTTGGCTATGATTTCACCGCCGGGCTGGAAGAAGAGCTGGATGACATTTCCGGCGGCCGCGAGAATTACAAGGTTGTTCTGCACCGGTTTTGGCGGGATTTTTCCGCTGCCATTGCCGAAACCGCCGAATTGCGCATCACTGATGTGCTTGAAAAGATAAACGAATATCTGGAACCACACTTGTTTCCGGCCACCGAGGACGGGTCAGACCGGCGCCTGTGCAAAACTTGTGGCACAGGTCGCCTGTCGATGCGTACCGCGCGTTCTGGTGGTGCCTTTATCGGCTGTTCCAACTATCCTGAATGCCGTTATACCCGCCCGATCACCGGCGAAGCCGAAGCTGGCGATATCGCCGGGCCTGATGGAAAATTACTGGGTCATGACGACAATGGCGTGCCGGTTACGTTGCGCTCAGGCCGGTTCGGCGCCTATGCGCAGCTTGGCGAAGCCACCGAGGAAAACCCGAAACCCAAGCGCAGTTCGATCCCCAAAGGCATGGATACCGGCGACGTGGATTTGCAAAAGGCGCTGGATCTGCTGGCCCTGCCGCGCTTTATCGGCGAACATCCGTCAGGTGGGCCAGTTGAAAGCAATATTGGCCGGTTTGGACCCTACGTGATGCATACGGTCACCGGCGAGGACGGCAAGCCGAAAAAGATCTACGCCAATATCAAAGATCCGGCCGAAGTTCTGACCATCGGGATGAACCGGGCGGTGGAAGTGCTGGCGCAAAAAGCCGAACGCGGAGGGCGTGGCGCTGCGGCGACACCTCTGAAGGAACTGGGCGAACATCCGACTGCGGGCGGTATGGTTGCCGTGATGTCAGGCCGGTATGGACCTTACGTGAAATGGGAAAAGGTCAATGCGACCCTGCCCAAGGATGTCGAGCCCGAGACGGTCACGATGGAACTGGCGGTTGAACTGATCGCAGCCAAGGGCGGCGGCAAGGCCACGAAAAAGCCAGCGGTGAAGAAACCGGCGGCCAAAAAGAAACCCGCGACGAAGAAACCAGCCGCCAAGAAGGCTGCACCGAAAAAGCCAGCGGCGAAAAAGCAGCCAGCGGACGGGACCGAAATCACCGGGTGATCGTCAAGCGCGCGGCGACCTGAAGGGGGCGCTCCCGCGTGAAAATGATCTGCGATCATTGTCACTTGGGCCCGGCAGTTTAGCAAAGCTAAACTGAGGCCCGACATCGCCGGCACGGTCGCTTTTTGCAATGTTTCCGGGGCCCAAGGCTTGTGGGTCAAATCACCCGCAGATCACGCGGGGCGCGCTGAGTCAGCAGTTCAGCCCCGGCTTCGGTGATCAGGATGTTTTCCTCGGCCACCATCATTTTATCCGGCCCGATCGCCATTGAAGGTTCCAGCGTCATCACCATTCCGGGCCTAAGCACCGTGTGATCATTGGCGGCAATCGACGGCCATTCGGTCAATTGCATCCCCAGACCATGCCCCAGCCGCCCGACATTGGACGTGCCCCCGATCACCGTCTGCATTGCACCAAAGAGCTCAGCACAGGTCGCGCCAGGTCGCGCCGCTCCCAACCCTGCCTCGGTTGCCTGCCACAGCGTTTGATGCGCCTGTTGCGCCGCCACACTTGCCTGACCGATCGCGAAATTCCGGTCAAAATCGCAGAAATAGCCTTTCAGCGTCGCCCCGGTATCCAGCATCAAAACATCGCCAGTCGCCAAAGGCGCGTCAGACGCGGGCGAGATCACGTCGCCGTAACCGCCCTGCCCGGCCCCGCCCACCAGATACGGCACCTCCTCGGCGCCTTCGTTAAGCAACGCGACTTTGAAGGCGCGAAAGGCTTGTGACAAAGCTTGCCCCGGATGAAACAGTTGATCGGCGCGGGCGAATGTGCGGCTGCCGATGGCACAGATTTGGCGGATGATTTCGATTTCGGCGGCGGATTTGACCATCCGAAGGGTCTGGATCAGCGGCGTTGCATCAAGAAAATCACAACCCAGCAACCGCCGGATTCGATCAAAATCCGCAAGCGGCATTCGCAGGCTGGCCTCGGCCCCCATCGGCGTGCCGACCCGCGCATAGGGTTTCAGGGCATCAAGCAGCAGACTTAAGCCCTCGTCTTCTGGATTGGGCGAGGCCCAGCATCGGATGTCTTTGACCCAGGTTCTACCCATAAGATCAGCGCCTATCGACGGGATCACCGCGATCGGTGCTTCGGTTTTTGGGATCACCAAAAACCATGGACGGGTAGGGCTTTGCCAGAACAGGGTGCGAAATCCGGTGAAATACCGGATCTCGGCCTCGGTGGTGAAAAACAGCGCATCAAGGTTTTGGTCGGCCATCAAGGCCTGCGCTTTGGCAGTGCGGGCTTGAAACTCGGGCAGCGTGAAATCAGCCACCTATCGGGCCCTCAGACAGGAACAGCAGGACCTGGCTGTCGGGTGTCAGGCCAAGCGATCCGTCTGCAAGCGCTGCTTTCAGACCAGCATACCCGGCCCCACCTGACGGCGACGTTGCAAGGGCGTGATCTGCCAGTTCAGCGATCGCCTGTTCGGTGTATGCGTCTGAGATGGTTTGGAAAAAATCAGCGCCCTGAGCCAGCAGTTTCAACGCCAGATGCGACGGTTCCTTGCAGTCAAGCCGCCCCATATTCGAAATAGGGCCAATAGTTATCAATGGTTTTCCCGCCTCGATACTGGCTTGCAATGCGGGTGCTGCGTCGGGTTCAACCACGATAATGGTCGGGCCATCACCCCAGCGGGTGCGCAGATGCGCACAAACCGCTGCCGCCAAACCACCAACCCCGGCTTGCAGGAAAATATGTGTCGGCTGCCATTTGGCGGCTTCGATATCGGTCGCCGCCTCGGACGCCATAACCAGATACCCCTCCATCACATCGAGCGGCAATTCGGTATAACCGGGCCAACTGGTATCCGACAGCAATTGCCAGCCATTTGCCTGCGCTGCGCGTTCGGCTGCGGCCAGCGAAGCGGCGTACTCAGCACCCTCGCGGACAACCTCGGCGCCAAAGCTGCGAAGCTGTGTTGCAAAGCTTTCGTCAACCGTTTGGGCAATGTAGATCACCGCCTTGGCACCAAACACCCGCGCCCCTGCCGCAATCGACAGGCCATGATTGCCCGCGGTTGCCGCGACATAAGTCTTGCCTACCAGTGCCGTTTTCGCAGCACCTTCACCAAACAGTTTGTCCCCAAGACGTTTATGCGCCTCTTTGGCAATAGCGTAAGCTGCTCCAAGGGCCTTGAAACTGCCAAGACCCATGCGGCCGCGTTCATCTTTGATCGTCAGCCGCGCGATGCCAAGTGCCTGCGCCAACGGCGCGCACTCAACCAACGGAGTTTTATGGGCGGCAGGGCAACGGGCGAGCAGGGTAAAAACCCCGGCCGGATCAGACCGCACTGTGCCTTGAATTTCAGTGATGGCGGCGGGCAGTGGCGCATGACGCCATGGATTCTTGATGATTTTCATGGGCGCACATTGCCAATCGTCGGGCATTATGGCCAGAACAAAATTGCCGTTCGCGCGCTTAAAGCACCGGACTGTCCAAAAGCCGGTTTTCCAGTGCGCTTAGCACATTGGCAAGACCTTGCCCTGACCCGGACAGTCGGGCTGCCAAACCAGCGAGTTCAGGGTCGTCGCCCGCCTTGGCAACCGAGCCCAGAAACTGCGCGCAATAACTGACCGTTGGTTCGTCTTCACCGCCTGATACATCCTGCAAAAGACCCAATGCGAACCGCAAATCTTCGATTTTTGCCAAAGGGTCAGGGCGAATTGTGATCGGCAACGCCAGAACATTTGTGCCGGTGTTAACACGGCGCTCTGGAAACAGGGCCAGCAATTCCGTTTGGAAATATCTGAGGTTTTGCAAAGGCTTCGGCATGAAACCATCGGCACCGGCTAGCATTGATTCATATTTCGCTTCGACCGGATCGTCGCCGCTGGTGGCGATGATATAGGGTGCCGCAGGTTTCAGGCCGGCAAGATCGCGGATCACTTCAAGCCCCGAGCCATCCGGCAGACCCAGATCAACCAGCACCACGGACGGGCGATAGGTCGCCAGATGCCGCGCCGCTGCGCGTAAACTGTCGGCCCGACGCAGGCGCGCGCCACTTTTCACGCACATCAGCCGCACCGCTTCGGAACAAAACCGGCTGTCTTCGATCAACAGTATCGTCAGCCCCAGCAAAGGCCGTTTCGCACTGAACGTCCGATGCATATCCAGTTCTGTGTCAAGTTCAACTTCCATGTCAGCCCCTTTCCGTTAACCCTGAGTCGCGCCGCCATTAACCCAGATCATTCCTAACGCCGTCTTAACGACGCATCCCCTTATCGCCCGTTGCACGCCGACCACCGCTTGGCTATCAGAGGGCAAACAAGCAGGAGCCAACCCATGATCGGACGTTTGAACCATGTCGCCATCGCCGTGCCCGACCTGATCGCGGCATCAGCGCTTTACCGCGACACTCTGGGCGCCAAGGTGAACCCGCCGCAGGACGAACCGGATCACGGGGTCACCGTGGTGTTCATTGAGCTGCCGAACACCAAGATCGAACTGCTGTATCCGCTGGGTGAAAACTCGCCCATTCAGGGGTTTTTGGATAAAAACCCGTCGGGTGGCATTCACCACATCTGTTACGAGGTCGAGGATATTCTGGCCGCCCGCGACAAATTAAAGGCGGCAGGCGCGCGGGTGTTGGGCAGCGGCGAGCCCAAGATCGGCGCGCATGGCAAGCCGGTATTGTTCTTGCATCCGAAAGATTTCACCGGCACATTGGTCGAACTGGAGCAAATCTGATGAACCCCGTATCCGCCGTCGTATTGTATCTGGTTTTCTGGTTCATGACCCTGTTCGTGGTCCTGCCCCTGCGGCTGCAAAGCCAAAGCGAAGCGGGCGAGGTCGTGCCCGGCACACCGCCATCTGCCCCGGTAAACCCCAACCTGAAAAAGAAATTCCTGCTGGTGACGGTGATCTCCGCCGTGCTGTGGGTGCCGGTTGTGGTGGTGATCGTTATGGGCTGGATTACGATTGAGGACATCGACTTTTTTGGTCGGATGTAGGCAATCCCTACCGCCAATACCGATGAAACTGATGGGTAAACGTCGCCACCCCTAAGATCGGCACGATCAGGTTGACCACAGGGATGGTCAGCGGCACGACCATCAGGATGCCGGTGAACCAGATTGCCCATATGTGCTTGCGCCTGAGGGCGTTGGCCTCGCGCAGGGGCATCCGGCGCAGCGCCACCAGTTGGAAATATTCGCGCCCCAATAGAAAGCCGTTGACGCCCCAGAAGATCAGCGGGGCAAGTGGGGCGAAGATCAGATAGACCAGTAATGCCAGCAGGTTAACCAGCACCACCAGCCCCATGAACCTGAGGGAGTCAAGGATCACCTCGCCGAATGGCGCGCCTTTGACGCGGGGCAGATGGGCGTAATGTTTCGCCTCGACCGCCTCGGCAATCCGGTCCAGAAACGCCCCAACGATGACCGAGGCCACCGGGATCATCAGGAACACCGACAGCACCAGTGCCGCCCAGAACCCCAGACCAGCGCCCAGCGAGCTGGCGATCTGAAAGGTGCCAAGCCATGGCAGGGTGATCTGGTCTGGTAATATCCACCCCATAAAGGCCGAGGTGCCATAGACGAACACCGCCAGTGGCAGAACCGTCAGGATCAGGGCCCGGATCAGAACGCCGCGAAAGGCTCGGTCGTCGATCTGGCGCAAAGCCTTGATGAAATCATCAAAGATCATGCGCTGATCCAAGTGACCTTGACAGCGATATCCGGGCGCGGGCGATCCGGCGGGGCCGAGGTTTCGCTGCCGATATGAATGAAACCGGCGATAAAATCCGGGGCTGCGATTTGCAGGCCCTCCGTCAAAAATGCCGCATCGGTTGCCATCGCACCGGTCAGCCAATTCGCCCCCCAGCCACTGGCCAAAGC
>DJBQ01000153.1:6698-6887 GCA_002430125.1 Rhodobacterales bacterium UBA5972
CACAACCACAACCACAAGATCGGCATCAGCGAACTGACGGCGGGTTTTCTCCAGCCGATCCGCATCCTGCCCGATGGCCTGCCCGCGCTTGACCGCCAAATCCGCCAACCGATCAAGCGCTGGTTTTTCCAGCACTATCAGGCGCCAGGGTTCGAGCTTGCCATGATCGGGCGTACGCAAGGCCGCTGT
>DJBQ01000043.1:0-11641 GCA_002430125.1 Rhodobacterales bacterium UBA5972
CCGGGCTTCCACTCCATATGTTAGCCGCGTAGTTTGAAACGTTGGATTTTCCCGGTTGCCGTCTTCGGCAATTCATCAACCACTTCGACCCAACGGGGATACTTCCACGTTCCAATCTTTTCTTTGACCAAATCCTTCAGAACCTCGACCAACCCTTCTGCCGACGCGCCGTCTTTTAGCACCACAAAGGCCGCGGGTTTTTCCAGATCATCGGCATCCCGTCGCGCAACCACAGCTGCTTCAAGCACCGAAGGATGCGAAATCAATGCCTGTTCCACCTCGAACGGGGACACCCAGATGCCTGATACTTTGAACATATCATCCGTACGACCGCAGTAAACCAACCGGCCATCAGCGCGCTTTTCGTATTTGTCGCCGGTTCGGGTCCATTGACCTTCAAAGGTGACGCGCGATTTATGCCGTTGGTTCCAATAGTTGTCGGCGGCCGACGGTCCATGAACCAGCAATTCGCCGATACCGCCCGGTGCCACTTCGTCGCCCAGCTCGTCCACAAGGCGCAGTTCATATCCAGGCACAGCAACGCCGGAGGTCCCGTATTCAACATCCCCGGGCGCGTTTGACAGAAAAATATGCAGCATTTCGGTTGATCCGACGCCATCCAGAATATCGGTGCCAATGACGGCTTTCCAACCTTTGCCGACCTCTTCCGGCAGGGCTTCACCGGCAGAGATCGACCGGCGGATCGCTTGCGAACCTTTCGGCTTCTGGCCTTTCATCGCCGCAACCATCGCCGCGTAAAGCGTTGGGACGCCGCAGAATATCGTCGGCTTGTGTCGTGCAAACAATTCAAACATCGCATCCGGCGTCGGGCGGGCGGCGTGTAAAATCGCCGTTGCTCCAGCAGACATCGGGAAGGTCATGCCATTGCCCAGACCATAGGCGAAAAACAACTTTGCGGCCGACAGGATCACATCACTTTCTTCAATCCCTAACACCTGCGCACCGTAGGTATCAGCGGTTGCCTGCAAGGCGGAATGCACGTGCCTAACGCCTTTCGGTTGACCGGTTGAGCCCGATGAATAAAGCCAAAAAGCATTTTCATCCTGACTGGCTTCAACCATTCTGCGCGGTTCACAAAGCGACAGTTCTCCAGCAAAATCCGCGTAATCGCCGCCATTCCCGACAACGATAACCTTCTCAAGAAATGAGTTACCGGCGAGCGTTGATTGCACGACTGGCAGCAAAGCTTCGGACACAAACAAAATGCGCGCGCGGCTGTCTTTCAGGATCACGTCATAAACATCTGTCGTTAGCATAGTGTTCAACGGAATTGGGATCACGCCCGCCTTTAGGCTGCCCCAAAAAATCACCGGAAAGTCAACGCAATCCAGAACCAGCATTGCAGCGCGGTCTTCGCGGCGGATACCGTTGCGTTCGTATAAATGCGCCATGCGGTCGGACTGATCAGCCAATGCGCCATAGGTCAGGATTGCCCCACCCTCGTGGCCCTCGACGAAAGCAGGTTTATCTTTCAGCCGCACGCGGTGACGTTCGACAAAATGGATTGCGGAGTTGCCGTTCAGATTGCTCATGCTTGTCTGCTCCGTTTTTATTTGGCGCAAGGCCAGTCAGACCCCAAGGTACTGATGCAGGGCGTCCCGGTCGGCACGCAAAGCGTCCGAGCTACCGTGCCAGACCACCCTGCCCCGTTCGATGATGAAATTTCTATCGGCGATTTTCAGCAAATCCTTCAGGTTCTTATCAACCACCAGAATCGACATATCCTCGCCTTTGATCTGATTAAGTGCCACCCAGATTTTCTGGCGAATAAGTGGCGCCAAACCTTCGGTAGCCTCATCAAGGATCAAAAGCTTTGGGTTGGTCATCAGGGCGCGGCCAATCGCCAGCATCTGTTGCTCACCGCCGGACAGCAGATTGCCCATTGATCCTTTGCGGTCCGCCAATTCCGGAAACAGATCATACACCCGCTCAACCGTCCACGGATTGGGCTGGTCAAGGTGATTGCTGGCCGTCGCAATCAAGTTCTCGCGCATCGAAAGGTTCGGAAAAATCTGGCGGCCTTCTGGCACAAGTCCGATACCCAGGTTTGCGATCTTAAAGCTGGGGCGGCCGATCAGTTCGACATTGTCAAACAACATTGACCCGGCTGAGGCTTTGACGATGCCCATGATCGCATTGATTGTGGTGGTCTTGCCCATCCCGTTTCGGCCCAGCAAGGTCGCGACTTCACCAGTGCCAATTTCAAGGTCTACCCCAAACAATGCTTGGGAACTTCCGTAATGCGCTGTCACCCCTGCCAGTTTCAGCATTGCTATTCCTCGCCCAGATACGCATGACGCACCGCGTCGTTTGACCGGATATCGTCAGGCAAACCGGTCGCGATAACCTTGCCGTAAACCAGAACTGAAATCCGGTCGGCCAGCGCGAAAACAGCGTCCATATCATGTTCAATCAACAGGATTGTGCGCTTGCCTTTCAACGATTTCAGATAGGCAACCATGGTGGCGCTTTCTTCGGGGCCAAGGCCGGCCATAGGTTCATCCAACAGCATCAGTTCTGCTTCTGACGCCAATGCAATCGCCAGTTCCATTTGCCGATGCTCGCCATGGCTGAGGTTGCGAGTGGGGTCTTCTGCGCGCTCGGCCAATCCAACTTCGGCCAGCATAGCAAGGGCCTTGTCGCGGATATGGCCAATTTTTCGCGCCGGTTTCAGAAACTTGAACGAATGCCCATCGGTCGCCTGAACCGCTAGTGCGACGTTGTCCAGAACCGACATATCCATGACAAGCGAGGTGATCTGAAACGAGCGCGTTATGCCAAGCCTTGCGCGTGTATGGGCTGGTTTGTGCGTGATATTGGCACCGTTCAGCATAATCACACCCGCGTCGGGTTTTACCGCACCAGATAACTGGCTGATCAACGTTGTCTTGCCAGCCCCGTTTGGCCCGATTATCGCATGCAACTCGCCTTTGATAACGTCAAGATCAACGTCATCCGTGGCCGTGACCCCGCCGAAGCTTTTCTTTAAACCTTTGACGCTTAACAGGGTTGTCATGTCATGATCCCTTACCGCGCAGAATGCCTGACAAACCGCCCCGTGCAAACAACACGACAGCGATCAGCATCAGACCAAACGGCAGGTGCCAATATATGGTGAGCTCCGACAAAAACTGTGCCACGACAACAAAAACCGCCGCGCCCAAGACCGGCCCCAAAGCCGTTGCGGTTCCTCCGAGGATCACCATGAACATCAACTCACCTGACCGCGACCAATCCATCATCTCGGGTGATATGAACGTCGCAAAGTTCCCCAGCAATGCGCCCGCCAACCCACACATCGCGCCTGAAATCACATAGGCGGTCAGCCGGTAAAGATAGGTGTTATATCCCAGTGTCACCGTCCGGTCATTGTTGCCCTTGGCCGATTGCAGCACCATGCCAAACCGGGAATTGACGATGGCGTTGACCAGCCACATCGCCAGGACCAACACAACATAACTGACCAGAAACAACACAATCGGCTGATCCAGATTGACCAGCGGAAATTCCGAACGGGTATCGATCACAAGTCCATCATCGCCACCATATTCCTCAATCGACACGAAGAAATAATAGACCATCTGCGCGAAGGCCATGGTGATCATGATGAAATAGACCCCCTTGGTGCGCAGGCAAATCGCCCCGGTGATCAACGCAAACACAGCAGCAGCCACGACCGCCAGCGCAATCTGGAAGAACCCGTTATTGCTGGCGATGAAATCCATCCCGCCGTAAAGCGCGTGATGTGCGGGAATGCCCACAGCATAGGCCCCGATTCCGATATAGGCCGCGTGCCCAAACGAGATCAGCCCGCCATAACCAAGGATCAGGTTCAGACTGACCGCCGCAATCGCCAGGATCACCAATCGCGTTGCAAGAGACAGGTAAAATGTCTGGCCGGTCCACCAGAAAAACACGGGCAAGATCGCCAGTATGGCCATGACACCGATATTGATCCTGGCGCTGCGACTAAACCCTATCATCAACGCACCTTAGGAGGAAAAAGCCCCTGCGGGCGTACCGACAGAACCACGGCCATCAGGATATAAATCAACATCGCCGATAAAGCGGGTGCTGAGTTTTCAGCGGCATCCGACGACATGAAAAGCTTGAAGAAATCATCCAGAAACGCCCGGCCCAGCGTGTCGATCAAGCCAATCAACAAAGCCGCAAAAAACGCCCCTTTCATCGAGCCGATGCCACCGACGATGATAACCACAAAGGCGGTGATAATGATATTGTTACCCATTCCGATCGACGCCTCGGTAATCGGCGCTATCAGCATTCCGGCAAGGCCAGCCAGCATTGCGCCCAGCGCGAACACCAATGCGAACAGCGATTGAATATCAATTCCAAGCGCGGAAACCATTGTCCGGTTGCTGGCACCAGCGCGGATCAACATACCCAAACGGGTATAGTTCACCAGCCAGAACAATCCCGCCGCCGCTGCCAGACCGGCTGCGATAATCAACAGACGAAAACTTGGTACGACCACATCGCCAAACAACCCGACTTGTCCTTCAAGCCAAGCAGGCAGCGGCACGGCAATGCCTGCCGGGCCCCAGATCAGATGCACGCTTGTATCCAGAACAAGGATCAATCCGAATGTGCCAAGTACATGGTCCAGATGGTCACGCGCATAAAGCGGTCGGGCAACGAACCGTTCAATAAGATAGCCCAAAACGCCAGTGATCGGCAACGCGATCAACACGGCCAACAAAAAATTACCGACCAGAAAGGTCAGTGACGCGCAGATAAACGCGCCCAGCATGTACAGCGATCCATGCGCCAGATTGACAAAATCGAGGATGCCAAAAACCAGCGTCAGGCCCGAAGCAACCAGAAACAACAGCAGACCAAGCTGCACGCCGTTCAGTGTCTGCACGAACAGTAGAGTGGTATCCAAAGGGGGAATTCCGCTTTTAAGGACGAACATGCGGCTGGTTTTGTGCCGACCGCATGTTCAATGAATCAAACGCGCCTTATTTCAGTGGGCATTCGGCGGCATAAGGATCCTGCGCGTTTTCCATGACGATGGAATCAACCCGCGTGGTCCAGTTGCCATCTGCATCCGCTACGACTTCCCGCAGATAGAAATTCTGGATCGGAAAGTTGTTGTTGCCGTAGGTGTAATGCCCGCGAACAGAATCGTAATTCGCTGCTTTGATCGCAGCACGAACTGCATCCTGATTGGTCAGATCACCGCCGACAGCCTCGATCGCCGATTTGATCAGGAACATCGCGTCATAGGACTGGGCTGCATAAAACGACGGGTAGGTTCCGTATTTTGCTTTGAAATCTGCGACGAACTTCTTGTTCGCCGCATTGTCCAGCGATGGGTCCCACTCCTGGGTTATTTTTGAGCCCAAAACACCGTCAAACCCGGCTTTTTGCAGTTTCGGCAGACTGATCCCATCAACGGTAAATACCGAATAAAGCGGCAGAATATCTTTCAGGCCAGCTTGATGATACTGCTTGGTGAACGCCCCAGCAGCAGCGCCAGGGTAGAACACAAAGAGGCCTTCGGCACCAGACGCCTTGGCCTTGGCCAATTCGGCCGAGAAATCCAACTGCGCATCGGCCCCCCATTTTGTCAGATCTTTACCGACGATCGTGCCTTTAAATGTACGTTCAAGGCCTGCAACCATATCCTTGCCGGCAGCATAATTCGGCGCCATCACATAAAGCGATTTGACGCCTTTCTGGTTCAGCACTTCGCCCATCGCCATCGGGGTTTGGTCGTTCTGCCATGATGTCGAAAAGAAGTTCTTATCACACAAATCGCCCGCCATCTGGCTGGGTCCGGCATTCGTCGAGATCAGGATCTTACCTGCATCCAGTGCCGATTTCCGGCTGGCCAAAAGAACGTGGCTCCAGATAAAGCCAGCAACGAAATCAACATTATCCTGTTGCACCAGTTTATCGGTGACCTGCTTGCCGGTTTCCGGTTTAAAACCGTCATCGCCATAGATTACGTTTACGTCAAGATCGCCCATCTTGCCGCCCATATGTTCGACAGCCAGATCAACCGCGTTTTGCATATCTTTGCCGATGATCGCCGCTCCGGTTGTCAGGGTGGTGACAAAACCGATCTTCACTTCGGCGCCAAAAGCTGGTGCCGCCAAAAACGACGCGGCAAGCGCCGCGGAAATTATTCTCTTCATGGTATTACTCCCGTTATTACCTGCGCGAAGATCACTGTTTTTTGCGGCGCTGTCAAACCGTCAAAAGCCCGGGCCGCAGTCGCACATAAAATTGTGATACTTCGACTGTAGTTAGACAAGGTTCAGCTTGGTGCAGGCGCTGTATCATTGCTGAACCGATTGCGGCTTATTCAAGCGCATCGACACATTCTGACAATGCCAATATCGAAGCACTTGACCCGGCAAGCGAATACCGCTCGATCAAACTTCCGTTGCTGGTTAGCAGGTTCAGAACATTCCCCCGCATCACCTCGCGCAGGAATTTCAACGATGTGGCTTCGTCCGACAGGTTGAAGAACACACTGTTTTGGTTAAGTTGCGCGTTTGTAAGCGTCCATTTAGCCCGACGGTCGATCCGAAGGGCAATATTGGCAGTCTCATTATCAAAATGCCAGCTTGTGTTGTAAAACTGCAGCCTGGCGTTATCGTTATTATAAGCCCAGATCAAAAAGCTGCTGTTATTATCGCCGACTTCTGCCATGCAGGCATATGTTCCGTCGTCAAATGCAACGAAACTTACTTCCCAGGCTTTGCGCCTGAACAGAACTTCGCTGCTGATCACATCAGCCCAGGCTGCCCCGCCGGTCCAAGTTATCGAACCGGGCGAAACGGCCAGAATACCCGCCGTCAAAACGGTCGCAATCAATCTATTCATTCTCATTCCTCGCTCCTTTTCTCCGGAACGGCAAAGTCGCGCAAACAGCTATTCCGTTCCGGTCGTGATATTTAGGCCGCCCAAATTTCGGGCCGCGTTAGTCTTTCCATTCCCAAGGGTTGGTAAAGCTGCCCAAAACATTTTGAACATCCGCATCTTTAACGCCACCATTATTCTGCACTTTGGCGACCAAACCGCGTTTCTTATCCTCAACCACCAAGACCACTTCGGCAGCCACATCTGCCTTTTTCAGTGCTTTGTTAAACACCCGTGTGATGGCCGATTTACGCAAATCCGGTTTGAAAATCTTGCCGACTGCGGTTTTTGGCAGTTCAGCCATAATCTCGAGGTATTTCGGCACCGCAGCTTTTTCGCCGATCCGTTCTTCAGCAAAGGCCATCAACTGATCTTCGGTCGCCTTGCTGCCGACAATCAGTTCAACATAGACCGCCGGCAGTTCACCAGCATGTGCATCCGGCTGGCCGATAGCCCCGGCGAAGGCCACTTCGGGATGTGCTGCCATTGCCTCTTCTATCGTGGCCGGGTCAATATTGTGACCTCCACGGATAATCAGATCTTTGGCGCGCCCGGTGATCCAGACATATCCATCCGCATCAATTCGTCCCAAATCACCGGTCCGCAAATAGGTTCCAAGCGCAAACAGCCCTTTGTTCTTTTCCGGTTCAGTGTACGTACCGCCAGGAATAACACCAGGGTTTGAAACACAAATCTCGCCAATCTCGTCGGTTACCATTTCCCGGTTGACCGAACCGTCGGCTGCACAATCCAAAATCTTGACGTCAGTATATGGGAACGGCAACCCGACTGAGCCGATCTTTTTCACGCCGTCAAACGGGTTGACCGAGACCAAAGTTGTCGCCTCGGTCATGCCATAGCCCTCAAGGATCGTAACCCCGGTGGCCTTTTGAAATCGGTTAAAAAGCTCTACCGGTAATGGGGCCGATCCGCAAAATGCAGTTTTCAGTGTCGAAACATCCGCATCCACCGGTCGCTGCATCAAAGCGGCGGCGGCTGTTGGCACGGTGACCATAAACGTGCCTTTCCATCGCTCAATCAGTTTCCAGAAATTGTCAAAAACCCCGTCGCCGCGATAGCCGGCAGGCGTCGGCATGACCATATGCGCCCCGGCAGAAACGGCGGCCATTAACACCGGGTAAGCCGCGAATACATGGAACAGCGGCAACGGGCAAACGATCACGTCTTCCTCGCTGACCAGCAATTCCGAGGACAACCAGCCCTGATAGATCATTCCGGAATACCGGTGCCGCGCGACCTTGGGCATGCCCGTGGTGCCGCCGGTGTGGAAATAAGCCGCTACACGATCTGTTGTAGCATCAGCAAAATCAAGCGCATCTGAGCGATGCTTGGCCAGTTCGCGATTGAAATCCAGAATTTTGGCGTGATGCGAGATTGGGTTCTTGGGGCGCATGAAAGGCACGATCCAGCTTTTCGGTGGGCTGAGGTAATGCAGCAAATCCACTTCAAGGACGGTTTTGACATTGGGCGCGTGACCCACAGCTTCGGCAGCCTTCTGCGCGACGTCTGTTTTGGGGAAAGCTTTCAAAGTGACCAAAACCTTGGCACCGGTTTCCCGCAGAATGGCGCCGATTTGTTCGGCTTCAAGCAAAGGGTTGATCGGATTGACGATACCGGCAATTGCCCCGCCAAGCAGCGTGAACGCGGTTTCATTTGCATTTGGCAGTAAATAGGCCACCACGTCATCTTCGCCAATGCCAAGCCGCCGAAACATATTAGACGCCTGATTGACCTTGCCCATCAACTGCGCCCAGGTAAGGGTTTCAGCTTTGTCTTTTGGCCCCGACGTGATTTGAAATGACAGGGCGTTCCTGTTTGGAAACCGTTTCGCCGACCGTTCGACCAACTGATAAAGCGTCTTTACCGGTTGGCGTTGTTCCCACGTGCCAACGGCTTCAATCGCCGCCTTATCCGCCAACGAGGCAAAAGGTGTCATGCGAAATCCCCCAAAGCAGCTTTGTGCTGCGTTTCAATATGGGTTCAGCATGAAACAAAGCCTGTTTTTTCGCAAGTCTATTGTCTATTGCGCTATCAGCCGAACATTCATTGTTTTTCTGAAAACTCATTGATGTTCAAAGCTGGAAAACCAGCGCTTCGGCCTACTCTGCCGCCAGACCCTCGGTGAATTGCAGCCGCGCCAGCCGCGCATAAAGACCGCCCTCGGCGACAAGCGCATCATGGGTTCCGGTTGCAACAATTTGCCCTTCGTCAAACACCACAATCCGGTCGGCTTTTTTCACTGTCGCAAGGCGGTGCGCCACGATTAATGTTGTTCTGTCTGCTGATAACGCCTCGACCGCTTGTTGAACCAAACGCTCGCTTTCCGCATCAAGGGCCGAGGTTGCTTCGTCGAGTAACAACACAGGGGCCGCGCGCAGGATTGCCCGTGCAATTGCGATGCGCTGGCGTTGCCCACCCGAAAGCATCACGCCACGTTCACCAACAAACGAGTCGTAACCCTGCGGTAAAGCTGACAGGAAATCATGCGCCGCAGCCGCGCGCGCTGCGTCCTCAACTTCAGCGTCCGTGGCATCTGGCCGGCCAAAGCGAATGTTTTCACGCGCGGATTCCGCGAAAATGACCGGATCCTGCGGCACCATCGCAAAAGACTGGCGGAAATCTTCACGCCGTAATGATTTCAAATCAACCCCGTCCAGCGTAATCTGCCCGCTTTCCGGGTCAAAAAACCGCATCAACAGTTGGAAAATCGTCGTTTTTCCAGCACCTGATGGCCCGACCAAAGCAACGGTTTCGCCGGGTTTTACGGTGAACGTCACGCCACACAAAGCGGCGGTTTCAGGGCGCGACGGATAGCTGAAGTTTACGTTTTCAAACGCGATTGCACCGGCGACAACGTCGGGCATTTTAACCGGCTGCGCCGGATCATCAACGGTGTCCCTGGCGTTCAACAATTCAACCAACCGCTCGGTCGCGCCAGCCGCGCGTTGAAGTTCGCCCCAGATTTCCGACAGGGCCGCAACCGCGCCTGCCACCATCACTGCGTATATCAAAAACTGGATCAAGGCCCCGGCCGACATTTCGCCACTGCGCACGTCATTGGCACCGACCCAAAGAACACCAACAACGCTGGCAAAAATCAGGAAAATTACTATCATCGTCATCAACGCGCGGGTCTTTATCCGAACCTTGGCAACCTCAAAAGATTGTTCCGTCACAACCGCGAATTTCGCCCGACTTTGCCTCTCATGGGTAAATGCCTGGACGGTCTGCGCCGCCTGCAAAGTCTCTGATGCATTGCCCGAGCTTTCGGCGATTTTATCCTGATTGTCACGGCTAAGGCCACGCAAGCGGCGGCCCAGAACAATTATCGGCACAATCACCAACGGCACAACCAGCAAAACCATCCCAGCGAGTTTCAGGCTGGTGGCTAGCAAAAATGCCAACCCGCCGATGAAAATCAGAACGTTGCGCAAGGCCACGGATATTGACGACCCTATAACTGACAGGATCAGTGTCGTATCTGTCGTAATCCGGCTGAGAACCTCGCCCGTCATGATACGCTCAAAAAACGCCGGACTCATGCCGATCATCCGGTTATAAACCGCCTCGCGAATATCGGCCACGACCCGTTCACCAAGGCGCGTCACCAGATAATACCGCAGCCCCGTACCCAGCGCCAATAGTGCGGCAACTCCAAGTGCGGCCGCAAAATACTGATCTAAAATCCGACTTGAATCCGCCGAAAAATTATCAACGACCCGCCTGACGGCCAAAGGCAGGGCCAAAGACAACCCAGCGGTCAGAACAAGCGCTGCAAATGCCAGAACAACCAGATGGCGATAGGGCTTGAGGAACGGCAACAAACCGCGGATCGGGCCGATGGTCTTGGCCTTTTCGCGATCTTGCGGGTTCTCTTGGATCTGGTTCGCCATCGAATTGGAATTCCTTTTGAAAGGTTCAGGCACATTTAGGCGACATCAAGCGCATCTGCAAGTTAACGGGTGTCGCGCCAGCGGTAATCGGCTATCTGAATTGACTTCCTATGCTTTTTCAGCCCCAATCGGGCGTGAAAACCCGCACTGAACTCAAGCAAAGGCTGTCATGTTACTGTTCGCATTTCGACGCGTGTTTTTTTGGCTGTTCATATTCGTGGTCGTGGTCTTCACTATCAAGAACTTACCGGATAAATTTCAGGAAGCAGCCGTAGCCTATCGTGACGGCAACTATGTTGAAGCAATGCGTCTTTGGCGCAAGATGGCACGAAAAGGCGATGTTGCTGCGCAATATAATCTGGGCGCGTTATATGCCACTGGTCAAGGTGCTGACCGATCCGACGAACAGGCCCATGACTGGTTTTTTCGCGCCGCTTTGGCGGGCAACCCTGCGGCACAATATGAAACCGCCAAAAACTTCGAATTCGGGCGAGGCGTTGATGCGTCAATGCCCGAGACAATCAACTGGCTCAAGAAATCAGCGCAGCAAGGATATGCACCGGCGCAGATCGATCTTGGGCTGAAATACCTTACAGGCAAAGGGCTTGCCCGAAATGTCGAGGTCGCCCAGAGATGGTTCGAACGCGCCACCGGCCCCGACCGAAAGCCACCCATCATTTACGGTCTTAATGCGGCAAGTGCTGTAACTGGCAAGCCCTGCGACGATTGCTGAAAAACTGGAGCGGGCGGCGGGAATCGAACCCGCGTCTCTTGCTTGGAAGGCAAGGGTCTTACCATTACACAACGCCCGC
>DJBQ01000043.1:11820-12903 GCA_002430125.1 Rhodobacterales bacterium UBA5972
GGGAATCGAACCCGCATCTTCAGTTTGGAAAACTGAGGTCTTAACCATTACACAACGCCCGCTGAAACAAACAGTGCATATTTCACCACAACATAATGGTCAAGTGGCACGTACAAATGCTTTAGTAAGGTAGCGAAAGTACGGGTCAATGAGGATGCTCTTGAACGGAAGCTTTTCCACCAAGTGACGGGCGCGGAGGCCGATCCGTTCGTGAAACCGGACTGGTCGGAAGTCTACCGGGAGTTGAAGCGCTCTGGCGTGACCCTGCGCCTTCTTTGGGAAGAATATCGCGCGTGTCACCCTGATGACGGGTATGGGTATTCCGCCTATTGCCAGCATTACCGCGCGTGGGTGAAGCGGTTGTCGCCCTCCATGCGCCAGCGCCATGTTGCGGGCGAGAAGTTGTTCGTCGACTATTCCGGCCTGTACGCGGTATCGAGCCACGTATTTCTGCGCGTGTATTAATTGGGCTGGATCACCGTAAACGAGTGTCGGCACAGGTCCTAAGAAAGGTATCAATTATCAAGCCAGGCTTTTGCCGCTGAAATTGTTGAATTACCTTTATCGGGCCGCTCGGGTCATTTTGCCAATTTTTCATCTTTGACCGGGCGCTAAGCTCTTCGTTCCTCGTTGCGCTATCCAGGCGATCATTAAGAATTTCACCCACCCAAAAGGTCTCGTTATGTTTCTCCACGAGTGACTTGCGAAGGTCAGCCATCGCCCATGTCGCGAACGCTCCCAACTCGGCATTCGAGGAGCATTCGTTGAGCAATCCTGCTTTGTCGTCCAATTTGAAGCTCAGGCCTTGAGAATTCGTCGACCTGGTACTCACCGTGCAATAAAGCTTGAAGTCATCGCCTCGCGTATAGCCAAATCCATTCAATATTTCCGCGCTGCTTTTGAACTTGCTCAACTTCCAATTTGGTACGCGGGCAAAGAGGGTCTTCCGATTTTCTCGGGAGGCAGTTCGCGCTCGTCGGTAGGATTTGATCTCAATTCCCTTGTAATCTGGCTCCCGTCGCGAATTGATGTCGATCCCGAGGAGGCTCTCGAGTGTGCGGCCAATCGCGGTGTCGGCGCGCT
>DJBQ01000174.1:0-6248 GCA_002430125.1 Rhodobacterales bacterium UBA5972
TGCTCCCGCCAAAAGCCCGACCTCCGGTCGATTTTTGTTGGGCCAGGCCGGGGGCTTTGCCCCCGGACCCCCAGGATATTTTAACCGAAAAGAAGGGATTTTCAGTGAAACTGAAGTGGCGGTACAGGCGGGGACGCCGATGATCGCCCGATGAGAAGTCAACTCGCTGAAAACGCTTCAGCGGGTTGGTTCTTGTCAGCGGGCTTTGCACCAGCTCAAAGAACAAAAACCCGACGCGGCCTTGCTGTTAGTTCGCAACTGCCGCCAGCAAACGGGCATTCCCGCCCGATGCCGTGGTGTCAATGCAGATATGTCGTTCAATCCGGCATCGTGCGGACAGATCGTGACCCGTCACCAATCCAATCAGCCTGCCTTCACGCGCCGCAAGCGCCATGCGGGCGGCGCGCAGATCAGTCGCGTCAGACCATAAAGCCACCAGATCAAGACATTCCAGATCACGCAATACGTCGCGTGGTAGTATGCCTGAAACGCCATCACGTCCTGAATACCCCTCGGCCACCACAACCGGAACGCATCCGTTTGCTTTGGCAATCTGCGCCTGTTCGGTTGCCGCCTGCACCCCCGGCCCAAGGCATAAAACCGTTCCGCGACCATAGGTTGACAGGCGGTTGGACTCGCCCGTCGGTCCCGGCAAATCAAGCGTTTCAAGCACGCCACCACCTTTGCCGACAGCGGCAGTAAGCAGACCTTGAACCGCCTTTATGTCGGCGAGTTTTCCGCCCTCAGGCAACACCGCCACCGTCTCGGCCCGTTTGAAGCGTGGGACATAAGCCGGGCCACCTGCCTTTGGTCCGGTACCGGAAAGGCCTTCGCCCCCAAAGGGCTGGCTGCCGACAATGGCCCCGATCTGGTTGCGGTTGATGTAAATATTGCCCATGCGCAAGCGCTGGGTGATCTGGTTCACGCGGTCATCAATCCGCGAATGCATGCCAAAGGTCAGCCCATATCCGGTTGCGTCAATCTGATCCAGAACCCGATTAAGACGGCTGGCTTTGAAGGTCGCCACATGCAGAACCGGGCCAAAAACTTCGCGCTTCAGATCGCCTATGCCATCGACCCTGATAACTGCCGGAGCGACAAAACTGCCCGTTTCGGGCGTAGTCAATTGCTTGATCAACCGCCCGTCGTGGCGCGCCTGATCGACATGTCCCTGAATATCAGCCTTGGCAGCACTGCTTATTACCGGGCCGACATCGGTTTCAAACGCCCAGGGATCACCGATAACCAGTTCATCCATTGCGCCGGTCAGCATTTCCAGAAACCCGGTAGCAATATCCTCTTGCAGATAAAGTATGCGCAGGGCGGAGCACCTTTGACCGGCCGACCGAAACGCGCCGTTCACGATATCGCGCACCGCTTGTTCCGGCAGGGCCGTGCTGTCGACAATCATCGCATTCAGCCCGCCAGTTTCAGCGATCAGTGGCGCGTGCGGTTCAATCTCGACCGCCATTGCCCGGTTGACGGTCACAGCCGTTGCAGTTGACCCGGTAAAACAGACGCCGTTGACGCGTTTGTCCGACGTCAGTACCGCCCCGACAACCGCGCCACGACCCGGCAGCAATTGCAGAACCGCCTGCGGCACGCCGGCCTTTAGCAGCAAGCCAACTGCGATTGATGCCACCAGCCCGGTCGCCTCGGCAGGTTTCGCAAGCACACCGTTGCCGGCCGCAAGTGCTGCTGCGACTTGCCCTGTGAAAATCGCCAGAGGGAAATTCCAGGGCGAAATGCAGGTGATAACGCCGCGCGCTGGCGCAGCACCAGCCGCTTCGCCTTCGCCTGCGTAAAACCTTAGAAAATCTACCGCTTCGCGCAGCTCTGAAATGGCATCTGCCGGGGACTTTCCAGCCTCACGGCAGAGAACCGCGAACAATTCGCCAAAGTTCGCTTCATAAAGGTCGGCGGCGTGCCGTAAAATATCGCCACGCGTTTCGGCAAGAGCCCCTGACCAATCCCGCGCTGCCGCCAAAGCCGTGGCAACATCAGTCGCTGATGCCTGCACGACCACGCCAACCCTATCCGTCGGACGTGCCGGGTTAACCACAATATGTTCCCCGGCCCCTTCAACCTGACCCGAAATCATCGGCCCGGCTTGCCATTGATGATTGGAAAAGACTTCGCGCGCCCGGTCGATCGCTGCCAAATCATCCAGATCATGCAAATCCCAGCCTTTGGAATTTTGCCGACTGGCCCCAAACAGCGCGCCAGGCTGAACCACTGCCGCCGGAGGTCGCCCTGACGCAACCGCCCATGTTTCAATCGGGTCAGCGGCCACAGTTTCAGCCGCAACGTCGACGTCAACAATCTGGTTCACAAACGACGAGTTCGCACCATTTTCCAGCAACCGGCGCACAAGATAGGCCAGCAAATCGCGATGCGTGCCAACCGGCGCGTATATCCGGCAACGGGTCTTTTCCTGCCGCAGCACGATGTTGTGCAGCGATTCTCCCATGCCTTGAAGACGCTGAAATTCAAACGTGGTTTTGTCCCTGGCCATTTCCAGAATAGCGGCGACTGTATGCGCATTATGGGTGGCAAACTGCGGATAGATCCGGTCGGTCATTGCCAGAAGTTTGCCGGCACACAACAGGTAAGACACATCCGTCGCTGACTTTTGCGCGAAAACCGGAAAACCCGCCAAGCCTTCGACTTGTGCGCGCTTGATCTCGGTATCCCAGTAAGCACCCTTGACCAGCCGCACCATAATCTTGCGGTCAAGTTCAGCAGCCAAAGCATATAACCAGTCCAGCACATAGGGCGCGCGTTTGCCATAAGCCTGCACCACAACGCCAAAGCCGTTCCAACCGGCCAGTGACGGATCACGCAGAACCGCCTGGATCACGTCCAGTGACAGATCAAGCCGGTCAGCCTCTTCTGAGTCAATATTGAACCCCATCCCGGCCGCGCGGGCCTGTTGCGCCAGCGCAAGCGTGCTGGCAACCAATTCACGCATAACGCGGCCTTTTTGACCAACTTCGTAACGCGGGTGCAGGGCTGACAATTTCACCGAAATGCCAGGATTTTCGCGAATATCATCTGACGTGCATTGCCCGGCAAGTTCAGCGATTGCAGTGGAGTAGGCCTTGAAATACTTGGCCGCGTCCCGCGCAGTAAGAGCCGCCTCGCCCAGCATGTCATATGAAAACGTATACCCCTGCTTTTGCAGCTTGCCACCACGTTCAATTGCTTCGGAAATACTGCGGCCCAGCACAAACTGATGCCCCATTTCGCGGATCGCCCGCCCGACAGCTGTTCGGATCACCGGCTCACCAAGCCGCTTAACAGCCCCGTGCAGCACCGCAGCCACGCCAGCCTGATCGTCATCTTTCAGAATTTTGCCGGTCAGCATCAATGCCCAAGTGGATGCATTCACCAAGGACGAACTGGAATGCCCAAGATGCGTCCCCCATGCCGATGGTGCAATCTTGTCTTCGATCAGCGCGCTCATCGTATAGGCATCCGGCACCCGCAACAAAGCCTCGGCCAGACACATCAGGGCGACACCTTCGTCGGTTGAAAGGCCGTATTCTGCCAGAAACACTTCCATCAGGCCGGGGTTGCTGTCACCTCTGATCGCATGCACCAACCCAACCGCCCGCGCCCGTGCCGCTGCACGTGTGGTTTCAGCAATTGGGTTTGTCTGCATAAGCTGGGTCAAACAGTCGACATCTTCAAGCAAATTGTACCGACGGATGATTTCGCGCAATTCAAGTAAAGAAGACATGGCCAAGGTTCCTGATGTTTGGGCTGGCGCCGACATATCAGAAATGTAAGAGGTATGTTTCCTGATAATGCGACAAGAACCGTCTATTAAACTGAAAAAATAGACTATTGAGGCCGTAAAGATGCAAAAATTTGGGATTCCAAGCCAACTTGACCGAAATGACCGCAAAATCCTTGACCTGCTCAGCCGCGATGGGCGCATGCCGATAACCGAATTGGCACAAGCTGTTGGTTTGTCCAAAAGCCCCTGTCAGGTCAGGGTGAAACGTCTTCAGGCCGAGGGTTATATCCTTGGGTTTCGCGCCGTCCTGAACCCGGTAAAACTTGACCGCGATCATATCGCGTTTGCCGAAGTAAAACTGACCGATACCACCGAAAAGGCCCTGAAAGCCTTTAACACCGCCGTTCTGAAAGTGCCCGAGATTGAACAATGCCACATGATTGCCGGCTCGTTCGACTATCTGCTGAAGGTCCGCACCCGCGACATCCGCGCTTATCGGCAGGTGTTGGGCGAAACCATCTCGGCTTTGCCCTTTGTCAGCAGCAGCTCCACGCATGTGTCGATGGAAGCCGTCAAAGACAGCGCGTTTTAACGGTTCGACGCCACGTGACGGTTCAGCCGTCGGTTCACGATACCGAACAACCCAATCAGCAATAGCGTCAGACAGACAAAGTAGACCGCAATAATCGGGTAAGGCACAAAGGGATTGAACGTCTTGTCCGCGAAATATTTGGCATAATAAAGCGCGTCCCCTTTTTGCTGCCATGCCGGAAAGCTGGAAAAATAGACCAGCGCGGTGGCGTGAAACAGAAAGATCGCCTCGTTTGTGTAAGACGCCCAACTCAGCCTGAGCATCGACGGCCAGACCACCCGCCGAAACTTGGTAAAAGGGGTCATGCCGATGGCATCAGCCGCCTCGATATCGCCTTTGGGTACAGACAGTAACGCGCCATAGAATATCTGCGCTGAGTAGGCCGAGGTGTTTAGAAACAGCACAACCAGCGCCCCCAGCCACGCTTTGGTCAACCAGCGGGTTTCCATCGTGATCTCGACAAAGCCCAGATTAAGGTCGTAACCAAGCTTCGGGATCAGAACAAAACTTTCGTAGGCGATGAAGAACTGGATAAACAGCGGCGATCCGCGGATCACGAAAATGAACGCCCGCGCAGGATAGCTGAAAAACCAGCGGTCGCTGGCCCGCGCCATAGCAACGGCGGTCGCCAAAAAGAACCCGAACAGCAGTGCAAAGAACGCGAAATAGACGTTCCAGATCAGGCCAGATCCGATCAGCACGAACTGCTCGCACAGGGTGAAATCGGTTTTCGGCAATAGCCGCTCGCCAATGCCGATGGACCGCAATGCATAACTGGTGATAGTTTCAACGCAGCTCATGCCGTGCCCCCCAAGGTCGCCTGCCCGCGTGAAACCCGCCGCGACAGCCGATCGAACACCCGTTCGCTGACCCATGTTAACGCCAGATAGAACACCAGCAGCACCAGAAAGTACCCAAGCCGCCAATCGCCATGCGGATAGGCATAGATCGCGGTCTTGGTACCGCCAAGTTCGCGCGCCCAGTAAACGATATCCTCGACCCCCAACAGAAACAAAAGCGGCGTGGCCTTTATCAGGATCATCCACAGATTTGAAAGGCCCGGCAGCGCGTAAACCCACATCTGTGGCAAATGAATACGACGAAAAATCTGTCGTGGCGACATGCCAAAGGCGGTGCCGGTTTCAAGCTGGCCCTTGGGAACAGCATCAAGAGCGCCGTAAAGCGTGTTGGCGGCAAAGGCCCCGAACACCACGCCAAACCCGACAATGGCCAGCGAAAAGCCGTAGACCTCGTGCACCCATTGCGGGGAATTTCCCAACGGCATCTTGGCGGCGGGACAAACCCGGAAATCATTGCCCTGGCGGATTGGTTCGGTCCAGTCGGGGCACAGAATAATGTGGCGCAAGTATTCGATTCCCTGATCCAGGGCGATCAAGGCAAACAGGAAAAAGATAATGTCAGGCACGCCTCGCACCATTGAGGTATAAATCGTGCCAAACCACCGCAGTGGCAAAAACCGCGACCGTCGTGCCAAGGCCCCGGCAAATCCCAGTATCATTATCAGCGGCACGGTCAGGAACAGCAGGCTGAGGACCACGCCAAAGCTTATGTAAAATCCGAATTCTTTACCGGTGGTCAGATAGCACGACCACCATAAATACCCGCTCAGCGTGCCTGGATCAGCGCAATACTCAAACATTCCGGGCTCCTTGCTGAAAAGGGCCGCCGATTGGGCGACCCTTAGGTTTCAATAGATCAACAGTTCACCAGTTGACGACACGACCGTCAAACCATTTGGCAATCAGCGCGCTCAGCGAGCCGTCTGCCTTCATCGCGGTGATCCCGGCATCCATTTTGTCCCTCAGTTCGGCATCAGATTCACGGATACCCATACCAACACCGCCGCCGATCACCACACTTTGGTCGATCACTTCCAACTCGCCGTTAGAGGAA
>DJBQ01000174.1:6341-7763 GCA_002430125.1 Rhodobacterales bacterium UBA5972
CAACTCGCCGTTAGAGGAATCAACAATCGGTTTCAGATAGCTGTAATCGGCAAGCACCGCGTCAGCCTCGCCTGAACGCACTGCCGCTACGGTTTCTTCGGGCGTTGCGAATTCCACCACAGTCGCACCTGATTGCGCGACATAGGCCGCCTGAATGGTGGCGGTCTGGGCGGAAATAACGCCTTTTTTCAGATCGACCTTGGCGCCCTTCAGGGCAACATAGGCTGACGGATCTGGTGGGAAATAAAGCTGAGTGAAATCAATCACCTGATCGCGTTCTGCGGTGATCGACATGCCGGCAATGATGGTGTCATAGTTGCCTGACACAAGGTTCGGGATGATCGAGTCCCACGCATTGGTGACCCAGGTACAGGTCAAGCCAGCACGTTTGCACAGTTCGTCACCCAATTCGCGCTCAAACCCGTCAACTTCGCCTTTGTCGTTGATGAAGTTATACGGAGGATACGCCCCCTCAGTGCCCAAACGGATCGTTTGCGCCGACAGCGCGGTTGCGGAAAATGCCGTGGCAAGGGCAGCAACCCCTGCAAGTTTCACCAGATAATTCATGTAGTCTCTCCCGTTTCTATGGTTTCAGTTTCTCACAACGTGCTGGCCAAAAATGCCCGGCAGCGCTCTGATTTCGGATTTCCAAACACCTCTTTCGGCGCGCCCTCTTCTTCCACGCGCCCCTGATGCAGGAATATAGTTTTCGAGCTGACCTCGCGGGCAAAGCCCATCTCGTGGGTCACCACAATCATCGTGCGCCCCTGATCGGCCAGATCACGCATCACCCGCAGAACCTCGCCGACCAATTCAGGGTCAAGCGCCGATGTTGGTTCATCAAACAGCAAGACCTTTGGGTTCATCGCCAACGCCCGCGCAATTGCCACGCGCTGCTGCTGACCGCCAGATAACTGGCTGGGATAGACGTTTTCTTTTTCGGCAATGCCAACCTGTTCCAGCACCAGCATCGCGGCGGCGCGGGCCTCGGCCTTCTCAACACCCAGAACCTGCACCGGGCCTTCCATCACATTCTGAACCACCGTCATATGCGACCAAAGATTGAAGTTCTGGAATACAAAGCCAAGCTGCATCCTGAGGCGCTGAATTTGTTTCGCATCCGCCCCCAGCAATTTACCGCGCCGGTCGCGGTTGACGATAACCTCTTCGCCGCCCAGCACGATACGGCCTTTATCGGGCGTTTCCAGAAAGTTTATGCAGCGCAGCAAGGTGCTTTTGCCGGACCCTGACGAGCCGATGATCGAAATCACGTCGCCTTCCAGTGCGGTCAGCGAAATCCCTTTCAGCACTTCCAGTGCGCCAAAACTTTTGTGGATATCATCCGCGATCAACGCTATTGGTCTGTCAGTCAAATCGATGCTTTCCCCTGTTGGTCGGCTGAACCGGCGGCCGCGCTGACAA
>DJBQ01000174.1:7869-12990 GCA_002430125.1 Rhodobacterales bacterium UBA5972
CATTCATCGCCAATGGCGCGTTGTCGGCCCGCCTTACCATCCCAAAAAGATCACGCGGATCATCCGGGTCGGCCAACATGTCAAGTTCCAGAAAGAAACCAGTCCCCGGCAGTTTGTCGCGCACATAACGCAGCGCCGAAAAATCCTCGATCGCGAAACCGACTGAATCAAACAACGTGATCTGGCGCGCGTCGCGACGCCCGGTTACCTGCCCGGTTATCACTTGCCACAGTTCGGTCACGTGGTGATCAGGTGCCAATTGCTGTATCTCGCCCTCGATCCGGGTTTGCGGCGGGTATTCCACGAAAATATCTGAACGCAGCAGGATGTCTTTGTGCAGTTCAGTCTTGCCCGGGCAATCCCCACCAATCGCGTTTATATGAACACCGCTGCCAACCATATTATCTGTCAGAATCGTGGCATATTGCTTATCCGCCGTGCAGGTCGTGATGATCTGCGCCCCCGTCACCGCTTCTTGTGCTGACGTGCAGGCGATCACCGTCAGACCACTTGCCGCCAAGTTGCGCACAGCCTTGGCGGTTGCCGCCGCGTCGATATCGTAAAGGCGAACCGTGTCCACACCACAAATCGCCTTAAACGCCATGCACTGAAACTCCGACTGCGCACCGTTGCCGATCATCGCCATCACCCGCGCATCCTTGGGGGCAAGATATTTTGCCGCCAAGGCCGACATCGCTGCTGTCCGCAAGGCTGTCAGAATGGTCATTTCGCTGAACAAAACCGGATAGCCGTTGCTGACATCCGCCAACAGACCAAACGCCGTTACCGTTTGCCGCCCCTCGGCCATGTTCTTGGGATGCCCGTTCACATACTTAAACCCGTAAACCTCGCCGTCACTTGTCGGCATAAGTTCAATCACCCCGTCGGCTGAATGCGAGGCCACACGCGGGGTTTTGTCGAACAGTTCCCAACGGCGGAAATCCTGTTCGATATAGGTGGAAAGCTCGATCAGAAACCGTTCAATGCCAGTCACATTGACCAATTGCATCATATGATCAACCGACACAAACGGCACCATTGCCAGCTTTGAGGGAGTCTTGGCCATTTTCAAAACCTCCGTGTCGGACGATCCAACACTTTCTTGCCCATCAGGCTGGCGGTCAGTTCCACCATCAATAGCGCCGTACGGCCACGTTCGTCCAGAAACGGGTTCAGCTCGACCAGATCAAGCGACGTGACCAGCTTGCTGTCACACAGCATTTCCATGATCAGATGCGCCTCGCGGAATGTCGCCCCGCCCGGCACCGTGGTGCCAACCGCAGGCGCGATCGAAGGTTCCAGAAAGTCCACGTCCAGACTGACATGCAAAACCCCGTTCGCCGCCTCGACCCGCCCCAGAAAATCCTTCAGCAGATTGCCTACGCCAAATTCATCAATCGCCCGCATGTCGTTGACGTCAATATCGCTTTCCGCCAGACGCAGATTTTCGGCCGGATCAACCGAGCGTATCCCCATCATGCAGATATTGCCCAGCGGTACAGGTGCAGTCACCGGCGGAAAATATGGCTGGAAGCCGTCAAACCCGGTAAAATAGGCCACCGGCACGCCGTGCAAATTACCGCTGGTGGTGCTGTCAGGCGTGTGCAAATCCGGATGCGCATCCAGCCACAAAACGAATTGCGGCCGGTTGATTTTAGCCGCATGCCGCGCCACCCCGGAAACCGTGCCAGCCGCCAGTGAATGATCCCCGCCCAGAAAAATCGGAAACCCTTCTGCGGCGGCTTTTTCGGCGGCATCAGCCAGCGCGGTGGTCCAGCCGATCATCGCCTCGGGATGCCGCGTATTGGCCAAAGCTCCAGCTGGCAGGGTCACGGCAACCGGCGTAACATCTCCGCGATCTTCAACCGTGTGGCCAAGACTTGCCAAGATGTTCCCCAACCCGGCGGTCCGAAACGAGGCTGGCCCCATGATACACCCGGCAGCACTGGCACCGGTTTCAACCGGCGCCCCGATCAGGATGCAATTCTGGCCCATTTGTTACCTCCTCAGGTTTCTAATATGCGGTTTAGACGACATTTCGCTCAGCAGTAATTCCAATTATTGCGCAAATGAGTTGTATTTTGCCCAATTTGCTCTACAGGTTTAACCATAATGGATATCACCGATCAAAAACTCATCGCGGCTTTACGCCAGGACGGTCGCGCCAGTATTTCCGCATTGGCCGCGACCCTGAACCTGACCCGAACAACCGTGCGCAGCCGTATGCAATCTTTGCAGCAATCAGGTGAGATTATCGGTTTTACCGCCGTTTTGCGCGGCGATGCAGCACATGCGCCGGTCCGCAGCCAAATGATGATCGCAATCGAAGGGCGCGGAACGGAACGGGTTATCCGGCAATTATCCGCAATGCCATCCGTCGACGCGCTGCATACCACCAACGGAAAATGGGATCTGATCGCCGAACTCAGCGCTGACAGCCTTGAAGAACTGGACGGGATCCTCAGGCAAATCCGCCTGTTGGAAGGCATCGCCACCAGCGAAACCAACCTGTTGCTCGCCACCCGCAAAATGGCGAGACTGCGCTAATTCCCCATCATAGTTTCGGAAATACTGCGGCAGTAAGACGCAATTCCTTCAATTGCGCCAGTGGGCAGCGCCCCGTCCGTCAGTAAGATCGCGGCAGGCCCAAAACATGCTCGGCGATATAACTTAAGATCAGGTTGGTCGAAATCGGCGCCACCTGATATAACCGCGTCTCGCGAAACTTGCGTTCGACATCATATTCCGCCGCAAAACCAAAGCCGCCATGCGTCTGCAGGCACGCCTCGGCCGCCGCCCAGGATGCGTCTGCCGCCAGCATCTTTGCCATATTCGCCTCTTCACCCGGATTTTCGCCCGCCTCGTACAAACGGATCGCTTCGGCCAGCATCAGTTCCGCCGCCCGCATTTGGGCATAGGCCTTGGCGATTGGAAACTGCACCCCCTGATTTTGCCCGATAGGACGGCCAAAAACCACGCGTTCGCCCGCGTATTTGGTCGCGGTTTCAATGAACCATTTCGCGTCCCCGATACATTCCGCCGCAATCAATATCCGTTCGGCGTTCATACCCGAAAGAATATACCGAAACCCACGTCCCGCTTCGCCAATCAGATTGGCGGCTGGCACCGGCATATTGTCAAAAAACACCTCGGTCGTGGCGTGGTTCATCATGGTGCGCACCGGGCGGATGGTCAGGCTTTTGCCCTTCACGTCGCGCATATCGACCAGCAGAACCGACAGACCTTCGGTTTTTCGCGCCACCTGATCCGCAGGCGTCGTGCGGCACAGCAGGATCATCAGATCACTCTGCTCGGCCCGCGAGGTCCAAAGCTTTTGGCCGTTCACAATGTACTGCTCGCCGTCCAACCGCGCCGTCGTTCGCAACGCGGTTGTATCCGTGCCACTGGTCGGTTCGGTCACCCCAAAGGCTTGCAACCGCAACGCGCCCTCGGCAATACTCGGCAGCCACGCATGTTTCTGGGCGTCCGAGCCATGCCGCAGCAAAGTCCCCATCGTATACATCTGCGCATGGCAGGCAGCCGCGTTGCCACCGGAACGATGCACCTCCTCCAAAATCGCCGCCGCCGCCGACAGCGGCAAACCCGAGCCGCCATATTCCTCGGGCACAAGTGCGCTCAGATATCCTTCGCGCGTTAAAGCAGCCACAAAATCAACCGGATAGGCTTGGGTCTGGTCAAGATCACGCCAGTACGCGCCTGGAAAACCGGCGCAAAGTTTCACAACAGCAGCCCGGATTTCAGGATGACTCAACGCATATTTCATGACAAAAACTCCTGTCTTACGGCCCTTGTGTGTTGTCCCAACTGCGGTACCATAACCGGGCGCGGCCCGTCGGTTTTCACCGGAAGGTCAACCAGTTCAATCACGCTGCCGCCAAACATCGCCTCGGCTTTACGCAAAAACGGATGCTGCGATAAATCTTCCAACGAGGAAAGCCGCGACCACGCAATCCGCGCGGCCTGCAACTTGTCGGCAACCGCCTCCCGCGTAAGTGTCGAAAACACCCGGTCAATCTCGGCATCCACCGCATCCCGATTGGCCACCCGCGCCGCATTGTCGACAAACCGTGGGTCCGGCCCCAATTCGGGCCGCTGCAAAACCTCAGCGCAAAAATCGGTCCATTCCCGATTGTTCTGGATCGCGATCAGAATTTGATCCCCCCCCTTACAACTGTAGGCACCATAGGGCGACAGCAGCGAATGCGTCAGCCCCATGCGTTCAGGTTTGGCCGGCCAATACCGATGCGCCAGAAGGGGCATATTCATCCAATCGGCCAGAACGTCAAACATCGAGATTTCCAGATCAACCCCAACACCGGTGCGACTGCGTTGCAACAAAGCCCGCAAAATTGCCGAAAACCCGGTAAGACCGGTGGCAATATCGCAGATCGAAACCCCAACCCGCGCCGGATGTTCTGCCGTTCCGGTCACCGCGCATAACCCGCTTTCCGCCTGCACCAGAAAATCATAGGCCTTCATTTCCGCAGCCTCGCCTTCGGTGCCATAGCCGGTGATTTGCAAGTTGATCAGGCGCGGGTTAAGCGCACGCAAATCCTGCGCCGAAAACCCGTTCCGCGCCAAAGCATTCGGTGAAAGGTTGTGCAAAAACACATCCGCCTTGGCGATCAGTGCGCGCAACAACGCAGCGTCCTCATCTTTGGCATAATCCACAACAACCGATTGCTTGCCGCGGTTCAACCAGCCAAACCACGTGCTTTGCCCGTCTGCCGCGCGATCATAATTGCGGCAAAAGTCCCCCTCGGGGCGTTCAAGCTTGATGACCCGCGCCCCGGCATCCGCCAGTAAAAGACTACAATAAGGTGCGGCGACCGCCTGCTCCAGAGCCACCACCAGAAATCCGTCAAGTTCTTTGTTCAGACCCATATGCCACCCCTTGTCATTTGACTGTCTAACGGCAGGCGAACCAAAGGAAAAGGGGAAGAAGACCCCCCTGCCGGACCCCGCCGATAGGGGGGTCTTCTCATCGGGCGGTCATTGGCGCCCCGCCTGTACCGCCATCACGATTTGATAAGGATTTGTTTCTTTTCGGTGCAAATATCCCGGGGGGTTCCGGGGGGCAGAGCCCCCCGGCCCGGGCCG
>DJBQ01000129.1 GCA_002430125.1 Rhodobacterales bacterium UBA5972
CTGAAAGACCCCGCTTTAGAGCCGCAACTCGGCCAGTTACTGACCGATATGCTTGTCACCATGACCAATCGCGGTCCGGACAGTGCTGGCATCGCGATTTTTGGCAATGACGCTGACGACATCGGCAAACTGACTGTACAGTCGGACAATCCCGCGACTGACTTTGCCGGCGTGGATGCTGAGCTGTCAAAGGCTTTGGGCGTCAAAGTCACCATGATCTCAAAAGACACACATGCGGTGTTGAAAATGCCCATCGGGAAACTTGACGCCGCGCGCGCGGCGCTGACCGGTTTGCGCCCTAACGTGCGCGTGATGAGTGGTGGCGACGTTATCGAGATTTACAAAGAAGTCGGCCTTCCCGTTGATGTCGCCAAACGGTTCAATATCGCCAAGATGAGCGGCACCCATGGTATCGGACACACACGCATGGCAACCGAAAGTGCGATCACCACGATGGGCGCGCATCCGTTTTCAACCGGTTCCGATCAGTGCCTTGTGCATAATGGGTCGTTGTCCAACCACAATTCGCTGCGCCGCAAGCTGGTGCGAGAAGGCATGCGGTTTGAAACCGAAAACGACACCGAAGTTGCCGCCGCCTATCTGTCGTGGAAGATGAAGAACGGCAGCGATCTGGGGCAAGCGCTGAATTCCAGCCTTGATGACCTTGACGGGTTCTTTACCTTTGTCGTCGGCACCAAAGACGGCTTTGGTGTGGTGCGTGATCCGATTGCCTGCAAACCCGCCGTCATGGCGGAAACTGATCAATATGTCGCCTTCGGGTCAGAATATCGCGCGTTGGTTGGCCTGCCCGGCATCGACAATGCGCGTGTCTGGGAACCTGAACCCGCAACCGTCTATTTCTGGAACCATTAAGATGCAGTCATTCGACCTTGCAGCGTCCAGCCTGCGTGAACTTAACGCCACGCTGCATGCGCAGAAAGCCCTGACCAACCAGACCGTTTGGAACATCGTAAACCCCAAGGGCAGTCACGCAATTGCCGTCGGGCTGGATGCGCCGATCGAAGTCACGGTGAATGGTTCAACCGGCTATTACTGTGGCGGCATGAACAAGCAGGCCACAATCATCATCAAAGGCTCGGCCGGACCTGGAGTTGCCGAGAATATGATGTCGGGCACTGTGATCGTCGAAGGCGACGCCAGTCAATATGCCGGGGCGACTGGCAATGGCGGCTTACTGGTGATCAAGGGCAATGCCAGTTCGCGCTGCGGGATTTCGATGAAGGGTATCAATATCATCGTGCACGGTAATATCGGTCATATGTCAGCTTTCATGGCGCAATCGGGCAATCTGGTGGTGCTGGGGGACGCGGGCGACGCGTTGGGCGATTCACTATACGAGGCACGTTTGTTCGTGCGCGGAACGGTCAAAAGCCTGGGCGCTGATTGCATCGAAAAAGAAATGCGTCCCGAACATTTGGCAATCCTGAAGGATTTGCTGGCACAAGCCGGGGCCGATGCCAAACCGGAAGAGTTCAAACGCTATGGTTCGGCGCGCCAGCTTTATAATTTCAACATCGACAACGCCTCGGCGTATTAAGGACAAGACGGTGAAAGACAGTTCGGACAAGCATATCCCGCAAACGGTCCCGCGTCAGTCTTGGACGTTTTCCAATGAAGTAAACTCGGAAATCCGCCGGGCGGCGGCGACCGGGATTTATGACATCCGTGGAGGCGGTGCCAAACGTCGCGTGCCGCATTTTGACGACCTGCTGTTTTTGGGCGCGTCCATCTCGCGTTATCCGCTGGAAGGCTATCGCGAGAAATGTGACACGCGAGTGACTTTGGGCGGGCGGTATGCCTCTAAACCCATCGAACTGGATATTCCGATTACCATTGCCGGGATGAGCTTTGGATCCTTGTCCGGCCCGGCGAAAGAGGCACTTGGACGCGGTGCATCGGCTGCGGGCACCTCGACCACCACAGGCGATGGCGGCATGACCGAGGAAGAGCGCGGCCATTCAACCAAGCTGGTCTATCAATACCTGCCGTCGCGCTATGGCATGAACCCGGACGATCTGCGCCGGGCCGATGCGATTGAAATCGTGGTCGGCCAAGGCGCGAAACCGGGTGGCGGCGGCATGCTGCTTGGCCAAAAAATCAGCGACCGGGTGGCTGCGATGCGCAATCTTCCCAAGGGCATTGACCAGCGGTCAGCCTGCCGGCACCCAGATTGGACCGGACCGGATGATCTGGAAATCAAAATCCTTGAAATCCGTGAAATCACCGGCTGGGAAAAGCCAATTTATGTGAAAATCGGCGGCGCGCGGCCTTACTTTGACACCACGCTGGCGATCAAGGCGGGCGCCGATGTGGTTGTGCTGGATGGCATGCAAGGCGGCACCGCCGCAACGCAAGACGTGTTCATCGAGCATGTCGGTCAACCGACTTTGGCGTGCATTCGCCCCGCAGTTCAGGCCCTGCAGGATTTGGGCATGCACCGCACCGTGCAACTGGTAATCTCGGGCGGGATTCGCACCGGGGCTGACGTTGCCAAAGCCTTGGCCCTTGGCGCAGATGCAGTGTCTATCGGCACTGCAGCGCTGATTGCCCTGGGCGATAACGACCCGCATCTGGAAGCCGAGTATAACAAACTTGGCACCACGGCAGGGGCCTATGACGACTGGCACGAAGGCCGCGACCCGGCTGGTATAACCACGCAAGATCCGGAACTGGCAGCACGGCTTGATCCGGTCGCCGCCGGTCGCCGTCTAAGCAATTACCTTAAGGTGTTGACGCTTGAGGCGCAGACCATCGCACGCGCTTGCGGTAAAAACCATCTGCACAATCTGGAACCTGAAGACCTGTGCGCCCTGACATTGGAAGCCGCCGCAATGGCCGGTGTGCCGCTGGCCGGAACAAGCTGGATACCCGGCAAAAACGGATTTTAACAAACAAACCAACAGGGAGGGAAGACAGACCATGACACAAGATCTGGCAGCTTTCGCAAGCAAGAATAACATTAAATACTTCATGGTTACCTATACCGATCTGTTCGGCGGACAACGTGCCAAACTGGTTCCGGCGCAAGCGATTGCAGGCATGCAAAAGGATGGCGCTGGTTTCGCCGGTTTCGCAACCTGGCTGGACCTGACGCCGGCGCATCCGGATATGTTGGCGATGCCAGATCCTGCGTCGGTCATTCAACTGCCGTGGAAACCCGAAGTTGCATGGGTGGCGTCAAACTGTGTGATGGAAGATCAGGAAGTGGCGCAGGCGCCGCGAAATGTTCTGAACAAACTGGTTGCCGAAGCGGCCGAGATGGGCCTGCGCGTAAAGACCGGAGTCGAGGCGGAATTCTTTCTGCTGACACCCGACGGCGCACAAATTTCCGACAGCCTGGATACCGCCGAAAAGCCTTGTTACGATCAGCAAGCAGTGATGCGCCGCTATGACGTAATCGCAGAAATCTGCGATGCGATGCTGGAAATGGGCTGGAATCCGTATCAAAACGACCACGAAGACGCCAACGGCCAGTTTGAAATGAACTGGGACTTTGACGATGCATTAGCCACGGCTGACAAGCATTCATTCTTCAAATTCATGACCCGTTCAATCGCAGAAAAACACGGGCTGCGCGCGACATTTATGCCAAAGCCGATCATGGGACTGACTGGCAACGGTTGCCACGCGCATATCTCGGTCTGGGATATGGCAGGCAAAACCAATGTGTTTGCTGATAAATCCAAAGAACTCGGCCTTTCTGACAAAGGCCGGGCGTTTCTGGGCGGCATTATGAAACACGCCAGCGCCTTGGCCGCGATCACCAATCCGACGGTCAATTCGTACAAGCGGATCAATGCACCACGTACGGTTTCCGGTGCAACTTGGGCACCCAACTCGATCACATGGACCGGCAACAACCGGACGCATATGGTGCGCGTGCCGGGCCCGGGTCGGTTTGAATTGCGCCTGCCAGACGGGGCGGTCAATCCTTACCTTTTGCAAGCCGTGATCATCGCCGCCGGTCTGGATGGTGTGCGCACCAATGCCGATCCGGGTAAGCGCTGGGATATCGACATGTATAAAGACGGCCACAAGGTCAAAGGGGCACCGAAACTGCCGCTGAACCTGCTGGATGCACTGCGGGCTTATGACCGCGACCCGTCCTTGAAATCTGCGATGGGTGACGAGTTTTCCGCAGCCTTTCTGAAACTGAAGCATCAGGAATGGAATTCCTACGCCTCGCATCTGACCGCGTGGGAAAAAGACAATACGCTTGATATCTAACAATAATACGACGCCAAAACAGGGGGTATACGGCAAAAGGCAACCAAGTTCTGCGGTGTTTTAAAGGGAAGGCGGTCAGATTCAGTTTGCTTTTTGAGTTTCTTTGCATGATAACTTTTTTATTATAGGGAAACTTTACAGTCTGGACGTCTTGCACGTCAAACCGAGCGAAGTCGGAAAACTCGCAACTAGGTGTCACATCCCGGCAGGT
>DJBQ01000023.1:0-9192 GCA_002430125.1 Rhodobacterales bacterium UBA5972
TGTTTCAGGCGTGAGAACCTCCTCTAAGTCAGTTTACATCCTCGGCCAAGGAGTCCTCCCGCCGACGCTGCGGGGCTACCGCCCCTCGCGCCGTTTGGGCCAGGCACCGCTGGCAAACCAGCGGTGAAACTCCCGCCCGCTCAGCGGTGCGGATCATGTTGAGGCAGGATGAGTATTTGTAAAACTATGATGATAAAGCGTTTTGCGTTTACTTTAAGACGTTTTGCGACGCGATCGAGGTAAAACGCAAACGCTCTATTCAGCGGTTTGCCAAGGCTTCCTGTTCTTGCCGACGCCGCCGCACTGAGGCGCGTTTGCTGATGATCGACGAGCTGACAACGCCAATGGTGACGATGCCGATCAGGATTGAAGACAGCGCATTGATCTCGGGACTGACGCCCAATCGGACCTGACTGAAAATCTTCATCGGCAGCGTAGTAGCCGATGGCCCCGAGGCAAAGGAAGCTATCACCAGATCATCCAGCGACAGTGTAAACGCCAGCAACCAGCCGGAAATCACCGCCGGCGCAATAATCGGCAGCGTCACCGACCGAAACGCGTCCCATGGGCTGCAGCCAAGATCAAGGGCTGCCTCCTCCAGCGACTGATCAAACGACACCAATCGCGAGGACACCACAACCGAAACATAGCACATGGTGAATGTTGCATGCGCCAGCACAATCGTCGTTACACCGCGATCCATGCCGATTGAAATGAACAACAGCAGCAACGACAGGCCGGTAATCACGTCCGGCACCACAAGCGGCGCGTAAATCATCCCGGAAAACAGCGTGCGCCCATGAAATCGCCCGGCCCTGACCAGAACATAAGCCGCCATGGTGCCAAGAACTGTGGCGATGGTTGACGAAAACACCCCAACTTTCAGCGTAACAATGGCGGCGTCCATAAAGGCCTGATCGCGAAACAGCTCGCCATACCACTTGGTCGAAAACCCCGCCCACACTGTTACCAGCTTGGATTCGTTAAAAGAATAAATGATCAGAATCAGGATCGGCAGATACAGAAAGGCAAAGCCAATCGTCAGCGAGGTGGCGTTAAACCATGAAAACCGATTATTCATCGCTCGGCCTCCTGTTGGCGTTGCTGCTGGCGTTGAAACAACACAATCGGGATGATCAGGATCAGCAGCAGGATCACCGCCACGGCCGAAGCCAGCGGCCAGTCACGGTTGGAAAAGAACTCGTCCCACAGGATTTTGCCGATCATCAACGTGCGTGATCCACCCAGCAGGCTTGGGATCACAAATTCGCCGACAACCGGGATAAACACCAGAAAACAACCGGCAATCACGCCGGGGCGCGACAGCGGCACGGTGATCAGCCAAAAGGCTTTGATCCGCGAACAGCCCAGATCTTCGGCGGCTTCCAGTAAATCCCCATCCAGCTTTTCCAGTGTCGCGTAAATTGGCAGTACCATGAACGGCAGGTAGGTGTACACAATGCCGATATAGACTGCGATCGGGGTGTTCAGAATGACCAATGGTTCGTCAATAATCCCGAGCGCCTGCAGCAGCTGGTTAAGATATCCGTTCTGCCCCAGAATGCCGATCCACGCATAAACCCGGATCAGAAACGACGACCAGAACGGCAGGATCACCAGCATCATCAGGGTTGGCCGCCATTCTTCGGATGCGTTGGCCATGCCGTAAGCTATTGGATAGCCAACCAACAGTGTCAGCACCATCGACAAAAGCGCGATCTGCACACTGGAAATATAGGCTTTCCAGTAAAGATTATCCTCGGTCAGATAGACGAAATTCTCAAGGTCAAAGGCCGCAAACATCGCCTTGATCCCAGCCCAGCCTTGCGCCAGTTCAAACTTTGGAACGTAAGGTGGAATGGCCAGCGCCGGATCAGACAGCGATATCTTCAGCACAATGCCAAACGGCACCAAAAACAACAGCAACAACCAGCTGTAAGGGACCGCAATCAGAAAAAGTCGGCGAAAGTTCATCTGCCCGCCCTATTCCGTCAAAACCACACCAGCGGTCGCGGTAAATGAGACCCAGACCGGGTCCTCCCACGTAAACGCACGGCGCGCCAAACGCCGGTGATTGGCGACTTGCGCCTTGATCACTTTGCCGTTTGAAAGCTGAACATGATAGGTCGAGATATTCCCAAGATACCCGATATCAAGCACCCTGCCCGCCACAGCATTCGCTGCATCGGTTGGTTCTTCACTGGAAATCGAGACTTTTTCCGGGCGGATTGCCAGACAGCAACTGGCACCAACCGCCAGCAGTTCCGAGGGCGTGGCATTCAGTAACGGCTGCCCCTCGGCCCATGAAATCTGGCAGGTTTCGCCCTCGGAGGCACTTATTGTGCCCTCAATCAGGTTCACGTCGCCGATGAAATCCGCGACATACCGGTTTGCCGGATGCTCATAAATCCGCTCGGGCGTTTCGACCTGCACCAATTCACCGTGGTTCATCACCGCAACCCGGCTGGCGACAGTCATCGCCTCTTCCTGATCATGGGTGACAATCACAAAGGTCGTACCAAGCTTTTCCTGAATATCCATCAACTCGAACTGGGTTTCTTCGCGCAGCTTGCGGTCAAGGGCTGCCAAAGGCTCGTCCAGTAACAACAACTTGGGCGCTTTGGCCAAGGCGCGCGCCAGTGCCACACGCTGCCGTTGGCCGCCGGATATCTGGTGCGGCTTACGGCCGCCGAATTTTGACAATTGCACCAGCGCCAGCATCTCGTCCACTCGCGCGGCGATCTGGTCTTTTGGCATATCGGATCGTTTCAGCCCGAACGCGATATTTTCGGCGACTGTCAGATGTGGAAACAGCGCATAAGACTGAAACATCATGTTGACCGGGCGTTTATTCGGCGGCACCCCGATGATATCGCGCCCATCAAGGGTGATTATACCGGTCGTTGGCGTTTCAAACCCTGCCAGCATCCGCATCAATGTAGTCTTGCCACAGCCCGAGGGGCCGAGCAGAGCAAAGAACTCGCGTTCGTAAATGCTCAGAGACAGATTTTCAATCGCGACGAACTCGCCGAACTTCTTGGTAACGCCCTCAAAGCGGATCAAGGGGATGGCATCCGGGTCTTTCCACGGTGCAAAAACCGGGCGTTTTACTGCTTCAAAAGTCATCGTTCCCCCAAAACTGGCGCCCCTCCTGCAATCAGCTTGCAGGAGGGGGATTTGTCTTAGTTGCCGGTTTTGATTCCGGTCCACATCCGGGTGACCAGACGTTGCACTTTTTGGTCATAAGCCGTTGTGCTGTAAAGATTTTTCACTGTCTCGGCTGGGGGATAAATCGCAACGTCGCCGATCACATCTTCCACCAAAAACTCCTGGCTCGCCTTGTTGCCATTGGCATAGTAAACATAGTTTGACGCGTCTGCGGCGTTATGGGCATCCAGCATAAAGTTGATGAACTTATGCGCACCGTCAACGTTTGGGGCATCCGCTGGAATGGCCATCATGTCAAACCACATCAAAGCGCCTTCTTTTGGAATGGAATAGGCGATTTCAATGCCATTGTTCGCTTCTGCCGCCCGGTCACGCGCTTGCAGCACATCGCCCGACCAGCCAAACGCGACGCAAATTTCACCGTTGGCCAAGGCGTTGATATATTCCGAGTTGTGATATTTGCGCACGAACGGGCGCACCGCCTCAAGAACCGGGCGTGCTTTTTCCAAAACTGCCGGGTCTTTGCTGTCAGGATCTTCGCCCAGATAACGCAACGCGGCCGGGATCAATTCGGTTGGTGCATCAAGGAAATGCACGCCACAAGCTGCCAGTTTCTCCATGTTCTTTGGGTCAAAAACCAAGGCAAGGGAACCAGTTGGTGCGTCGTCGCCCAGAACTTCTTTCACCTTTCCAACATTATAGCCAATACCGGTTGTGCCCCACATATAGTTGACCGAATATTCGTTACCCGGGTCATAAATCGCCGTACGTTTGGCGATATCGTCCCAAACATTCACCAGATTTGGCAGTTTTGAACGGTCAAGCTTTTGAAATACGCCCGCGGTAATCTGGCGTGACAGGAATGTGCCCGACGGCACCACAACATCATAACCAGTGGAACCGGCCAACAGTTTCGTTTCCAAAACCTCGTTGCTGTCAAACACATCGTAAATCAACTTGATGCCCGTTTCGGCCTCAAATTTCGTCAATAGCGCCTCATCGATATAGTCAGACCAGTTATAGACCCGAACCTCTTCGGCCAACGCGGCCGTTGTTAATGCGAGCGTAGCTGCAATCGCGCCAATAAGGTTTTTTGTCGGTGATGTCATAAGATTTCTCCTGTTGAGGTGTTTTCTGGCACCTGAATATTTACGCGACGAATTTGATCAAAAGTCAGCAGCATTGCAAGCGCGAAGTGAATTCGATAAAATCCGCCATGCGTACATTCGCCCCTCTAAACGACCCGACTCGTCACATTGAAGCGCGCCGGTGTCTGAAAATACTAACATGTGGACAAAATATTCCAATGGCTTCCTTTACTGAAAATATTCCGGCACATGAAACAGTCTATCGGGCCCTGCGCGATAAGATTTTGTTTGGTGATCTGTCACCCGGTCAAGCGGTTACAATTCAGGGCCTGGTTGAGGAAATGCAGGTTTCTATGACCCCGGTGCGCGAAGCGATCCGCCGTTTGTCGGCGGAAGGCGCGCTTGAATTCAAAGGTAATCGCCGCGTGACCGTTCCCGTCATGGGTCTGCGCCGGTTCACGGAACTGGCCTTTGCGCGCACCGCAATTGAACCGGAACTGGCTGAAACTGCAGCACAAAATATTGACGCGGCGGGAATTGAAACCCTGAACAAGATTGACCAGCAGATTGATGCCGCGATCAAATCCGGCGACATCCACGGCTATATGCGCGGTAATTATCTGTTTCACTTTACCCTTTACGGCCACGCGAATTCACGGGTTCTGCTGCCGATCGCACAGTCCCTTTGGCTGCGTTACGGGCCGATGTCGCGGATCATCTGTGGCCGTTACGGCACCAGCAATCTGGAGGACCGCCACGAAGAAGCCCTGCAAATGCTGCGTGACGAAAACCCGAAAGGCGTTGCTGACGCGATACGCAAAGATATCACGCAAGGTTTTGAAATCGTTCATGAAGGCCTGTTTGATCCGTAATTTGATCAAATTCGGTTGACCGCAAACTTTTTGATCATATTATGGCATAAAACCCAAACCTCAAATCTTCTTGCTTCAGGATCTTCCCGATGTCCACTTTGTTGAACCACCTCCCCACCGCCGAACTACAAGCCCTTGATGCTGCACATCACGTGCATCCGTTCTCGAATGCCAGTGCGCTGAACGCCAAAGGAGCGCGGATCATCACCCGCGCCAAGGGCTCGACGATCACCGATTCTGACGGTGTTGAACTGCTGGACGGCATGGCCGGTTTGTGGTGCGTGAATGTTGGCTATGGCCGCACTGAAATGGGCAAAGCCGCCGCCGCGCAGATGGATCAACTGCCGTATTACAACACTTTCTTTCAAACCTCGCACCCGCCGGTTATCGCGCTCAGCCAGAAACTGGCGCAATTGACCCCCGGCGATCTGAACCACGTGTTCTATGCTTTGGGTGGTTCTGACGCCAATGACACCAATATCCGCATTGTGCGCCATTATTGGGCGGCACTTGGTAAACCTACGAAAAAGACCATCATTTCGCGTCATAACGCCTATCACGGATCGACCATGGGCGGTGGCTCGCTTGGTGGGATGAAGGCGATCCATGCGCAAGGCGGTTTGCCGATCCCCGATATCACCCATATCGCCCAACCCTATTGGTGGGCCGAAGGTGGCGACATGGACCCCGAGGCCTTTGGACTGAAGGCCGCGCAGGCGCTGGAAACCGAAATTCTGCGGCTTGGCGAAGAAAACGTCGCTGCCTTTATTGGCGAGCCTGTGCAAGGTGCCGGTGCGGTGATCATACCGCCTTCGACCTACTGGCCGGAAATTCAGCGCATTTGCGATAAATACGAAATCCTGCTGATCGCTGACGAAGTGATTACCGGTTTCGGGCGGACAGGAAATTGGTTCGGCTCGCAAACTTACGGTATCCGCCCTGATATCATGACCATCGCCAAGGGGATGAGTTCCGGCTACGCGCCGATCGGTGCATCGATCTTAACTGATCACGTTGCTGAGGTGATTGGCGCTGCGGGCGAATTCGCGCATGGCTATACTTATTCCGGCCATCCGGTATCCTGCGCTGTGGCGCTGGAAAACCTGCGTATCCTCGACGAGGAAGGCATCGTTACGCGCGCGGGCGCAGAAACCGGCCCCTATTTGCAGGAACGCTGGGCAACGCTTGGCGATCACCCACTGGTTGGTGAAACCCGTGGCATCGGTATGTTCGCAGCATTGGAAATGACCCCCGACAAAGAAAGCCGCGCCAACTTTGCCGCAGGTTTTGGCACGGCCGGTCAGATCTGTCGGGATGCCAGTTTCAACAACGGGTTGATCATGCGCAATGTGCGCGACGCGATGATCGTTTCCCCGCCGCTGGTGATGACCAAGGCCGAGATTGACGTGTTGATCACCCGCGCCACAGTTGCACTTGACCTGACCTACAAAACACTCAAGGCCGAGGGGCTTTACAAAGCCAAGTGACATCATGGACATCCTGACGGTCAACGACCAGCAAGGCCAATATCCGGCGTCGTACTATGCGGCGACGGCGACGCCTTTGGCGCAACTGCCTGTCGCAACCGGGCAAATAACCTGTGATGTCTGCGTGATTGGCGGCGGGTTTACCGGGCTTTCAACCGCATTACATCTGGCTGAAAAAGGCCTGGATGTGGTGCTGGTCGAGGCACATCGCGTCGGTTGGGGCGCCTCCGGGCGCAATGGCGGGCAGGTTGGCACCGGTCAAAGGCTGGATCAGAACGCGCTGGAAAAACTTGTCGGCATGACCCGGGCAAAGGCGCTGTGGGATTTATCTTTGGATAGCGTGGCCTTGGTTAAATCCTTGATCGCCGACCATAAAATTGACTGCGGTTATGTTGATGGCGTGATCCACGCAGATCACCGCGCCCGCTTTGTGCGCGACAGCCATGCCTATGCGCAAAAGCTGCAACAAACCTATGGTTATGACAAAATCAGCACGCTTGATCGTGCCGAAATCCGTGACCATGTTGGATCAGACGATTACCACGGCGGCACCCTTGATATGGGGGCGGGCCACCTGCACCCGCTGAACTATGCGCTTGGGCTGGCCGCATCAGCCCTCAAAGCCGGAGTTCGGATATTTGAAAACAGCCGCGTGGTGCAGCTTATCGAAGGCAATCCCGCACAGGTAAAAACCGCAACGGCCGATATACGTGCAGCGCATGTTATCGTCGGAGCAAACGGTTATTTGGGGCATTTGCACGCCCAACTTGCGCAACGCATCATGCCGATCAACAATTTCATCGTTGCAACCGAACCCCTGGACGATGCAACCGCACGCGGTCTGATCCGCCACAACCACGCCGTCGCCGACAGCCGCTTTGTCATCAACTATTTCCGTTTGTCCCAGGATAACCGGATGTTGTTTGGCGGCGGCGAAAACTACAGTTACAAATTCCCGAGCGATATCAACGCGCTTGTGCGTAAACCGATGCTGAATATCTTTCCGCAACTTGCCGACGCGCGAATTGACTATGCTTGGGGTGGCACTTTGGGCATCACCATGACCCGCCTGCCAAGTGTCGTACGCATCGGTAACAATATCCTGAGTGCGGGCGGTTTTTCCGGCCACGGCGTCGCTTTGGCCACCCTGTCGGGCAAAATGATGGCCGAGGCGATTACCGGCAATCCGGCCAACTTTGACCTGATGGCGCAGATCCCGACGCGCCAGTTTCCCGGCGGCACGTCCTTGCGTTGGCCGCTGTTGGTTCTGGCGATGACTTGGTACGCCATGCGCGACCGGTTTTGACACGCGGCCAAGACCCAGGAAACCTGCACACAAACCAAACACAAACCACTTATACCGCCGTACTAGCGCTTGAAATCCTCCTCGCGACTGTTCATTCTGCGAAACAAGAGTCGCCCAGCCGAACGGGCCAAACACCCACTGAATTGAAGGGACTGTCATGCAATATATCGCACCCGCAACCGCCAAAGAAGCCGCAAGTCTGCTTCATGCCAGCACCGGAATCGCCCGGGTTCTGGCCGGTGGCACCGATCTTTTGGTGCAGATGAAGGCTGGGATGATCGAACCCGATCTGATCGTGGACATCAAGAAAATCAAAGGCATGAAAGACATCACGCCCGAGGCTGGCGGCTTTCGCATTGGCGCGGCTGTATCTGGCACCGAGCTTGGCGATCACGCAGGTGTCTGCGCGTTGTGGCCAGGCGTGGTCGAGGCGTTTGAATTGATTGGCTCGACCCAGGTTCAGGGGCGCTGCACAATGGCCGGCAATCTTTGCAACGCCTCGCCGGCTGGGGATGCGGTGCCTGCAATGGTCGCCGCAAACGCGATTGCGCGGATTGTCGGGCCGGACGGTGAACGCGATTGTCCGGTTCAGGACATTCCGGTTAGCCCGGGAAAGACCTCGCTTAAGAAGGGCGAATTTATCACCTCAATCTTGCTTCCAGCCCGCCCGAAAGGTTCGGCAGATGCCTATCTCAGGTTCATCCCGCGTACTGAAATGGACATCGCCGTCTGCTCGGCCGGGGTTAGCCTGACATTGGCAGCCGACGGTACATGCACCGCAGCACGGGTAAGCCTGGGCGCCGTTGCCGCCACTGTTTTGCTGGTGGAAGACGCCGCCAAGGCAATCATCGGCACCAAACTGGATGATGCGTCAGTCGCAAAACTGGAAGCCGCGTGTTCGGCTGCCTGCAAACCCATAACCGACAAGCGCGGCACCATAGAATTTCGCACCGAAGTGGCAGGCGTTCTGGCCCGCCGCGCCACCCGAATTGCGCAGTCACGCGCGGGAGAACGCACATGAGCTCGATAAAAGTATCCACCACTATCAACGGCGATTCTGTCGATTTTTTGTGTGAAACCGACGAAGTATTGCTGGACGTTCTGCGCGACCGGTTGCATCTGACCGGCGCTAAAGAAGGCTGCGGCACGGGTGACTGCGGCGCGTGTTCGGTGACAGTAAACGGTCGTCTGGTCTGTTCCTGTCTGGTCTTGGGGGCCGAGGTCGAGGGCGCCGAACGGCAGGCTATTGAAGGCATGGAGATCGGAAGAGC
>DJBQ01000023.1:9268-12477 GCA_002430125.1 Rhodobacterales bacterium UBA5972
ATTGAAGGCATGGCCAACGGCGACGCGCTGCACCCGCTGCAACGCAAGTTCCTGGAACATGCCGCGTTGCAATGCGGGATCTGCACACCGGGTATTCTGGTCGCCTCAAAGGCCCTGCTGGAAAAGAACCCCGATCCAACCGAAACCGAAGTGCGGTATTGGCTGGCCGGAAACCTGTGCCGCTGCACGGGTTACGACAAGATTATCAATGCGGTCATGGATGCCGCGGCTGAAATGCGAGGAGCATAACCATGGCACTTGACGAATACAGCAAACGCGAATTCACAGTTGTCGGCACGCGCCCGGTGCGTCAGGACGGCATCGACAAAGTCACTGGCCGCGCCCAGTATGGTGCCGACTTCTCGCTGCCCGGAATGCTGCATGCTGTGGCCTTGCGGTCGCCGCATGCGCATGCGCGGATCAAGTCGATCGACACCTCGGCCGCGTTGGCGCTGCCCGGCGTTAAGGCGATCGTAACCTCTGCGGATTTTGCCACTAACCATGATGTACAGAGCGTGCAGGACCATTGCCTTGCGCGCGACAAGGCGATGTATGACGGTCATGCGGTTGCTGCGGTTGCTGCAACCAGTGCTGCTGTCGCCCGCAAGGCGTTGAAGCTGATCAAGGTTGATTACGAAATCCTGCCACATGTAACCGACATTGAAACGTCGATGAAACCCGGCGCACCGATTGTTCAGGAAGGTCGTCGCGGTCGCAAGGTTCCGGCGCATTATTCCGATAATGCCACGGGTTTTTGCGAATTTGGGCATGGCGACATTGAAGCGGGCTTTGCAAAGGCAGATCTGATCGTTGAGCGCACGTTCAAAACCTCGTCCACCCATCAGGGATATGTCGAACCACATGCGTGCCTTGCCTCGGTTGGCAATGACGGGCGTGCAGACCTTTGGTGCTGCACGCAGGGGCATTTTCAAGTCCGCAATCTGTGTTCAAAAATGCTGAATATGGATCAAAGCGCGCTGCGCGTGACCGCCTCGGAAATTGGTGGCGGTTTTGGCGGCAAAACGACGGTGTTCATCGAACCAGTAGCGCTGTTGTTGTCGCAAAAGACCGGGCGACCGGTCAAAATGGTGATGACCCGTGACGAAGTGTTCAAGGCCTCGGGGCCGACCGTTGCCTCGATGACCGATGTGAAAATCGGCATGACCAAGGATGGCCGGATCACCGCCGGTTACGCCCATATCCGGTACGAAGGTGGCGCATGGCCAAGTGACACAATCTATCCGGGCGCACAGTGCGCTTTTGCGTCCTACGACCTTGAAGCTGTCAAATCGCAGGGGGTTAACTTTTTAACCAACCGCCCGCTGCAAGCCGCTTACCGCGCGCCTGGTTCGCCACAATCAACCTATGCAGTCGAATCTGTGGTAGACGAGTTGTGCCAGATATTAGGGCTCGACCCAATTGACGCGCGGCTGAAAAACGCAGCCAAGAAAGGCACCAAGTCGTCTTATGGTCCGACCTATGACGAAATCGGTCTGATCCCGTTGCTTGAGGCAGCCAAAGCCCACCCGCATTATTCGGCACCACTTGGCCCCAATCAGGGGCGCGGAATTTCCAACGGGTTCTGGTTTAACTTTGGCGGCGAAACCGCCGTGTCGTTGGCGATTGATTTTGACGGGTCGGTTACGTTGGTTGAAGGCAATCCGGATATTGGCGGCTCGCGCGCGGCGATGTCGATGATGGCCGCCGAAGAATTGGGCATTCCTTATGAAAAGGTGCGCACAATCGTGGCGGACACTGCCAGCCTTGGCCATAACGAAGTAACACATGGCAGCCGCGTGACTTTTGCGGTTGGTTTGGCCACGATCAAAGCAGCCCGCGCCGCAAAAGTGGAAATGTGCCGCCGTGCGGCCATGGTCTGGGGCATCCCAGCCGAGGCCGTTGAATGGGAAAACGGGGCCGCCCGCGCCATGGGGCATAATGCTGGCGAACATGAACCGATGACGATTGAACAAATCGGTGCAAACAGCTCGAAAACCGGCGGGCCGATTGTCGGGCATCATGAAACGATGGCCGAAGGTGCCGGGGTCAGCTTTGGCGTCCATATCTGCGATCTGCATGTCGATCCCGAAACCGGCTATACCACCGTTCTGCGTTACACTGTGTTGCAGGATGCCGGTAAAGCGATCCATCCGGATTACGTCGAAGGCCAGATGCAGGGCGGTGCTGTGCAAGGTATCGGCTGGGCGCTGAACGAGGAATACATCTACGGCAAAGACGGTCGTCTGCAAAACGCGGGCTTTCTTGATTACCGCATTCCGGTGGCGTCAGACTTGCCAAAAATCGACACGGTGATTTTGGAAATCCCCAATCCCGGCCATCCCTACGGGGTGCGCGGTGTTGGTGAAACCGGGATCGTGCCGCCTCTGGCTGCAATCTCCAACGCGGTGTCGCACGCAATCGGCGTCAGGATGTCTGAACTGCCAATGTCGCCGCAACGCATTTTGCACGCGATCCACAGCAAGGGGTAAGCCATGGTTACGGTGACGATCTGGGGTTCGCTTCGGGACGCCACCGATGGTGCTGCCGAGGTCGAGGTTAACGCCTCGACCTTCATCGAAGTGCTGAATGCGCTTAAGGCCAATTATCCCGGCCTGACGGCCCAAATTGATCGCGGCGTCTCGATGTCAATCGACGGGCTGATCTATAAAGACAGCTGGTTCACCCCGGTCCGACCTGACAGCGAGGTCGTGCTAATGCCGCTGATGGTGGGCGGCTAAGCCTTTGCCGTCGCCTTGAATTTGTCCATCAGATACGGCCCTGATTTCACCGGCGGATATTTCGCCACTGCATCGTCAATCAGACAAGTAATTTCCGCATGCCAATTCGGCTGGTGAAAGAACGCCAAAGATTGCCGCGCGGTTTCAGCCCCGTCATTGACAACCCGGTGCAAGGTCGAGACCCAGCGGTCGTTCGTCCACCGCGCCATAAGATCGCCGATATTGACAATAAACGCGCCCGAGACCGGTGCTACCGCCTGCCACTCGCCAAGTGGAGTGAGAATCTCTAGTCCGCGCGAACCCTGCTGCGGCAACAAAATTGTCAGGCTGCCATAATCGCTATGCGCCCCGGCCCTTAGCTGCCCCGCTTGCGGAATCTGCGCCTGCGCCGGATAATTCAGCGCCCGCAATGCCGAAATCGGCGCGTCAATAAATGGCGCAAAAAACTTATCCGGCAGGTTCAGCGCCGCC
>DJBQ01000159.1 GCA_002430125.1 Rhodobacterales bacterium UBA5972
CAGTTGATGCAAAGCGGCGAGGTCTATTTGTCGTGGGCGTGGAACGAAACCTATTCCACGATGAGCGCTGAAGGCCATCCGATTGCGATGAAGCGAGACACGACAGAAGGGTCATCAAGCTGGGTTTGCGGCTATACCAAACTGGCCAACGGGCCGGGGTCGACAGACAAGTTTTATGATTTCATCAATGCGTGGACCTCGGCCAAAACTGCGGATTACATTGTGTCTGCATGGGGCTATGGGCACAGCAATATTACGGCGATGAATGCGATGAATGCTGATGATCTGGCGGCAGTTGGTTTGGCCAGCAGCGAGGCGTTGATGGCGAATACGCTGTGGCAGGCACCAATTCCGTCGGCGATGCGCGAAAAGATGATTGCCGAGTTTGAACTGATCAAAGCCGGTTTCTGAGCCGATTTTGTAAGATGAGATTTTAGCCCCCGGTCGCAAGGTCGGGGGCTTTTTGCTGTGCGGGGTTTAAGCCGGGCGCTGGGCGCGGATGTGGTGCGGGCAATGTTCGCCAGTGGCAAGCACGCCGATCATCGCGGTCCATGTTTTGATGTTGTCAGCGATCAGTTCAGTGCCATGTGCGACTGCCATTGCTGCGCGGTTGTTTATCATCATTGCCAGTTCGGCCTGCGCGACCTCGTGATACCACGGGTTGCGGTTGCGCAGATGCACGTTGGTAAAGCCCGCACCTTTTAGGGCGGCGGTATAGGTGCCGGGCGAGGCCATCGCGAAATCAAGTGCTTCGAGTTTGATATAGGCGGCCATTTCAGCCGATGGCGCGGCGTCATGGCTGATCAGCCAATCCGAAGCGGCGAACCAGCCGCCAGGGAGCAGCACGCGGTAAACTTCGGCGGCCATGAACGATTTGTCGGGGATGTGGATGATGCTGTCTTTGGAAAACACCAGATCAAAGCTGGCATCGTCAAATTGAAACGGCCCAGGTGTGACCTGTTTGATGGTCACACGGCCGGCGGCCCCTGCCCGGTTGATTCGGGCCTGTGCGGCGGTGCAGACATCGGTTTCGACGTCGACACCGACGACAAGTGCCGCGCCATGATCTACTGCCAGTGACAGTGTTATCGCGCCCGACCCGCAGCCGATATCAAGGACACGTTTACCCCTGAGATCCAAACCTTGCAAAACCCGCGCGACTTCGTCGGGACCACCGGGGGAAAGATAGCCTTCGCCCCAGATTGATTCGAGAAAAGCAATGTGGGCGTTGTCATAAAGCTGGTCGGTTTCGCTCATGCTTTTTCCTTGGTTTCAAGCGTGCTGAGATAGGAATCAACAAAGCGTTTTGCATAGGCCTCCATCTCGACGAACGGGCCGGGCTGGTAATAACGGGAGTTTATGCCTTGCTGGTTCTTTTCGATGATATGTTTGTCGGCATGCGTGGTGACATCCCACAGCCAGGTCAGGCGCGCGCGGTCATAATCACGGCCTTCAACTGCATCTTCTTTCACCAGCCAGATGATTTCCTGCAACGAATGGTCTTTGTCGACGGGGATGAAGCGATAGATCACGGCGTGGTCGCAATAGATCAGCATCGGGTTGAGGATGCCGATATAGACATCGGACGCGCCGCTGTCATAGGTGGTGAGGTTGCCCAATAAGGGCGCCAGCGGTTTGCCGTCTTCGCTGCCGGTGACGTAGTTTTCAAACAGTGAATAACGGTTATAGGCGATATCAGGCGCACCGTCAGGACGGGCCGAGCCGATCAGATCGATATAGGCCGGGGTGATGCCAGCGGCTTGCGAGCGGCTTGCAAGCGCCTGATTGAACGGGGCGACACGTTCGGCCACCATATGCGTGGCATGCGAGCGGGCGAATTCCGGATGGGCCGAGGTGCAGTGATAGCATTCGTTGTAGTTTTCAACCAGCAGCTTCCAGTTGGCGCGCACCGGATAACTGGCGCGATGGGCGATTTTGGTGCGCGCCAGGCCGAAGGGTTTTAACAAAGGGTCAAGCTCGGCTTTGACCCGCGCAAAGCTGTGGGGCCGGTCAGCAAGAGAGACGAAGATCAGGCCGTGAAAGACCTGCACCGCGACCGGCTTAAGCGCCAGTTGGCTGCGGTCAATCGCCGGGTCTAACTGGCGGGCGTTAAAAAGCGAGCCGTCAAGATTATAGGCCCATGCGTGATAGGGGCAGGTAAAGCGTTTGGTATTACCGCGCGGGTTGATGCAAACGCGACTGCCGCGATGCCGGCAGACATTGGCATGGGCGCGAATGTCGCCCGTGGTGTCGCGCGTGATGATGATGCTTTCGTTCAGCAGATCGAACAGGAAATAATCGCCAGTTTCCGGCACTTCGCTGATATGGCCCGCCAGCTGCCATTCCTGCATGAAGATATTTTCGACGTCTTTGGCAAAGATCGCGTCGGACAGATAAAACGCTTGCTCCAGCGCATAACCGTCCCGGTGGCGCGCCAGCAGTTCCGGGATGTGAGGTGTGGCAATTTTGGTCAATCGGACCCTCTTTGGTTTGGGCTTATTCAGGCGGTGTGGCTATTTGAACAAGACGACTGACTCGGCCCCCCAGCCGACCCGGACTGTGCTGCCGGGTTTGGCGATCGAACGCCCGGCGGTGTTGCGCATTGATATCGTGACAGGGGTGGTTTGGCCGGGCAACAGAACGCCGTAATAGGTCATGTCGCCGTAATAGGTATTGCTGGTGACCTCGGCTGTGACCTCGTTTTGGGCGGTGTCCGAGGGGTCAAACAACACGGTCAGCATTTCAGGGCGAATGCCGATTTCACGCAGATCATCGGCGAAAAAGCCTATGGGCAAGGCACTGCGGCTGACATCAACATTCCCAAGGGCGGGGATGTTGATGGACAGGGTTTTGTTGGTTTGTGCGGTGACAGACGCGGGCAGGAAATTCATCACGCCAATGAACGAGGCGACGCGTTTGGTGGCGGGGCGACGGTAGAGTTCTTCCGGGCTGGCAAGCTGGGCGATTTTACCTTCAAACATCACGGCGATACGGTCGGACATGATCAACGCCTCTTCCTGATCATGGGTGACAAGGATGAAGGTGATGCCAAGGGATTGCTGCAAGGCGCGCAGCTCGTGCTGCATCTGCTCGCGCAGTTTTTTGTCGAGCGCCGAAAGCGGTTCATCAAGCAGCACCACTTTGGGGCGCATCACCAGCGCGCGGGCCAAGGCGACGCGCTGGCGTTGACCGCCCGACAGTTCATGTGCAGCACGGCTGTCATATCCGGCAAGATCAACCATCGACAAGGCTTTGTCGACTTCGGCGGCGATTTCGGCCTT
>DJBQ01000117.1:0-10379 GCA_002430125.1 Rhodobacterales bacterium UBA5972
TGTGATCATCCGGGATGGAACAGTTAGAAAAGGAAGTAACTCAAGCCAAACTGCTTGACGAAAACGAGCGTTTGGCCCTCGAGGAGAAACATAAGGGCGATTTTGAAGAGTGGGAGAATGACAGGTCTTTGGCAAAGCGACTGCTGGCGGGTGAAGAAGCTGCCATTCTAGAGGTCATCACGGAATTGCAAACACTTAACAAAACTGACCTGATTGGTTCATCTGTCCAGTTTTCTATTAGCGATAATTACGTTCACGCTAGACCCCAGGTTCATACGGATGAAATCGTTCCAAGTTTCAGACGTAAGCAGTTAGCCAGCGGCAAGCTCTCAGAAACAAAGATGCCTATAGGGCAGTTCAACGAGCTATATCAGGATTATGTGGCAAGCGTTGCACTCAAAGTTGCTGGTGATATGTTTCAAATCCTACCCTTGCCGGAAGTCCTTGTGACTTGCGAAAGTAACATGTTGAACGCCGCGACAGGCCATAAAGAGGCTACGCCAATACTATCAGTGCAATTTGTTCGCTCTACTTTCATGCAGCTGAAATTGGTACATCTAGATCCTTCGGATTCGATGGCGAACTTCAACCACGTCATGAAATTCAGCAAAACCAAAGGATTTTCGGCCATCGTTCCGTTAGGGAATGAAGATACCAAGTCTTCGGCCAGTTAGTTGCCCTCCCTCACTCCGGCAGTTTCGGCAGATAACTCCCCTTCTGCTCCACAATAAACTGGCGGAACTTTTCTGTCACGGCGGTCAGTGGCATATCCCGACGATGCATCAGAAACCATTGGCGGGTGATCGGAACACCGGGGGCTTTGATTTGCACCAGCCGGCCATCTTCCAATTCATGCGCGACCGTGTGGCCCGAGATAAACGCGATGCCCAGTTCGGCCATGACCGCTTGTTTGATCGTCTCGTTGGTGCCAACGCTGACGGTTTTATAAGGACGCCCCTCGCCCAGTCGATCCAGCAGCCTCTCCATCAATATCCTCGTGCCGGAACCCGGCTCGCGGGTCAGAAATGTTTCTTCCAGCAGATCGTCGGGCGAAACGTCGCGGCCTGTGGCCAGACGATGCCCTGGCGGTGCAATGATTACATGCGGATGCGGCCCCAATATCTCGGCGGTCACGACCGGCGCACGGGGCGGGCGGCCCATGATCGCCACGTCCACTGCACCATCCATCACCTGCGAGATGATTTCTTCGCGGTTTCCGATCCGCAGGCCGACCTGTATTTCAGGATTTGCCCTTTGAAATCCGGCCACCAAACGCGGTGCAAAATACTTGCCGGTGCTAACCACGCCGATGGCAATATAACCGACCTTTCCCAGCCGGATAGATTTTACCTTTTCATAACAATTCGTTAGCGTGCTTTCAATTTGCTGCGTAGATCGCAGAACCTCCTGCCCCGCCGTTGTCAGACTGGTCTTGCCATCGTTGCCACGCATCACCAAGCGGGTGCCTAGGTTTTCTTCGAGCAGCTTAAGTTGTGTGGAGACCGCCGGCGGCGTCAGGCCAAGCGATTCTGCAGCAGCAGTTAACGAGCCATGTTCGTTGATCGCCACCAGCGCACGCAGTTGTTTCAGGCTAATCGCGGATTCGTTGATCATAAATTTTATTTAACACGACTGAGATTTTTTTCAATTTCCTTTTTGTCCTAAACCCGTCACACAACCGGCAACGCTGCTTATTCTCTAAGGATATATAATGGCTCAGCCACAGGCACTTGCTGACTATCTGGAAAACCACGCGGATATTCCTGCCAATCTGGGCGACGTGGTTTTGGCAATGTGCGAGGTGGGAAAATCCATGGCCCGCATGATTTCCCGAGGTGCGCTTGAGGGCGCGATGGGTGCAGCAGTTGGCGATAATACCGATGGCGATGTGCAAAAGGCACTGGATGTGATCGCTGACGAAATGTTCTTTGCGGCACTGCTGCCAACCGATGTGAAATGGTACGCCTCGGAAGAACGTGAAGACGTGATTGCCTGTAATCCGAACGGGTCGCTGGCGTTGGCAACCGACCCTTTGGACGGCTCAAGCAATATCGACGTCAATGTTTCCATCGGCACGATCTTTTCGATTTATGATGCCAAACCAGATGCAAACGAAAGCTTTCTGCGCCCCGGCACCGAACAGGTGGCGGCTGGCTACATCATCTATGGCCCACAAACCGGGTTGATGGTGACGTTTGGCAACGGCACGCTGTCTTTCATTCTTGATCCTGATCTTGGCGAGTTTGTGCTATTGAACGGCGCCGTCAAGGTGCCTGAAACATCAAACGAGTTTTCAATCAACGCCTCGAACTACCGCCACTGGTCAAAACCAGTGCGCGCATATATCGACGATTGTCTGGCCGGTGAAACCGGGCCGCGCGGCAAGAATTTCAACATGCGCTGGGTTGCGTCGCTGGTGGCCGAAGCGCACCGGATCATCACGCGTGGCGGAATATTCCTGTACCCACGCGACGCACGCAAGGGTTACGAAAACGGGCGATTGCGCATGCTTTACGAATGTGCGCCGATCGCCATGCTGGTAGAGCAGGCTGGCGGCTTGGCGACGGATGGCAGCGACCGGTTGCTGGAGCAACGGGTGAAAACCCTGCATGGCCGTACTCCGCTTATATTCGGCACACCTGACAAAGTGGGCCGGGTTGCGACCTATCATGATCTTCCTGAAAACGAAACGTCCGCTCTGTTCCGCGAGCGCGGGCTTTTCCGGGATTGAGGGCGACAAAATGAGCATTAAACACCCCATCATCTCGGTCACTGGTTCGTCGGGCGCTGGCACGTCGACGGTGAAACACACATTCGATCAGATATTCCGCCGCGAGGGTGTCAGCTCGGTTTCCATCGAAGGTGATGCGTTTCACCGCTATAACCGCAAGGATATGAAGGCCGAACTGGAACGCCGACTGTCCGAGGGCGACCATTCCTTCAGTCATTTCAGCTATGAAGCGAACGAACTGGCCGAGTTGGAAAGCGTGTTCCGTATTTACGGCGAAACCGGCAAAGGCCGCACCCGCACCTATGTTCATAACGTGGACGAAGCCGAACATTTTGCAACCGACCCCGGAAAATTTACCGATTGGCGCGATTTTGAAGACGGCTCGGATTTGTTGTTTTACGAAGGGCTGCACGGGGCTGTCAGCGACAAAGGCATTGAAATTGCCAAAATGGCCGACCTGAAAATTGGCGTCGTGCCGGTGATTAACCTTGAATGGACCCAGAAAATCCACCGCGACAAGGCCGAGCGCGGATATTCAACCGAGGCTGTTACCGATGTGATTCTACGCCGGATGGATGCCTATGTGAAATGCATCGTGCCGCAGTTTTCCCAGACCGATATCAACTTTCAGCGGGTGCCGGTTGTGGATACCTCAAACCCGTTTATCGCCCGCTCGATCCCAACGCCGGACGAAAGCCTTGTTGTCATTCGTTTCGCCAATCCGCGCGGGATAGATTTCCAATATCTTACCGCCATGATAGATGCCAGTTGGATGAGCCGCGCCAATTCTATAGTTATTCCGGGCAACAAGATGGATCTGGCAATGCAGCTTATCCTGACGCCGTTAATCATGCGCCTCAAAGACAAAGCGCGCCGCGCCTAAGGGACAGAAAAATATGACTCAAGCCAATGAAAAAATGATGGCGAACGCAATCCGCGCCTTGGCGATGGATGCAGTACAAGCGGCCAATTCCGGTCATCCCGGCATGCCGATGGGTATGGCAGATGTCGCGGCGGTTTTGTTCAACCGGTTCCTTGCGGTCGACCCATCAACCCCGAAATGGGCGGACCGGGACCGGTTTGTTTTGTCGGCAGGTCATGGCTCGATGCTGCTTTACGCGGTCAATCATCTGCTGGGTTATCCGGATATGGACATGGACCAGATCCGCAACTTCCGCCAAATGGGTTATCGCACGGCGGGCCATCCGGAATATGGTCACGCTGACGGGATCGAAACCACCACCGGGCCGCTTGGGCAAGGGCTTGCCACCGCTGTTGGCATGGCACTGGCCGAACGGATGCAAAACGCCCGGTTTGGTGACGATCTGGTCAAACACTGGACATATGTCATAGTCGGTGACGGTTGCCTGATGGAGGGCATCAGCCACGAAGCGATTGATCTGGCAGGGCATCTGGGCCTTGGCCGGATGGTTGTGCTGTGGGACGACAACCAAATCACCATCGACGGGTCAACCGCGATATCCACTTCGACCGATCAGATTGCACGCTTTGCTGCCGCTGGCTGGCACGCGATCCGCGTCGATGGACATGACCCCGAGGCGGTTTCCGCTGCCATTATCGCCGCTCAATCTGATCCCCGTCCTTCGTTGATCGCCTGCAGAACCATCATCGGCTTTGGTGCACCAAACAAGCAAGGCACATCTGCGACCCATGGGGCCCCTTTGGGGGATACAGAAATCGCTGCGGCACGCAAAGTTCTTGGCTGGCCATATCCGGCATTTGAAGTGCCTGACAGCGTTTACGCCGACTGGCATGCAGCCGCCGCGCGCGGTGCTGCTGCGCGTGCTGCGTGGGACAAACGCCTGAACGCTTCGGCAAAAGCCGCTGAATTCACTGCCGCCCTTGACGGGTCTGACCGCGCAGCACTTGCTGATGCGATGGCTGCCTATAAAACCCGCCTTCTGTCAGATGCGCCCAAGGTTGCCACCCGCAAGGCGTCACAAATGGCGCTTGAAGTGGTGAACGGGGCAATTGCCAGCATGACGGGCGGCTCGGCTGATCTGACCGGATCAAACCTGACATTTACCAAAGGCATGTCGATGGTTTCCAAGGACAATTACGCCGGGAACTATATCAATTACGGGGTTCGCGAGTTTGAAATGGCCGCGGCAATGAACGGTATCATGCTGCACGGTGGCCTGCGCCCTTACGGCGGAACATTTCTGGTGTTTGCCGACTACTGCCGCCCGGCGATCCGCCTGTCGGCCTTGATGCAGCAGCCGGTGACTTACGTGATGACCCATGACAGCATCGGCCTTGGCGAGGATGGCCCGACCCATCAACCGGTTGAACATGTGGCCAGTTTGCGCGCCATGCCGAACGTCAACGTAATCCGCCCGGCTGACGTGATTGAAACCGCCGAGGCGTGGGAAATCGCTGTGGCCAGCGACACCACCCCAACCGTTCTTTGCCTGTCGCGCCAGGGTCTGCCGATGGTGCGTGATGATATCAGCACCAACAAAACGGCGCTGGGGGCGTATGTTTTGCATGATTGCGACGGTGCGCGTGATGTCACCTTGATTGCCACCGGCTCCGAGGTTGAAATTGCCTGGAAGGCCGCCGCCGCACTGGCTGCACAGAATATCAAAGCTGTGGTTGTCTCAGCGCCTTGCCTGGAACTATTCGCCGCGCAATCCGCCGCCTATCGCGCCTCGGTTTTGGGCACCGCCCCGCGCGTGGTTGTTGAGGCTGGCGTTGAGCAGGGCTGGGGCAAAATCATCGGCGACAACGGAGCCTTTGTCGGCATGTCAAGTTTTGGCGCGTCGGCACCTGCTGACGAACTCTACGCACATTTCGGCATTACAGCCGAGGCCGTCGCGACGGCGGCCAAAACTCTGTTGAAGAAATAAGGACGGCAAGAATGACATTGAAAGTAGCGATTAACGGATTTGGCCGCATTGGCCGAAGCGCGATGCGGATGATCGTGGAAAGCTATCAGGGCCGAATCGAAATTGTGGCACTTAACGCTTCGGGTGGCCCCGAGGCCAACGCGCATTTGTTGAAATATGACTCGGTGCATGGTCGGTTTTCAGGAACCGTTGCACCTGTCGGCGAGAACCTGATGGTCAACGGCCAAAGCGTGCGCCTGTCAGCCGAGCGCGATCCGGCACGGCTTGAGTGGGATGGTATTGATCTGGTGCTGGAATGCACCGGCGCGTTCAACAACAAAGACGCAGCGATGGCGCATATCAATCGCGGGGCCAAACGGGTTCTGTGTTCGGCCCCTGCGAAAGGCGCCGATAAAACAGTGGTTTACGGCGTTAACCATAAGGTCATCACCAACAAGGACCGGATCATTTCAGCGGCCTCCTGTACGACGAATTGTCTGGCTCCGGTTGCGATGGTTCTGCACAACGCCATTGGCATCGACAAAGGGTTTATGTCGACGATCCATTCCTATACCGGCGATCAGCCAACACTGGATCGCCGGCACAAAGACCCGTATCGCGGTCGCGCCGCAGCGATGTCGATCATCCCGACAACCACCGGTGCTGCCAAAGCCGTGGGTCTGGTGCTGCCGGAACTGCTGGGTAAACTTGACGGTGGCGCGATTCGGGTGCCGACCCCAAATGTATCGGTGGTTGACCTCAACTTTAACCCGGTGCGCAAAACCTCGGTCGAGGAAATCAACAACCTGATGCAAGAGGCCGCAAATGGCGCGCTGATGGGTGTTCTGGCCTATGACGAGGAAGAAACCGTTTCCATCGATTACAACCACACAGACACAGCGTCGAACTTTGCTGGCCTGCAAACCCGGGTCATGGGCGGCGATCTGGCGCGTGTGTTCAGTTGGTATGACAACGAATGGGGCTTCACCAACCAGATGCTGAAAACCGCGCTGGTCATCGGAGAAACGCTGTAATGACCATCACCTCGATCAAGAGCATTGACGTTAAGGGGCGCATCCTTGTGGTGCGCGCCGACCTCAATGCGCCTTGCAAAGACGGGGTGGTGACCGATGCCACAAGGATCGAACGGTTTGCGACTGGCCTTAAGCCCTTACTGGCGGCGGGTGCGCGGGCGGTTGTTTTGTCACATTTTGGCCGGCCAAAAGGTAAGGTTGTGCCTGAAATGTCTTTGGCGCCAATCACGCTGGCACTGGCTGCCGCTTTGGGTCAGGACGTTGCTTTTGTTGATGAATGCATCGGTGCAAAGGCCCAAGCGGCGGCTGCCGGGTTGAAAAACGGTCAAGCGATCCTGCTGGAGAACCTGCGATTTCACCCGGAAGAAGAACTGAACGATCCGGCTTTTGCTGCCAAGCTTGCACACCTTGGCGACATCTACGTCAACGACGCGTTTTCCTGTGCACACCGGGCACATGCCTCCACCGCGGCAATTGCAGCCCTTATGCCAGCTTATTCCGGGCCACTGATGGACGAAGAAGTCAACGCTCTGACGGCGGCGCTGGACTCCCCAAAGCATCCGGCGGTAGCGGTTGTCGGTGGGGCAAAAGTATCCAGCAAGATCGCGGTTCTGAAAAATCTGGTCAGCAAAGTCGATGCTGTGATTATCGGCGGCGGCATGGCCAACACGTTCTTTTTTGCGGACGGCCACAAGATCGGCAAGTCACTTTGCGAAGAAGATCAGGTTGAAACCGTCCGCGAAATCCAAGCGCTTGCCAAAGCCGCCAATTGCGAGTTGGTTCTGCCAAACGATATCGTTTATGCCTTCAAATTCGCCGAAAGCGCGCGCAGTTTTATCGTCGGTGTCGATGAATGCCCTGACGAGGGGATCATTCTGGATGCCGGCCCGAAATCGGTCGTCCGGTTCCGTTCAGTTCTGGCGCGCGCGCAGACTATTCTTTGGAACGGCCCGTTGGGGGCGTTTGAAATCCGGCCCTTTGATCAGGCAACACGGCAACTGGCGCTTGAAGCCGCCGAATTGACCCGCAGTGGGTTGGCAGTTTCGGTTGCAGGCGGCGGCGATACGGTCGCCGCATTGAACCTGGCTGGGGTGGCGGATGATTTCACGTATGTATCCAGCGCAGGCGGGGCTTTCCTTGAATGGCTGGAAGGTAAAGAATTGCCGGGTATTGCAGCACTAGACCGCGCGAACGCGGCATAAAAGGGATTAAAAGATGGCACTTATCACACTCAGACAATTGTTGGATCACGCGGCGGAAAACGATTACGGCATACCGGCGTTTAACATCAACAACATGGAACAGGGTCTGGCGATCATGAAGGCGGCAGACACCTGCAATTCGCCCGTGATCATGCAGGCCAGTCGCGGGGCGCGGTCTTATGCGGGCGACATCATGCTGGCCTATTTGATCAAAGCTTTGAACGAGATGTATCCGCACATTCCGCTGTGTATGCATCAGGACCACGGCAATAATGAAGCGACCTGTTCTTCGGCGATCCGGTACGGTTTCACCTCGGTGATGATGGACGGCAGCCTAGAAGCCGACATGAAAACCGCAGCCTCCTATGACTATAACGTCGACATAACCCAGCGCGTCTCCCAAATGGCCCATTGGGTGGGTGCATCAGTCGAAGGCGAGCTTGGCATTCTGGGCAGTCTGGAAACCGGCGAGGCCGGTGAAGAAGATGGTTCAGGCGCAGAAGGCAAGTTTTCGATGGAAGATTTGCTGACCAATGCCGATCAGGCCGTTGATTTCGTGGCAAAAACCAAAGTTGACGCATTGGCGATTGCCTGTGGCACCAGCCACGGTGCTTATAAATTCAGCCGCAAACCCACGGGCGATATTCTGGCGATGAAACGGATTGAGGAAATCCACGCCAAGCTGCCCAACACCCATCTGGTTATGCATGGCTCGTCTTCCGTGCCGCAATATCTGCAAGACCTGATCAACGCCAATGGCGGCGAGATGCCACAAACCTATGGCGTCCCGATCGAGGAAATCGAACGCGGTATCAAATCGGGGGTGCGTAAGGTCAATATCGACACCGACAACCGTATGGCAATCACTGGCCAATTCCGCAAAATCGCCAAAGAGAATCCGACCGAATTTGACCCGCGCAAATTCATGATTCCAGCGATGCAGGAAATGCAAAAGCTTTGCCAAGACCGGTTTGAACGGTTTGGAACAGCAGGAAATGCCAGCAAGATCAAAGTGATACCGATGGATGAAATGGCTAAACGCTATGCCAGCGGTTCACTAGGATAAAAGAAAAGAACGGCGCACGCCCCTACCACAGATTGTGCGCCGCTCTCCCATTAACCAACCCAAGGAGATACACCATGGACCAGTCAGACCGTTATGCGGATCTAAGCCTAAAAGAAGCCGATTTGATCGCGCAAGGCAATCACGTTCTAGTCGCTTATATTATGAAACCCAAGGCCGGATTTGGCGGATATCTGGAAACAGCCGCGCATTTTGCTGCCGAAAGCTCGACCGGCACCAATGTCAGTGTCTCGACCACCGATGATTTCACCCGTGGCGTAGACGCGCTGGTTTATGAAATCGACCCAGCGAAAGAGCTGATGAAAATCGCCTATCCGGTTGAATTGTTTGACCGAAACATCATTGATGGCCGCGCGATGATCTGTTCGTTCCTGACGCTGACGATTGGCAATAATCAGGGTATGGGCGACGTTGAATACGCCAAGATCCATGATTTCTACGTACCGCCAAATTTCTTGCGGCTGTTTGACGGACCATCAACCACGATCCGCGATCTGTGGCGTGTGCTGCGTCGCCCGGTTGTGAATGGCGGGTTCATTGTTGGCACGATTATCAAGCCGAAACTAGGTTTGCGCCCGCAGCCATTTGCCAATGCCTGTTATGATTTCTGGCTTGGTGGCGATTTCATCAAGAACGATGAACCGCAGGGCAATCAATTATTTGCGCCCTTGAAAGAAACCATTCCGTTGGTCGCTGATGCGATGAAACGGGCGCAAGATAAAACCGGCGAGGCCAAGTTGTTTTCCGCCAATATCACGGCTGACGATCACTATGAAATGCTGGCGCGCGGCGAGTTTATTCTGGAAACTTTCGGCGAAAATGCTGACCATGTGGCATTCCTGGTTGATGGCTATGTCACTGGTCCGGCTGCAATAACTACAGCGCGGCGCAGCTTTCCCAAGCAATACCTGCACTATCACCGGGCCGGCCACGGCGCGGTCACCTCGCCACAATCGATGCGCGGTTACACGGCCTTTGTTTTGTCGAAAATGGCCCGGATGCAGGGCGCCAGCGGCATCCATACCGGCACCATGAGTTACGGCAAAATGGAGGGCGAAGCCTCGGATAAACTGATGGCCTATATGATCATGGACGACAGTGCCGATGGTCCTTATTTCCATCAGGAATGGGAAGGTATGGGGCCAACGACGCCGATCATCTCGGGCGGGATGAACGCGCTTAGGATGCCTGGTTTCTTTGAGAACCTCGGGACTTCCAATCTGATCCTGACAGCAGGCGGTGGGGCGTTCGGCCATATCGACGGCGCAGCAGACGGCGCGAAATCCTTGCGTCAGGCCGAGCAGTGCTGGAAAGAACATGCCGACCCGATCGAGTTTGCCCGCGACCACAAAGAATTCGCCCGCGCCTTCGAAAGCTTTCCGGGGGATGCCGACAAGATATATCCCGGCTGGCGGCAGGCGTTGCGGATCAATTCAGCCGCTTAAAACAGCGGTACACAAGGCGTACACAACCTGTACA
>DJBQ01000117.1:10535-11673 GCA_002430125.1 Rhodobacterales bacterium UBA5972
ACAACCTGTACACAACCTGTACATACAAATTCCGGGGCAGGCAGATAGTTTGCCCCGCATCATTCCAAAGGAAACCCGCATGTCTATCGACCGTTCCATCAAGATCGCACCCTCGATCCTGTCCGCAGATTTCGCGAATTTTGGGCAAGAGATTCAAGCCATCGAAGCGCAGGGGGCCGATTGGGTTCATGTGGACGTGATGGACGGGCATTTCGTGCCAAACCTGACTTTTGGACCGCAGGCTGTGAAGGCATTTCGCCCGCATGTGAAAACCTTCATGGATGTACACCTGATGATCGCACCGGTTGACCCCTATATCGAGGCCTATGCCGAAGCCGGATCTGACATGATCACCGCCCATGTCGAGGCGGGGCCGCATATCCACCGCACGGTTCAGGCGATCAAGGCACAGGGTGTCAAAGCAGGCGTCAGCCTGAACCCCGGCACACCGCTGGAAAGTATCGAACATGTTCTGGATATGGTTGACATGGTCCTGATCATGACGGTCAATCCGGGGTTTGGCGGGCAGAAATTCATCCATTCGCAAGTCGATAAAACCCGGCGTTTGCGCGCGATGATCGGGGATCGGCCAATTCACATTCAGATCGATGGGGGGGTGACACCGGAAACCGCACCTTTGGTTGTGGCCGCCGGGGCCGATGTTCTGGTTGCTGGCTCGGCTGTGTTCAAAGGCGGGTCGGTTGCCAATCCTTCGGTTTACGGGGCCAACATCCGTGCAATACGCGCAGCAGCCGAAGCAGCCAGGGTTAAGTAACTTGATCAAAGCGCTGATATTTGACGTTGACGGCACATTGGCCGAAACCGAAGACGCGCACCGCGCTGCGTTCAACGACACATTCCCGGCATTCGGTCTGAACTGGCACTGGTCGCGCGACCTTTACCGCGAATTGCTGAAAACCACCGGTGGCAAGGAACGCATGCACGCCTATGCGGTGCATCATCTTGGTATCGACCCAGCGGACATTCCAGTGATCGACATTCATAAACGCAAAACCGTCAGATACGGCGAACTGATCGCCGAGGGCACTGTTCCGTTGCGCCCCGGCATTGCATCGTTGATCAACGATGCCGATGCGCGTGGCGTTCGGCTTGCCGTCGCCACCACGACCAATGTACC
>DJBQ01000117.1:11810-13203 GCA_002430125.1 Rhodobacterales bacterium UBA5972
ATCGCCGCTGGTGACATGGTTAAGGCCAAGAAACCAGCGCCCGATGTTTACGCGTTGGCATTGCATGGCCTTGATCTGCGCGGCAAGGATTGTCTGGCATTGGAAGACAGCCGCAACGGGTTACTGTCAGCAAAGGCCGCTGGCATTTCCTGCGTGGTCTGCCCCAGCGCCTATACGGATTGCGACGATTTTACCGGCGCGGTTGCGGTGGTGCAAAGTTTTGAAAACCTTGATACAATTACCAAGGCAAACATGCTGTTTGTTCCCGCCTGAGCACGAAAGGATATTTCATGGCCGCCATTCCCCCTGTGTGTGACTTTGGCTGGAAAGCCCCGGATTTCAACTTGCCCGGCACCGATGGCCGATCCTATGGATTGTCCGACATTCGCGGCGCAAACGGCATGCTGATCATGTTTATCTGCAACCACTGCCCCTATGTTCTTGCGGTGCTTGACCGGATCACCCGCGATGCGCGGGATTTGCAGGCGCTGGGCATTGGAATTGCCGCGATCAGTGCCAATGACGTGCAGGCCTATCCCGCCGACAGTTTTGACAAAATGGCCGAACTGGCGCAACGACACAACTTTACATTCCCGTATCTTTATGACGAAAGCCAAGCGGTTGCCCGCGCGTATGACGCCGCCTGTACACCGGATTTCTTTGGCTTTAACGCAGAGGATGGTTTGCAATATCGCGGGCGGCTTGATGCCTCGACAAGTTCAGCCGGGCCAGTCGGTCTGCAGCGGGATTTGTTTCTGGCGATGCAATTGGTGGCTGAAACCAGCAACGGCCCGGCGGATCAAATCTCGTCAATGGGATGCTCGATAAAATGGAAAGACAGCGCGTGAAAGCAGTTATTTTCGATCTTGACGGGACACTGATTGACAGCGCGCCTGACATTCACGCGGCGGTTAACCGGATGCTGGCCGAACAAGGGTTGCCAGCCCTTGATCTGGCTAAGGTAATCGGTTTCATCGGCAACGGCCTGCCCAAATTGGTCGAGTTGGTGATGCAGGCAAGGGGCATTGATATGACGCGGCACGCAGACCTGACTGCGACGGTTCTGGCGTTTTACAGCGCGGCGTCTGCCGACCTGACGGTGCTTTATCCGAATGTTCGAACGACTTTGGAAACGCTGAAATCATACGGATACCGTTTGGCGGTCTGCACCAACAAGCCCGAAGCCGCGACGCATTTGATCCTGTCTGAATTTGGGCTTGCTGATTACTTTGACGTGGTTATCGGCGGCGATACCCTGCCACAACGCAAGCCGGACCCGACCCCTTTGCTGACCACGGTCGCGCGACTTAGCGCCAATCAAAGCCTTTACGTTGGCGACAGCGAAGTTGACGCCGAAACCGCCCGCGCCGCTGGAATATCGTTCGCCTTGTTC
>DJBQ01000117.1:13328-17025 GCA_002430125.1 Rhodobacterales bacterium UBA5972
AAAACCCCGATCAGCGACCTGCCGCATGATTTCGCATTCTCAGATTTCGCTGTGTTGTCGGAATATGCTGCGCTGAAACTGGCCTCGGACCCGGCGGCCTGATGCCCGGCATTCAGGCCGAAACTCCAAAAACCGCATGTGCGAATTTCGGATAGGGATCGGCCACTTCGCCTGCAATCTTTCCGCGCAGCAATCCCAGCCATTCGGCAGACGGCGCAGCGGTTTCAGGGATCACTTCGTCACGATCAAACTCAAAGCCGGTGTTATCAAGGATTTCTTCAAGGCTGTGACCGGGATGAATGCTGTTCAGCCGGAACCGCGCGCGGGTCTTGTCAAAGGCAAACAAACCAAGGCTGGTGATCAGCGCATAGGGGCCGCCCGGGCGATAAACCCCTTCGGCGCTGGTGCCGGGTGCCGAAATGAAATCGACTTTTTCGACCATGGTGCGGCGGGTATGTTCCTCGCGAAACAGGATCACCCGCGGCACAAGATAGTACAGCATCGCCGAGCCAAACGAGCCTGACCAACGCACTGTGTGCCTTGGATAATCACCGATGCCAACAAGGTTGATATTCGCCTGCCCGTCGATCTGCCCACCGCTGAGGAAGAACGCGCCGATCCGACCTTGGGCGGCGCGGTCAAACAACTCGCCTGCGCCATCGTTCAGGGTTTGCAGGTTCTTGCTGTTCAAAACTGTGACCTGCGTCTTGCCGCCCGACAAATGGCGTTGCAACAAAGCGGCTGATCCCGGGATTGGCGAGGAAACCCCAACCGCCACATGGCCAACCCCGTCCAACAGCCTGGCAATCGTGGTGATCAGCAATTCTTCGGGGCGATACCCCATTATTCAGCCGCCGCCCGTGTGTCACCCGCCAGCCAAGCCGCAAACCCCGGTTCGTCGGCGGCCATCGCTGCATATTGCGCCAATGCAACACTGTCAGCTTCATAATATCCGTTAAGGGCAAGCGGCGCAGCCCCACCTTCGGCGACAGCGATTGCACTGACATAAAGCGCCGGGATAACCGCAGGTGCGCGCAGCGGATCACCCATCAGATCGCCGTCGATGATTTGCTCGACGGTGACAAGGCAGCGCTTGGCTGCATGCGCCATCGTCATCAATTCGCGCGCCTTGCCGATCCAGACATTGCCGTGGCGATCCGCAAGTGGTGCATGAAACATCGCGACATCAGGCACGATTGCCGGCAGCAGCACGATCGGGTCGGCGGCGTCGCTCATCGGGTTGTCGATCACTTTGTAATCTGGCCGGTTCGCCAGCAGGTCTGAACCGATCAGCCCGCGCATCGGGAAAAAAGGCACACCCTTTTCGGCAGCCTGAAGGCCGGAAACCAGCGCGGGGCAAGTGGTATCCATCAACCGGATTTTGCCCGCCTTAACCGCCGCCACAAATCGCGGTGCCTGACCAAATTCATCAAGCGTGATCCCCGCACTTTCCACGACCGCCACGCACCCAGCCCCGATCAACATATCGGCCTGAATACCAGCGGTCGGAATGGCAACCAGATGCAGGTCCTTCACGCCACGCAAAATCAACGCCCGTGTCAAAGCCACGGCAGGTCCGCTGCGCGACACCGGAATGGCGACTTTCGCCCCATCCGGCACCATCGCGGCCAAGGCATCAAGGTCAAAATCCGGCATTTTTCGCCCCATCATAGTTTCAAAAATACTCGCGCCGCAGGCAATCGCCCCGCAGGGGCTCAAAGGCGTGGCCCGGAACGGGCCTCCGGTTACCGGTTTGCGCCGGGCACCCATAACACGTCGGCGCCGCCGTTGTCATTTGCCACGCGGGAAGCGACAAAAAACCAGTCGCTTAGCCGGTTCAGGTATTTCACTGCCGACGGATTGACCGCCTCGGTTTCGCCTAACGCGACCGCCAGACGTTCAGCCCGCCGCGATACTGTGCGGCACAAATGCAAATGCGCCGCCAGGGCTGACCCGCCCGGCAAAACAAAACTGCGCAACGGGGCCAATGCTGCGTTCATCGCGTCAATTTCAGCCTCAAGCCGGTCAACCTGTGTTTCGGCCAGTCGCAACGGCGGGTATTCGGCGGTTGCGTCTTTTTCCATTTCCGGTCGGCACAGATCGGCCCCCAGGTCAAACAAGTCATTCTGAATCATCGCCAAAAGCGCATCCATCTGCCCTTCGGCATATAACCGCGCCATCCCGACCGTCGCATTGGTTTCGTCAACGGTTCCATAAGCCGAGACCCGCGCCGAATGCTTGGCCACACGCGCACCATTGCCGAGCGCAGTATCACCTTTGTCGCCGGTGCGGGTATATATCCTGTTCAGAACAACCATGCTCAGCCGCCCCTGCTGCGAAGATACACGAACAACATGATCAGCAGCACCGCGATCGCTTGTGCCACGATACGGGCGCGCATGATCTTGTTGGCGTATTTGCGGTTAAACTCGCCACCACGGCTGAAGGTTCCGATGCCAAACATCAGGATCACCAGCACGATCAGTACGGCAGCAATTACCAGATAAAATAGTGGGTCCGAGGCCATTGCGGGCTCCTTTTTAAGTGCGGTCAGCCACCTGCCAAGATCATATCAATCAGCCGGGTTGGCAAGAGGCGGCGCATGAAATTCGCCAGATAGGTGTTCACGGTGACAAAGTAACGCGGGCGCGGGTTAACCGATTCCAGCGCTTGAATCAGCTTGGCGGTCACCGCGGAAGGCGGCAATTCGAACCGGTCCTTTTTCTGTGTTGCGTCGTTCAGGCGTTTCACCAGATTGTTGCGATAAAGCGGTTCAAGGGCCGCGTTTTCCCAATCAATCCAGCGGTCAAACTGCAATTTTGCATTGGCACGGAAGGCTGTGGTGATCGGACCGGGTTCGATCAGAACCACCTTGATACCGGTTCTGCGCAACTCCATCCGCAGCGTGTCACTCATCGCTTCGACGGCGTATTTAGTGGCGTTATAGGCCCCGCGCCACGGCATCGACACCATCCCCAGAACCGAGGAACAATTGACGATCCGCCCGTGCCCCTGGGCGCGCATCAAGGGAATCACCAGATTGGTAAGTTCATGCCAGCCAAAAACATTCGCCTCAAAAATCGCCCGCATTGCATCGGTGGGCACGTCTTCCATCGCGCCGGGAATCGCATACGCGCCGTTGTTATAAAGGGCGTCCAACCCACCGCCAGTGCGCGCCACAACCTCGGTCATCGCCGCATGGATGCTGTCGTTGTCTGCATAATCCAGCCGAAACGACTCCAGGCCTTCGCTGCGCAGGCGTTCGCAATCAGCCTCAGCACGGCAAGTCGCAAAAACCCGCCAACCGCGTTTGGCCAGGCTGTGGGCAGCATCATATCCGATGCCACTGGAACAGCCCGTGATGAGGATGGATTTCTGTGACATTCAAACCGCCGTGAATTTGGTTGCACAAGTCTTAGACCGGGTTAGAACCGGCATCAACTTGCGATATGGGCTGAATAGCGCTGGACCCGCGATTTCCAACATATTACACCCCATATATGGCCGATTTGCTTGATGACCCCAATATACCTGCCGATGATCCAAACAGCGGCAGTATTACTGTGTCTGAACCGCTGCGCCGGGCGCTGGGTGATCGGTATCTGCAATACGCCCTGTCCACGATCATGCACCGCGCCTTGCCGGATGCGCGTGACGGTTTAAAGCCGGTGCATCGGCGCATTCTTTATGCGATGCG
>DJBQ01000117.1:17194-19372 GCA_002430125.1 Rhodobacterales bacterium UBA5972
TGGCGCGTTTGGCGCAAGATTTCAACGTGCGCTATCCGCTGGTCGACGGGCAAGGGAATTTCGGCAATATCGACGGCGATAACCCGGCTGCGGCGCGGTACACCGAAGCGCGGATGACAGCTGCGGCTGAGGCTTTGATGGAAGGCCTGAACGAAAACGCGGTGGATTTTCGCGACAATTATGATGGCAGTTTGCAGGAACCCGTGGTGCTGCCAGCGTCCTTCCCGAACTTGCTGGCAAACGGATCAAGCGGCATCGCGGTCGGCATGGCCACCAATATTCCGCCGCACAATATCGGCGAGCTGTGTAATGCCGCCTTGCATCTGATCAAATCCCCGAATGCGCGTGACGAAACCCTGATGGAATATGTGCCAGGGCCGGATTTTCCCACAGGTGGGATTATTGTCGAACCCTCGGCAAACATCGCCGAGGCGTATCGTACCGGTCGCGGGTCGATCCGTTTGCGCGCCCGTTGGCAAGCCGAGGATTTGGGTAGGGGCATGTGGCAGATCGTGGTCACCGAAATCCCGTATCAGGTGCAGAAATCCAAACTGATCGAAAAGATCGCCGAGATTATTCAGCTGAAGAAAATCCCCATTCTGGCCGATGTACGCGACGAAAGCGCTGAAGACATCCGTTTGATTTTGGAACCCCGCGCCAAAACCGTTGACCCGGCTGTGCTGATGGAAACGCTGTTCCGCCAGTCCGATCTTGAGGTCCGGTTTTCGATGAACATGAACGTGCTGATCGACGGGCGCACGCCCAAGGTCTGCTCGATGAAGGAAGTGCTGCGGGCGTTTCTGGATCATCGTCGGGATGTGTTGCAACGGCGCTCGCAATTCCGGCTGGAAAAGATCGACCATCGGCTTGAGGTACTGGAAGGCCTGATCATCGCCTTCCTGAACCTTGACCGGGTGATCGACATCATCCGGTACGACGACGAGCCCAAGGCGGCCCTGATGCGTGAAGACTGGTCGCTTGACCATCGCCGGGCAGCATCCGAAAAGGACTATCAGCCCCCCCTGCCGGGCGAAGGCGAACTGAGCGATCTGCAGGCTGAGTCCATTCTGAATATGCGCCTGCGGTCTTTGCGGCGGCTGGAAGAAATGGAGCTGAACCGCGAACGCAACGCCCTGATGGAAGAACGTGCCGCGCTTGAGGATCTGCTGGACAGCGAAAGCCTGCAATGGGCCCGCATTGCCGAACAGTTGCGCGAGGTGCGCAAGCAGTTTGGCAAGGATTCGCCCAATGGCGCGCGGCGCAGCGAGCTGGCGGATGCCCCGTTGATCGAGGAAATGCCGATCGAGGCGATGATCGAAAAGGAGCCGATCACCGTGGTTTGCTCGTCGATGGGCTGGATCCGGGCGATGAAGGGGCATATGGCGCTGGACGCTGATCTGAAGTTCAAAGACGGCGACGAAGCGCGGTTTATGTTCCACGCGCAGACCACTGACAAAGTGATCCTGTTCGGTTCCAACGGGCGGTTTTATACCATCGCGGGGTCTGCCCTGCCGGGCGGGCGCGGTACGGGTGAACCTTTGCGGTTGATTGTGGACTTGCCAAACGAATCCAGCATCGTTGATTTGTTTCTGCACGAACCGGGACGCAAGCTGTTGGTCGGGTCAAGCGACGGCGACGGGTTTGTCGTGCCAGAGGTTGATGTTCTGGCCCAGACCCGCAGCGGCAGACAGGTGCTGAACGTCAAGGACAAAGTGGTCGCCAAGGTCTGTACACCGGTGGTGGGCGATCATGTGGCGGTGATCAGTCTGAACGCCAAGTTGCTGGTTTTTCCACTGTCTGAACTGCCGGAAATGACCCGTGGAAAAGGCGTCAGGCTGCAAAAATACAAATCGGCCAGATCCGCGCAGGGCACGCTTGATCTGGATGGCGGGCTTTCGGATATCGTGACCTTCAACTGGACGGATGGCCTGAGTTGGCAAATGGGTGGCGGTAAAACCAGAACCGAAACCGACATGACCGAATGGCTGGCCAAGCGCGCGGGTGCGGGTAAACGGCCACCACATGGGTTCCCCAAGAACAACCGGTTTAGTTAAGCATTCGAATAATGAGCACGCTTTAGTGCAAAAAGCTGGCCTTTTTGGCCGCACTCTTTATCGTGAGCGAACGAACCAAACTGAAGCGGCTTGATGACAATCCAAATTCTTGAAACTGATTACG
>DJBQ01000117.1:19440-22507 GCA_002430125.1 Rhodobacterales bacterium UBA5972
CCGGAACCCGCCGCAGCCTGTTTTGGCTGGCTCTGAAAACCAGTGTCCTGACAGTTTTAACAGTTGGGTTTTACCGCTTTTGGGCGAAAACACGGGTGCGCCGGTTCTATTGGTCCGCAATCCGCCCCGGTGGCTTTCCGCTGGAATATACCGGCACTGGCGTTGAAAAGCTGATGGGGTTTCTGGTCGCGGTGGTGTTTCTGGCCTTTTATATCGGGGTCCTTAATCTGATCCTGATGTTCATCAGTTTTTCGCTGCTGAACGATAATTTCGCGGCCTACTTTACCTCGTTTATCGGCATCATTCCGATTTACTTTTACGCCCAGTACCGCGCCCGGCGCTATGTTCTGGCCCGCACCCGCTGGCGGGGATTGCGTTTTGGCATTGATGCGGGCGCCTGGGGATATTCGTGGCGGGCAATGCTGCATTGGCTGGCGACGATCCTGACGCTTGGATTCCTGTTGCCCCGTCAGTTGTTTTGTCTGGAAAAATTCCGAATTGATCGCACGTGGTATGGCCGCGAACGGTTCACCCAAGAAGGCAACTGGCGGATGTTTCTGAAACCCGCCACGCATTATTATGTCGGTCTGGTTTTGACGCTTTTGGCGGGCATTGGCGGGTATTTCAACGAACTGATGTTCACGCTGTTCATCGTTAGCATACCGTGGCTGTTGATCGGTTGGGTGCATTTGCAGATCAACGGATTCAAAGTCATGGCGCAGCACAAACGGCTGGGCGAGTTCGTGACGTTCCGCGCCAATCCCAGCACGTGGCGGATGATCCAGATTTATCTGGTGGGCAGCCTGCTGATCTATTTACTGCTGATCGCCGTTGCGTCCGTGGCTATTGTTGTTTTGATTATGCTTGATCAAAATATTTTCAGTGACGGAAATTTCGAGGCGACATTTGGTGTTGGCAATGACGGCAATCAGCCTTTGATGTTCGCTGGCATCGCTTTCCTTTATTTCACGATGTTCATCTTTATTGGCGTGCTGGGGCAGCTATTTATCACGCTCCCCAGTATGCGCCATTATGCCGAGACTTTGTTTATCCGCGACAGTCATCATCTGGGTCAAATCCGCCAGCGCCCTAGGGACGAGTTCGCCGAGGCCGAGGGCTTTGCCGATGCTTTGGATATCGGGGCGGCGATATGAGCATGGAAACCGAAGCTATGGTTTTTGCCGATTACGTGGATGGTGAAACTGCGCGTGTGCGCCGGGTAAAAGTCTCGGTTCAACCGGCATCGCAGGGCTCTGTGGTGCGGATTGAACCAACCGAGGGGGCTTTGGTTGATTGGCCGATTGACGATGTGCGCCGCATTCCTGATCAAGCCGCAAAGGATGCGGTGGTTTATGGCCTGACGGGCGACCATCCGGCACGGCTGATTGTCAAAGATGCCCGTTTGAACGCGGAACTAAGCGCGGCTTGCCCGGATCTGAAACGGCGGCACAAAGACCCGAACCTGCTGAAGCGACTGATGATCCTGTCAACCGCTTCTGTGGCGTCGGTTGCTTTGATTGTGTTTGTGCTGGTGCCGATCATGGCCGACCAGCTGGCAACCATGTTGCCCGCCGAAGGTGAACAAGCCTTGGGGGATTCGAGCATTGAACAAATTCGTTTGGCGCTCGATAACAGTAAAGCAACCGGCCTTAAGGATTGTCGCAGTACCGATGGTCTGGCGGCGCTTGCGAAAATGCAGGCCCGCCTCAGCATCGGCGCCAACCTGCCTTATGACATTCGTCTGCATGTGCTGGACCATAAGATGATCAACGCATTTGCCCTGCCGGGCGGGCACATTGTGCTGTTCGAGGGTTTGCTGGACGATGCCAAAAACCCCTTAGAAGTCGCCGGCGTTCTGGGCCATGAAATGGGCCATGTGGAACATCGTGATCCGACGCGGTTGGCCTTGCGTTCCGCCGGTTCGGTTGGTGTGCTTGGACTGCTGCTGGGGGATTTCGCCGGTGGTGCGGCGGTTTTGTTCATGACCGAGAAACTTATTCAGGCACAATATTCCCAAGGTGCTGAAGCCGGTTCGGACACCTACGCATATGCATTGCTTGCGGCAGCCAAGTTGCCGACCGTTCCAATGGCGGATTTCTTTGACCGGTTGCATAAGAAATACGGCGAGGAAAAGGGGTTGATGTCTCATCTGGCAAGTCACCCGGACAGCCTTGGACGATCAGAAGCCGCCCGTGCAGCCAATACCGTTGAAGGGGATTTCGTTCCGATTTTGACGGCTGATGAATGGGCCAGCCTGCAGGCGATATGCGATTAACAAGCAGCGGCGGTGGCATTCCGCTGTTGTGATTGCAAGGCAGTTGCGCCTTGTCCGCCGCTCGGATAAACCTCGTCGGCGAAAAGATTTTAACGTAGGGGCTAGCCACATGACGTTTTCGAAGATCTGGATCAAAGGCGTATTGTTCGCTGCAATTTCGGTTTTGTTGATGGCGTGTGCCGCCGATCCGAACCTTGGAGCCGGACCGCAGGCCGTGAAACCGATTGGCGATTTCAAGCTTGGGCATTTGGTGGTCTTTGCGGATAACGTGAAGAAAGGCCCGATGTCACGTGACGCCACGCCAGAACAATTGAAAACTGCGCTGGAGGCTGAAATGCGCAGTCGGTTTGGTGGCCTGACGGGCAAAAAATATTTCAATATCGGTGTGGCCGTTGATGTCTATGCTTTGGCGCGGGCCGGAATTCCATTGGTCCTTACGCCCAGTTCCGCATTGGCGGTGACGGTCAATATCTGGGACGACAGCAAAAACCAGATCATCATTGAAGAAGACAAGCAATTCTCTACATTGGAAAAGCTTTCGGCGAACTTACTAATCGGGTCCGGCCTGACAATGACCGCCGAAGAACAGTTGCAGGAACTGGTTGTCCGCACGGTTGACAAGATCGAGGCATATATGCGCGAAAACGAGGCGCTTTTCATCGCAGAATAAGCGTGCAACTGGTGCTTGATTTTCCTCGTGTTCCTGATTAATTAGCGCCCGTTGACAATCGGGCCCGGTAACTGGCCCCAATAGATGAGGGCCCTTACCATGGCAAAAGCAAAGTTTGAACG
>DJBQ01000015.1:0-440 GCA_002430125.1 Rhodobacterales bacterium UBA5972
TCGGAATTGACCATCACCGGATAGCCGCGTTCGTACTCAACCTTGGCCACCGCCCCAAAGGCTGACGCGGTCATTTCAGCGACGCGGGCGATGTTCAACTCGGCCATATCCTGCACAGCTTTATCCATCGTCCGCACGGTGCCGCGCAGTTCCACATGCTGCGGGATCACATTATAGGCGTCACTTTCCGTGCGAAATGATGTGACCGAGACCACCAGCGATTTCAGCGGATCTGCATTGCGGGATGCAATAGACTGCAGCGCCACCACGATTTGAGCGGCGACCAATGTCGTATCAATCGAATCGTGCGGTCTGGCTGCATGTCCCCCCTTGCCTTCAACATGAATGGTAAACTTGTCTGCCGCGGCAAAAAACGCGCCCGGTCGAATGGCGAAATGGCCAACCGGATAGCCCGGCATGTTATGCATGCCGTAAACTTC
>DJBQ01000015.1:568-8105 GCA_002430125.1 Rhodobacterales bacterium UBA5972
ATGTTATGCATGCCGTAAACTTCCTGAATGCCAAACTCTTCCATCATCCCGTCTTTGACCATCTCGTCACCACCACCACCGCCTTCTTCGGCAGGCTGAAAGATCACCACCGCGGTTCCGTCAAAATTCCGCGTCTCGGCCAGATATTTCGCCGCGCCCAACAACATCGCCGTATGTCCGTCATGCCCGCAAGCATGCATTTTACCGGCTTCTTTGGATTTGTAATCAAGCCCGGTCGCTTCAAAAATCGGCAACGCATCCATATCGGCGCGCAGGCCAATCACCTTGCCCGAGATATTGGTTTTGCCGTGGATCACCCCGACAACCCCGGTACGACCAATCCCGCCTTTGACTTGGTCGCAGCCAAAAGCCGCCAGTTTCTCTTCGACAATTGCCGAGGTGCGGAATGTATCAAACAACAATTCCGGGTTTTCATGCAGATCACGCCGCCATTCGGTGATTTCTGCGTGTAAATCGGCAAATCGGTTAATATGGGGCATGTCTCTCTCCAGACTTGGTTCAGGTTGCAGGCATTCCGGTTTCCACCAGCTGCGCCCAATAGGAACAGCCGGCGGGGATCGCCTCGTCGTTGAAATTGTATTTGGGATGATGCAGGCCAAATCCCGGACCGGTTCCCATCGCGATATAGGCCCCTGGCCGTTCGTCCAGCATATAGGAAAAGTCCTCCGCCCCCATTCGGGCCGGACAGTTGCGATCAACCTTGCCAGCGCCTGCCACAAGCTCTGCAACATTTGCTGCAAACTCGGTTTGCGCCGCACTGTTGACCAGTACCGGATAGCCGCGTTCATAAACGATGTCGGCCTTGGCACCGTATGCCATTGCGGTTGCTGCAACCAGTCGCGAAATCGCCGCCTCGGCCATGTCCTGAACCAATGGGTCGTGGGTGCGCACCGTGCCGCGCAATTCGCACAATTGCGGGATGACATTATAGGCATCGCTTTCGGTCTGCACCGAACAGACCGAGACGACCAACGCCTTCAACGGATCAGCATTACGCGACGCGATGCTTTGCAATGCCACCACGATTTGCGACGCGACCAGCGTTGTGTCGATCGCTTCATGCGGTATGGCTGCATGCCCGCCCTTTCCCGTCACAACGATGGTGAACTCATCGGCGGCGGCATAAAATCCGCCGGGTCGGATCGCAAATTCGCCAAGCGGCAGGTTTGGTACATTGTGCATGCCGTAAACCTCCTGAATGCCAAACGCATCCATCATCCCGTCGCGGCACATCTCAAGCCCGCCTGCCCCGCCTTCTTCGGCGGGTTGGAAAATCATCACGACCGTGCCGTCAAAATTTCGCGTCTCGGCCAGATATTTCGCCGCCCCAAGCAACATCGCCGTATGCCCGTCATGCCCACAAGCATGCATCTTGCCGCTGATGGTCGAGGCATAGTCAACGCCCGTTGCCTCAAATATCGGCAGGGCATCCATATCAGCCCGCAGGCCAATCACCTTGCCCGAGGTGTTTTGCTTTCCCTTAATGACCGCCACGACGCCGGTCCTGCCAATTCCGGTTCTCACCTGATCACAGCCAAACTCTGTCAGCAAACCCGCCACCAGCGCGGCGGTGCGGGTTTCTTCAAAACACAGTTCGGGATGCGCATGCATATCGCGCCGCCAGCCGGTAATTTCCGCATGCAGATCAGCAAACCGGTTGATTAAGGGCATAATCGTCTCTCTACTTTCAGGTCAAAGGCATCCGCTGTTCGGCCAATGTAGCAAACCAACTTGACCCAGCCGGAATGATATCATCGTTAAATTCATAGGCAGGATTGTGAAGTGCTGCCGACTCGCCATTGCCGATGAACATATAGGCCCCCGGACGAACGGCCAGAAAATCGGCGAAATCTTCGGCAGGCATAGCCGGAGGCAAATCGCGTTTTACCGACCCTGCCACAGATTCGGCCGCAGCCGCCGCAACTTCAGCCTGTTCAGGTGCGTTCAGCAATGGTGGTGCGCCGCGCGTGTAAATCACTTCGGCCACAGCGCCGTAAGTCTGGGCAGCGGTTTGGGCTATCTCAATCAAACGGTGTTCAATCAAATCCCGCGTGTCAGCATCAAACGTGCGGGTGGTGCCAAGCAGGACAACCTGATCGGCAATGACGTTATAAATATTGGTGTCAGAGTGAAAGGAACAGACCGAGACAACGGCGGCGTTCAACGGGTCAACATTGCGCGACGTGATGGATTGCAGCGCCATGACCACGGCGGCACCGGCAAGTGTCGCGTCAACCGTTGTATGTGGTTGCGCCCCATGTCCACCCCGGCCTTTTACGGTGATCTGAAACGCATCTGCACCTGCCATTTGCGCCCCGCTGCGGATCGCAAATGATCCCGACGGCAGACCCGGCCAGTTGTGCATTCCGTAGACTTCCTGAATGCCAAATCGTTCAATCATCCCGTCAGCGATCATCCCACGCGCGCCACCGCCACCTTCTTCGGCTGGCTGAAAGATCAAAACCACTGTGCCGTCAAAATTCCGCGTCTCGGCCAGATATTTCGCGGCCCCCAATAGCATCGAGGTATGGCCGTCATGGCCGCAAGCATGCATTTTACCGCTGATGGTCGAGGCATGGCCAAGTCCGGTTTGTTCCAGAATCGGCAGCGCATCCATATCCGCGCGAAACCCAAGCACTTTACCCGCGCCTGCACCGCGTCCGCGAATGACGCCGACAACCCCGGTTTTGGCGACACCCTCGACCACCTCGTCGCAGCCAAATTCCCGCAGCCGCGCCGCCACCAGTCCGGCAGTGCGATGTTCTTCAAACCTAAGTTCCGGATGCGCGTGTAGATCCTGCCGCCATGCGGTTATTTCCGGCAACCATTCAGCGATCCGATTGCGAACAGGCATTGCTCAATCCTCGCACAAATGGTCAATCAGACGGTTCATAAACGCCCAACCGGCCTCGAATTCTGCGACCGAGATATATTCGTTCGGTTGATGCGCCTGATCTATGCTGCCCGGACCACAGACCACGGCGGAATATCCCTCGGCCTGAAATTGTCCGGCTTCTGTGCCGTAACTGACAACATGGCTGCCATTGTCGCCGGTCAGGCGGCGGGCCAGCATTTCGGCGGCACCTTCATGTTCGGGACGCAATCCCGGTACGCCATAGGTCGGCGTCAATGTGATCTTTGCGTCGGGATGGATCGCTTTCATTCCGGCCTCGACCTCGCGGACTTTGGCTGTGTAAGCGTCGATCCAATCCTTGGGGTTATCGCTTGGCACACAGCGAAAACCCATGATGAATTTGCAGTCTTTGGCGGTAATGTTGTTCGCCGTGCCACCGCTAATTGTGCCAACATGCGCGTTGGTCCAGGGTGGCACGAACATTGCCGCCACCGGATTTGGCGTGGCCGCCGCACTTTCAGCGTTTTTCTGATTTGCCCAGTCGATCAGTTTGGCAGCCTCGTGAATCGCTGATACCCCGATATGTTGCAGGGAGGAATGGATTTCATAGCCTTCCACATGCGTGGCAACCCCAACCCCGCCTTTGTGACCGGTCACAACTTTCATCAAAGACGGCTCGCCGATGATGGCAGCACTGGCTTTGGGCAAGTGCTTGGCCATTTCGGCAATCATGAAAGGCGCACCGACACAGCCGACTTCCTCGTCATAGGACATTGCAATCTGGATCGGTCGCTTAACACCGCGCTTCAGGGCAAGCGGTACGGCGCACAGCGCCAGCGCATCAAACCCTTTCATGTCACAAGTGCCGCGTCCGTAAAGTTTGCCGTCCTTTTCAACCACGGTGAAGGGATCAGTATTCCAATCCTGCCCGTCAACCGGCACCACATCGGTATGGCCCGACAGGATCACGCCGCCTTCAACCGCGGGACCGACATTGGCGTAAAGATTAGCCTTTTGACCGGTCGCATCATAAACACGATGCGATTCGACCCCGTGGCTTGCCAGATAGCTTTCGATGAAATCGATCACCGGCAAGTTACTGTCGCGTGAAACAGACGGAAAAGACACAAGCTTTTCAAGCATTTCGCGCGGTGTGAATTCCTGTCCCATGTGTCTTCTCCCCTGAATTTGCAGCTAACTCTGTTCCAGCTTGACCGATTGGTCAAGTGTCCGCAGTGTTTCTTTGCCGTTCTCGCGAAATCCCGACCAATTGACAAAATTCGGTGTTGCTGCCTGCTTTCTTTCGTGGTTAGTCTAGCCCATAACTATAACCGCTGCCGGAAGAATCTGCTTTTCCTGACGGCGGAAATATAAGCTGGGGAGCTATGGATGCCCGATGGGGCCGTGCCTATATTAGATGTGACTGACTTGAAAACTGTGTTCAAAACCCGTGGGGGTGAAGTGCACGCAGTGAACTCGGTCAGTTTTGATCTGGCACCTGGCGAACTGCTGGGTGTCGTCGGCGAAAGTGGGTCCGGCAAGTCTGTGACGATGATGTCGCTGATCGGCTTGTTACCCTCGCCGCCTGCCGAAATCCGCGCCGGATCAGTCATGTTCGAGGGTCGTGATATCCTCAAAATGACGGCGAACGAATTGCGCAACATCCGCGGCAGCCGCATCGGTTTTGTGTTCCAGGACCCGATGACGTCGCTAAACCCGGTTTTTTCTGTGGGCTTCCAGATTATGGAGCCATTGCGTAAGCATATGGGCCTGTCAAAAAAACAAGCCAAAGCCCGCGCTGTTGAACTGCTGGAACTGGTCGGCATTCCAGACCCTGAACCGCGTTTGGCAGATTATCCACATCAGTTTTCCGGCGGAATGCGTCAGCGCGTGATGATCGCGATTGCGCTGGCTTGCGACCCTAAGGTGTTGATTGCGGACGAACCGACAACCGCCCTTGATGTCACCATTCAGGCGCAAATTCTGGAGTTGGTGCGGGAATTGCGCCACAAACTGGGCATGGCGATTATCTGGATCACACATGATTTGGGCGTGATCGCCGGCATCGCAGACCGCGTTATGGTGATGTATGGCGGCCAGATTGTCGAGCAAGCCCCGGTGCGGGAACTGTTTTCAAATCCGCTCCACCCTTATACGCGGGCATTGCTGGAAACCCTGCCGTCGGTTACCGGCCAGCGGACCGAAAAACTGATGACAATCGAAGGCCAGCCTCCGTCGCTTTCAGCCCAGCCAACCTCGTGCCCGTTCAAAGCGCGTTGCAGCAAAGCAATGGACATATGCGGCACCCAAAACCCGTCGATCTTTAGGCTCAGCGGCAGTCATGATGTCGCTTGTTTCTGGGACGCAACCACCGGAAAGGCGCGCGATGCTGGATAAGAGTACGACGCCGATCCTGAAGGTTCAAAACCTCAAGATGTACTTCCCGATCTACAAGGGAATTATGCGTCGGCACGTTGGCAATGTCATGGCGGTCGACGATATCAGTTTTGAAATCAATCCCGGCGAAACTTTGGGTCTTGTCGGCGAAAGTGGGTGTGGCAAATCTTCTGCCGGGCGGGCAATCCTGCGGCTTTACGACATCACCGGCGGGTCAATCCAACTTGAAGGTATCGAGATCAGTACAATGAAGGGCGACGCTTTGCGCCGCCTGCGCCCTGAAATGCAAATGATCTTTCAGGATCCGCAAGCCAGCCTGAACCCAAGGATGACCGTAGGCGCGATCATCGCCGAACCTTTGAACGAGCACAAAAACCTGACCAAGGCCGAAACGCAGGCGCGCGTGAACGAACTGATGGATGCGGTCGGTCTTAGTCGCGATTTCACCAAGCGTTTCCCGCATGAATTTTCCGGTGGTCAGCGCCAAAGGATCGGGATCGCCCGCGCCCTTGCGCTCAATCCAAAATTCATTGTCTGCGATGAACCGATTGCTGCACTTGACGTGTCTATTCAGGCGCAAGTGGTGAACCTGCTGGAAGAATTGCAGGAACGCCTTGGGCTGACCTATCTGTTTATCAGTCACGATTTGTCTATGGTGCGCCATATCGCGGATCGGGTGGCGGTTATGTATCTGGGCAAAATTGTCGAACTGGCGGGTCGCGACCAACTTTATGACAGCCCGCAGCACCCCTATACCCAAGCATTGCTATCGGCTGTACCGGAACCAGACCCATCGGTTGAAAGTACCCGCCAACGCATCTTGCTGGAAGGCGATGTGCCAAGCCCGGCCAACCCGCCAAAGGGATGCAATTTTTCAACCCGATGCCCGCGGGTGATGGACATCTGCAAAATCGACGTGCCAGAGTTCAAACAATTAACCGACGGGCGCTATGTCGCCTGCCATTTGATGGAATAAACATAAACGGCGGGGCTGAACTCCGCCAACCAGAGGTACTAAAAGAGCCAACCTAACAAGGAGAAGACTATGAAAATCAAGACAATACTAATGGGAGCGGCAGCTGCCGTCGCCCTGGCCCCGGCGGCCTTTGCCGGGCGAGGCGACAGCGGGCATGTGAATATCATATTCTGGCAAGCAGCGTCGATCCTGAACCCCTACCTGTCTGGCGGCACCAAGGACGTGTTTTCGTCCTCGATGATCATCGAGCCTTTGGCCCGTTACGACGAAAACGGCAATATGGTCCCTTGGCTGGTCGACACCATCCCGACCGTTGCCAATGGCGGTGTGTCCGAAGACCTGACCTCGATCACCTGGAAACTGAAATCCGGCGTCAAATGGTCCGACGGCAGCGCGCTTACCTCGGCTGATGTTGTGTTCACAGCAAACTATTGCATGGACCCGGCAGGCGGCTGCCAGCAATTGGCGAAATTTGCCGATATTGCCAGCGTCGAAGCTTTGGATGATATGACGGTCAAAATCACCTTTAACAAAGCCAAGCCATTCCCTTATGGCCCGATGGTTGGCAGTCAGACACCGGTCATCCAGCAAGCTCAGTTCAAGGATTGCGTCGGGATCAAAGCCCCTGAATGTACAGCCCAGAACTTTGGCCCAATTGGGACCGGCCCGTTTGTCGTCACCGATTTCAAAGCCAATGACGTGATCGCACTGGTCGCCAATCCGAACTACCGCGATGCTGCCAAACCGGCATTCGCTTCGGTCACGCTGAAAGGCGGCGGCGACGCGGCTGCTGCTGCACGTTCCGTTCTGGAAACCGGCGAATTTGATTATGGCTGGAACTTGCAGGTTGACCCTGCGATCCTGAAACAGATGGCGTCAGCCGGCAAAGGCCAAGTGGTTTCGGCCTTTGGTACCTCGGTCGAGCGGTTCATGATCAACGCCACTAACCCTGACCCGGCACTCGGCGACAAGCGCGGCACCGTAGAAGGCGGGCCACACCCTTACCTGTCTGATCCGGCGGTTCGCAAAGCTCTCAGCATGGCAATTGACCGTCAGGTGATTTCCGATGTTGGATATGGTGCCGCGGGCAAACCCACTTGTAACGTTTTGCCAGCACCGGCGATCTATGCCTCGACAGCAAATGACAGCTGTCTTGTGCAAGACATCGCAGGCGCCAACAAAATGTTGGACGACGCTGGTTGGGCCAGAGGTTCAGACGGCATTCGCGCCAAAAACGGTGTACGGATTTCGATCCTCTATCAAACCTCGACCAATGCTGTCCGTCAGGA
>DJBQ01000171.1:0-8592 GCA_002430125.1 Rhodobacterales bacterium UBA5972
TGAAGGCCAAGAAAAAGCAGATGGATATCAAAACGCCTGCTGATTACGGCGTTGATGTTGCCAATCGTCTTGAGATTGTCAAAACGGTCGAACCTGCCACCCGTAAGGCCGGGGTCAAGGTTGCCGATGTAAACGAGCTGATCCAAAAGCTCCGCGATGAAGCAGGTGTAATCTGATGGCTGTTCTTGTTCTTGCCGAAATCACTGACGGCGAATTGGCGATGGATGCCACCGCCAAAACCGTAACCGCAGCGGTGCAAATGGGCGAAGTGACCGTTTTATGTGCTGGCGCAAATGCCAAGGCGGCCGCGGCCGCGGCCGCAACTATAACCGGCGTGTCCAAAGTTTTATGCGCTGAAGACGCAGGTTTGGGCCATCGTCTGGCCGAACCAACGGCGGCGTTGGTTGTGTCTTTGGCAGGTGGTTATGACCACATCGTTGCCCCCGCAACGACCGATGCGAAAAATGTGCTGCCGCGGATTGCGGCTTTGCTGGATGTGATGGTGATTTCAGATATCTCGGCGGTTGTTGATGCCAATACGTTTGAGCGCCCGATCTATGCGGGCAACGCCATTCAGACGGTACGCTCAATCGATGGCATTAAGGTTGTGTCTGTACGGACCTCGACCTTTGATGCAGCTGAAACCGGCGGCTCGGCGGCGATTGAAACCATCAGCGCGGTTGCCAATCCCGGCCTGTCGGAATGGGTCGAGGATAAGGTTCAGCCATCTGATCGCCCTGAGCTGACCAGCGCCAAGATTGTGGTATCTGGTGGTCGTGGTGTCGGATCAAAAGAAAGCTTTGATATTATCGAGGCCCTTGCTGACAAGCTGAACGCGGCTGTTGGTGCGTCGCGCGCCGCTGTTGACAGTGGCTATGCACCGAACGACTGGCAGGTTGGCCAGACCGGCAAAGTGGTGGCGCCTGACCTATATATCGCCTGCGGTATTTCCGGTGCGATCCAGCATCTGGCTGGTATGAAAGACAGCAAAGTGATAGTCGCGATCAACAAAGACGAAGAGGCACCGATCTTTCAGGTAGCTGATTACGGCTTGGTTGCCGATCTCTTTGTGGCAGTTCCCGAACTGACCAAAGCGCTGTAATCATCCAGCATATGAAGTAAAAACCCGCCCACGTGGCGGGTTTTATTGTTTTATAACAATGATTTCAGCACATCTTGCAGACGAGCCGCGGTTTCCTGATGAAACAGTGGCCCGGGCATTTGCGCAGCGGCTGCCTGTTCAGGCGGTACAAACAACATCCCGTTGGTGCCGGCGTTTTTGGCCTGAGGCGAGGCAATCGCCTCGACCACTTTGGTGACCAGCGGACTGAGCGTATCAAGCATTGTCTGATCGATGAACAAAGGATCAGGGCCAAGTCCGCTGGGCTGGATCGCATCCCCTGGCGCGTGATCGGACATCCAAAGCAACACGGTTTTACCGTCGATCATTTCTAAAAGCGTTCGCATACGTGACAGCCACGCCTGTTTCAACTCGTCGACCACAATGGAAAACTGATCAGCATTTGCTGCCAGCAGCGTGTTCAGCAGATGCCGGGTATAGTGGATTTCGGAAAAATCCACCTCGCGGTAAAGCGTCTCCAGCATCTTTGACGGTTTGACGAACCGGTCATTCTGTCGCGGATGCACGGAATAGAACCGGTTTGACAGATTATGCGCGCCGGTGACGCCGATCACGGTTACCTGTGCCGCGCCGCATGCCAGCAGCAAAGACGGGTCTTTCAGATACTTGTCGACACCCGCATTTACCGCACCGAAGTTGGCGCAAACCACCCCCAGACTTTCCTGGAGTATGCCGACGAAAGGATTAGCGACAAATTTTCCGAAGGTCTCCGTCGAGCCGATGAAGGCGCAATAGGGCCCGGTTAGATCCGGCCTTGGACCGCGAAACCGCGATTTTGATCTTTCGTGACGATATAGACAATAGTCTAGCGAACCGCGCGTAATACGGTCAAACTTCATGGGAACCACCCTATTTAATACTCACCCACAGACAGGTTCGCGCAAAGGTCTTGCCAAAAAGCTAAAGCTAAAACTTGATGCTTTTCCCAAGACGACAATGGACTTGCCCTTGGGCTGTTGGGGCGCTTAAGGTGCGCCACGAAACCCGAATAAAGGGTGCGATAGGCAAGAGGGCTGAGGGCATGAAGATCACCAAAGTGGGTATAGTTGGCGCTGGCCAGATGGGAAATGGCATCGCGCATGTCTTTGCTTTGGCTGGATTTGATGTGACGTTGAACGATATTTCGCCCGATGCACTTGCCAGTTCGATCGAGATCATGAAAGGTAATATGTCGCGCCAAGTCGGGCGCGGAAAAATCACCGACGACCAGATGCAGGCAGCCCTTAGGCGGATCACAACGACGTCGGTTTTGGCTGATCTTGGGCCGTCGGATTTGATCATCGAGGCGGCGACCGAACGAGAATCAATCAAACAAGTGATTTTTGAGGACCTGTTGCCACATATCGGACCGGAAACGATTCTGGCGTCAAACACCTCGTCAATCTCGATCACGCGACTGGCCTCGCGCACCGACCGGCCCGGCAAGTTCATGGGCGTACATTTTATGAACCCGGTGCCGGTGATGGAACTGGTCGAACTGATCCGCGGAATTGCGACGGACGAAGCCACGGTTCAGGCGATGAAAGACGTGGTCAAGCGGTTGGGCAAAGTTGCCAGTTCAGCCGAGGATTTCCCCGCATTCATAGTAAACCGAATTCTTATGCCGATGATAAACGAAGCGATTTACACACTTTATGAGGGCGTTGGATCAGTCGAGGGCATTGATACATCAATGAAATTAGGCGCGCACCATCCGATGGGGCCGCTTGAACTGGCAGACTTTATCGGGCTTGATACCTGCCTTGCGATTATGAATGTGTTGCATGAGGGTCTGGCCGACACCAAGTACCGCCCTTGTCCGCTGCTGACCAAATATGTCGAAGCCGGTTGGTTGGGCCGTAAGACCCATCGCGGGTTTTACGACTATCGCGGCGAGGTGCCGGTGCCGACGCGCTGAAACCACCGGACAGGCGACCGCGTCAGTTTTATTCCTTTAACGCCAGCGCTGTCTTTTTCAAATGCGCCATGAAACCGCGCGGATCATCAACCCACGGATCAATCTGGTCGCGATCAATCACCGGACCAATCACCGGCTTTTGCGGCCTGTTCATCGCATAGGCAATTTCGTGCAGTAACAAACCCTGCCGGATGGTAATCGACAGCTTGTTGGCAATCTGAAACCAACGGCTGTTTTGACCGGGGAAATACACCGGCACCACCTTTGCTTTGCTTTTCAGGATCATCTTGGCGGTGAAAGGCAGCCAATCAGCCTCGAGGGCCGGGCCGAACCAATCTGGGGATGTGGCGACTTGCCCGGCCGGGAACAGGATAATCACTCCGTTATCTTTCAAATGCTCCATCGCCAGCTTGCGCATTGCAATGTTCATTTTGATCGCGTCAGGTTCGTGCGGAAAGGCAACGGGCAGCATGTGGTATTGGATGATCGGCACATTGGTCAGCAATGACCGGGTGAGAATTTTGTAATCCTGTCGCACCCGGCTGACCAAATCGGCAAGGATCATGCCATCCACCAGCCCATGCGGGTGGTTTGCGACGATTACGACAGGACCGGTCGCCGGTATATTGGCGATCTGTTCGGCCGGGGTTTTAAGGTCGATCTGCAGAAGAACAATTGCACGACGCCAGAAATCGGTACTTTTGACTTGACCAGCGGCTTCGAATTTGCGCACCAGTTTGAGCAGGGTCAACTTGCCCGTCAGCCATTCGACCACCCGAATGACATTTGCCTTGAAAGGATTGGTGAACGTGCCTGCATAGGACAAATTGCGGCCTTTATACGGCGTTTCGTCCAATGGTTGCAGGTCGTCTTGCACGGGAAGCCCCCAGTTTACATGTCGTGGTGCGAACGGATCAGTGCGCCTCGCCGAAGCGGCTATTTACCAATTCTTTAAGGGCCACTGCAAGGGCTGCCGCTTCGGCACCTTCGGTTTTAACCTGAATTTTCGTCCCGTTCGAGGCAGCCAGCATCAACAGACCCATAATCGAGTCACCCGAGACGGTCATTCCGTCCTTGGATACTTGAGCCGAGGCATCGAACCCTTCAACGGTTTCCACGAATTTGGCAGAGGCACGGGCGTGTAAGCCCTTGACATTAATAATGGATAGGGTCTGTTCGTACATCAATAAAGTCCGTTCAATGTTATCCGTCGCAGCAATCTATATACTTGCGGCCTGCTTCAAGAGCAGCCTTAACTGCCACCGGCACCGTGCAGTGGCGGGATTTCGCCAATTTTACCAGCATCGGCAGGTTGGCACCATAAACGATCTTGCGGTCCGTCGCGTTGCAGGCCGGTATTGACAAATTTGACGGCGAGCCGCCAAACATATCAGTGACCAGTACGACGCCATCGCCGGTATCGACATCATCTGCCGCCGCCTTGATTTCCTGCTGTTTTTGATCCCGGTCATGATCCGCCTCGATCGAAATCGTGCGAATTCCCGGCTGTTTGCCCACCACGTGTTCCATTGCGGCCAGATATTCATTGGCCAGACCGCCATGAGCAACAATCACAATACCTATCAAGCGTCCCCGTCCTATTGGCCAAGATGCGCGCCCCCCGCACGCCGTTCAAGTTCCCGGTGGCGAATAGACACCTGCCATGCTTTTTCTGCAAGTGCATTCGCCAGACATTCGGTCACATAAACCGAGCGGTGTTGCCCACCGGTACACCCAAGACCCAAAGTGAAGTGGGATTTACCCTCGGTTCGGTATGCGGGTAGCAAAAGTTCGACCAAATCAAGGATACGGGTGAAAAAGGGCTCGAAGTTTTCGTCCTGTTTGATATAGGCGCCAACCTGGGCGTCCTGACCGTTAAGGGCGCGCAAGGTTTTGTCCCAATGCGGGTTTCGCAGGAACCGGCAATCCAGCACCATATCCAACCCATGCGGCAAGCCGCGTTTATAGGAAAAAGATTGCACCGATACTGCCATGCCCTGATCGGATTCCGAGCCAAACAACTTGGCGATTTCAGCCCTAAGGTCATGCGGCGTGGTTTCTGAGGTGTCGATCAGGATATCGGCGCGTTCACGCAAGCCGCCCAGCAACGCCAGTTCGCGGGTAATACCGTCAAGCGGGGTTTCATCAGGCGCCAAGGGATGACGGCGGCGGGTTTCAGAATACCGGCGGGCCAGGACATCGGTGCTGCATTCCAAAAACAGCAACGAGCCGTCAAATTCCGTCTCGAGCGAGATGATATCGATCACCTTAATCAACGAACCGGCGTTGAAATCCCGGTTTCGCACATCCACACCAAGCGCCAGATGCCTCCCGAGCGGCGGGCCAGACAGAAGTCGCGGCAAAAGCGTCAGGGGCAGATTGTCAATCGCCTCGAACCCCAGATCCTCGAGCGCGTGGATCGCTGTTGATCGACCAGCGCCCGAGGGACCAGTGACAAGCACGACCTTTTGCGGGCCTTTTAATTTGGAGACAGGATCGCTGGGCATTTAATCCACACGGGCGGCTTGAAGATACAGATGAATTGCAGGTGCCAGATTGGTCAAGTCGCCGCCGTTTATCAAATCAATTCTGACACCCAATATCGTGATCGTCTGTCGGTCAGGCAACCGTTGGGTGGCTGGCCTGCCCAGATCGACAACAAGTCGCACAATGGCGGGCCCGTGATAGGGGCTGGGTAAAATGCCAATGCCGCGCGCTTCGATAAGACCCTCAAGGTTTGTTGGTGCAGATGCAATCAAGCAGCCGTCGTGGCAGTTCACGGTGGTGCGATCATCGGCGACCAGTAGCAAACCACGCGAAATCAGATCAAGCGCCAGCGCAGATTTTCCACTGCCAGATGGGCCGGTGATCAGTACGGCCTTGCCCCCGACCGCAACCGTACTGGCGTGCAAAATCGTACTGTCGGCATTTGGTGTCACACCGGCAGACCGACCACAAATCGCGCCCCAAGTGGTTCTGAGGTCACGTCAGCCTCGGTTGGGCGGATGTTTTCGGCCCAGATCACGCCGCCATGTGCTTCGACGATCTGGCGGGAAATTGCCAGGCCAAGGCCGGAATGGTTGCCAAAGTCACTGGCGGGGCGTTCGGAATAAAACCGGCTGAAAATCTTGGCAAGTGCTTGTTCCGGAATGCCGGGGCCGGTGTCTTCGACCACAACCAAAACCCGGTTTTCACGCCGCCTTGTCCAAATGCGAACTGCGTCACCATCTTCGCAGAAGGACATCGCATTGGTCAGCAGATTGACAAAAACCTGAGCCAGCCGCGCTTCAAGCCCGCGCAGGATGATCGGTTCGGGTGGCATGTCAGAAATCAGCTCGATGCCTTTATCCTGGGCCTCGATCCGGTTGAAACTGATGAGGTTTTCAAGAAGATTAACCAGATCAAAGGCTTCCATTTCTTCCTTGACCAATTCGCTGTCCAGACGCGAGGCGTTGGAAATATCTGACACCAGCCGGTCAAGGCGGCGCACGTCATGTTCGATCACTTGCAATAAACGCTCGCGCTGAACATCATTTCGGGCGACCCGCATGGTATCAACGGCCGAACGTAACGAGGATAGCGGGTTCTTGATTTCATGCGCCACGTCGGCCGCAAATTGTTCATTCGCATCAATCCGGTCGTACAGGGCGGCGATCATTCCACGCAGCGCCCCTGACAGGCGCCCGATCTCGTCTGGTCTGGCGGTCATATCCGGAATGCGGATGCGACCCGGGCTCATTTTACGGGCGTTCTTGGCTTTGCCAAATTCAGCGGCCATCGCAAGGTCACGCAGCGGATTGGCGATTGTGCTGGCCAAAACCAGTGACAATCCGATGGATACCAAAAGGGCGACGACGAACATTTGCAGTACCTGTTCGCGTTCGGTCCGCAAGATGTCATTGATGTCGCCGGATATTGTCGTCAGAACCAAGACTCCGATCACTTGACCGTCGCGGGAAATCGGGGTGGCGACGGAAAACACTAAATCGCCCTGGCTGTCAGTGAACGTGGTGCCTTTGGTGTTGCCCGCAAGGCCGTGTGCCGCCATTTGTTCGGCCAACTCGCGGGTGGTTTTGTCGACGACTTGTTGGGTGTCCCCGGAAAACAAGGTGGCGACCCATTCCCATGTGCTGTTCAGAAACCCGGTTATGAAATTGCTGTTGGACTTTCGTGTGCGCGCCGGAAGTTTAATGCTGGAAGCTTGAGAACTGCCCAGCGAACTGGCGACTATCTTTTGGCCGGCATCGAAGATGAACACTTCGACGTGTTTGGACAGTTCAAGTCGCCTTAATGTTTCATCAGGCGAGATGCCGTCACCTGCTGCCATGTTAACCGGTCCGGTTTTCGGCAACTCGGCCTCAAACACTTTGGCCATTAAACGGGCTTCGCTTAGAAGGGTGTTTTCGCGTTGCACAACCAGCCCGTCACGCGATTGGCTTAGGTATAATACGCCGCCGACCAGCACGACAAGCGCCAGCAGATTAAACGTGATGATCTTGCGCGCCAGAGGAGAAGAGTTCAGCGCGATCCAGTTGCGTGGACCACGCGGGGCGTCTTCAAACGTGAATTCGCCCCGTTCATCTTTTTCCCAGTCTTCTCCGAGGATGATATCATCCTCGTCATCCCGGTCAGTTTTCTGCGCGCCGATTTCCGACACTAGATTCATGCCTCGGTGTACCTGTATCCGATACCATAAAGGGTTTCGATTGATGCGAAATCATCATCAGCCGTACGCATTTTCTTGCGCAGGCGTTTGATATGGCTGTCGATAGTGCGGTCATCCACATAAACCTGATCGTCATAGGCCACATCCATCAGCTGATCGCGGCTTTTTACAAAGCCGGGGCGGGTGGCAAGCGCCTGTAACAACAGAAATTCGGTGACGGTCAGGCTGACGCTTTTGCCCTTCCAGGAAACCGAATGGCGCAGTGGATCCATTTTCAGGGATCCGCGTTCAATCAATTTGCTTTCAGCCGGATCATCACCGGAGTCAGAAGCAATCGCTTCCTGACGGCGCAGAATGGCGCGAATGCGTTCGACCAGCAGTCGCTGCGAAAACGGTTTGCGGACGTAATCGTCAGCCCCCATGCGCAGGCCCAAAACCTCGTCAATTTCATCGTCTTTTGAGGTGAGGAAAATGACCGGCATATCGGTCTTCTGGCGAAGCCGGCTGAGCAGGTCCATCCCGTCCATGCGCGGCATCTTAATGTCGAGCACCGCGATGTCCGGCAATTTGATGTTGAAGGCGTCCAACGCGGACTGACCGTCGTTAAAAGTTACGACATCGTAACCTTCTGCTTCCAATGTCATTGACACAGATGTCAAAATATTCCTGTCGTCATCAACTAAAGCGATCGTTGACATGTCGCGCGCCCCTTTGCTGCCCGTTTATTTTTTCAGGCATTTTCCGCTTTCTGCGCCATAGAATCAACCGATAAGTTTCTGTTGGCCTATCTTCGCAGCCACAAGCAGAGAACTATTTAGATAACATATGACTAATTTGTCGCGGGAAAGAGTATGAATCTTTCTCATGAGTCGGGGTTTCCCCCCCTTT
>DJBQ01000171.1:8628-9451 GCA_002430125.1 Rhodobacterales bacterium UBA5972
CTTTCCCCCCCTTTCCCCCCCTTTTCCCCACGGTTTCACATGGTATACAGGCGCGGGTCCCATTATCCGGGGGCATCGCAATTGACCCTTTTTGATTGCGCTAACCGAATATATTTCAGGTGCCTGTCCGGATTAGGCTGCACCAACAGCGGAGCAAGAATATGATCAATGGTAAGGTTAACCCGTCCCACACACTTGAAGCGATGGGCATTTCCGGCCTTGCAAATGTTCATTACAATTTGATTGAACCCAATCTGGTCGAGCAGTCTTTGTTGCGCCGCGAAGGGACACTCGGCAAGGGCGGTTCTTTGTTGGTGGAAACCGGCACCCACACAGGTCGATCGCCGAAAGATAAATTCGTTGTCCGTTCGCCGCTGGTCGAGGACACGATTTGGTGGGAAAACAACGCGCCGATGGATGCGGCAGCGTTTGATGTTTTATACGAAGATATGGTTAAGCATATGAAAGGGCGCGAGTATTTCGTGCAAGATCTATATGCAGGTGCTGACCCTGTACATCGTTTGGACGTGCGTATTGTCACCGAACTGGCATGGCACGGGTTGTTCATCCGGCACATGCTGCGCCGCCCCGAGCGGTCTGAGCTTGAGACATATGTACCGGAATTCACGGTGATTAACTGCCCGGAATTCAAGGCCGATCCGTCCCGGCATGGATGTCGTTCAGATACCGTGATTGCGATGAATTTCGACAAGAAGCTGATCCTGATCGCCAACAGCGCCTATGCCGGTGAGAACAAGAAATCGGTGTTCTCGCTTTTAAACTATATTCTGCCTGCCAAGGGCGTGATGCCGATGCATTGCTC
>DJBQ01000171.1:9572-10148 GCA_002430125.1 Rhodobacterales bacterium UBA5972
GGCGTGATGCCGATGCATTGCTCGGCCAATCATGCGTTCGGCAAACCGGATGACGCAGCCGTATTTTTTGGTTTGTCGGGCACAGGCAAGACCACTTTGTCGGCTGACCCTGCGCGGGTGCTGATTGGCGACGACGAACATGGCTGGTCGGACACTGGTACGTTTAATTTTGAAGGCGGCTGTTACGCAAAAACCATAAGTTTGTCGCCGGAAGCCGAGCCTGAAATCTATGCGACCACCGAAAAGTTCGGCACTATCATCGAAAACATGGTGTTTGACCCCGAAACCAAGGACCTTGATTTCGAAGATGACAGCCTGACAGCGAACATGCGCTGCGCCTATCCGCTGCATTATATCTCGAATGCCAGCGAAACTTCACTGGCAGGGCAACCCAGGAATATAATCATGCTGACCTGTGATGCCTTCGGTGTTCTGCCGCCGATTGCACGACTATCACCGGCGCAAGCGATGTACCATTTCCTGTCAGGTTTCACCGCAAAAGTTGCCGGAACCGAGCAAGGCGTTACCGAACCCCAGCCGACATTTTCGACCTGTTTTGGGGCGCCATTTATGCCG
>DJBQ01000171.1:10304-10557 GCA_002430125.1 Rhodobacterales bacterium UBA5972
GTTTTGGGGCGCCATTTATGCCGCGCCGTCCTGAGGTTTACGGCAACCTTTTGCGCGACAAAATCGCCGCAAGCGGTGCCAAATGCTGGCTGGTCAATACCGGCTGGACGGGTGGCGCATATGGTGTCGGGTCGCGGATGCCGATCCGGGCCACGCGCGCGTTGCTGACCGCGGCGCTGAACGGCACATTGAATGATGGCGAGTTTCGCAAGGATGCGAATTTCGGCTTTGAGGTTCCGGCGTCTGTCGACGG
>DJBQ01000171.1:10861-11320 GCA_002430125.1 Rhodobacterales bacterium UBA5972
TGCTCGACCCGCGCCGCACGTGGCAAGACGGGGCGGCTTATGATGCCTCGGCGGCCAAACTGGTTGGGATGTTTGCGAGGAATTTTGCGCAATATCTCGACTACATTGACGCGGATGTCAAAGCGGTGGCGCTGGGGTAAACCTGCCATACCGCTTATCCGCCCTTTGGGCAGCCGCGCCTGTCTGTTCTTCGGACTGGACACAGCGCGGAAATACCAGTCTCATCGCCAGCAGTGCTACAGTGTTTGCATTATGGGATTTTGATGACAGGCAATTTGTTCTTTTCCGGTTTTGAATTGCGTCCGACCGAGCGGGTATTGCTGGTCGACGGACAAGCGGCACCGCTTGGAGCGCGGGCGTTTGATGTGCTGGCCTTTCTGGCGGCCAATCGCGACCGGGTGTTGGGCAAGGACGAGTTGCTGGATCACGTCTGGCCGGGGGTGCGGTTGAGGACGGCAA
>DJBQ01000171.1:11457-14671 GCA_002430125.1 Rhodobacterales bacterium UBA5972
TTGCAGTTGAGGACGGCCATCTGACGGTGCAGATTTCCGCTTTGCGCAAGCTGTTGGGCAAAGGTGTGATCACCACTGTCACCGGCTTTGGCTATCGGTTCACGCTGCCGGACGGCGCACCCGCAGCCAAGCCAACCGAAGGCCCGCCGCTGCCCGATAAACCCTCACTGGCGGTCTTGCCTTTTGCCAACTTGTCGGGAGATCCGTCGCAGGACTATTTCATCGACGGGGTGGTGGGGGACATCATCAACGGCCTGTCCCGAGTGCGGGCGTTTTCTTGATCGCGCAGAATTCGAGCTTTACCTACAAGGGCCGCAACGTGTCGGTCGCCGAGGTCGGGCGGGAACTGGGCGTGCGTTATGTGCTGGAAGGCAGCTTTCAGCAGGCGGGGCAGATGCTGCGCGTCAGCACCCAACTGGTCGAGGCCGCGACGGGCCGCACGATCTGGAGTGCGCGGTTTGACGGCGCGCGCGACGATGTGTTCGCCTTGCAAGACGAGATTACCTCGAAAATCGTCGCGGTGATCGAGCCGAAACTGGTGCTGGCCGAGGTCGAGCGGGTGAAAACCCTGCCGACCGAAAACCTGCACGCTTATGAGTTGTGCTTGCAAGCGCTGCCGATGGTCGATCGCCCGTCTTCGCTTGCGGCGATGGAGCGGGCCATTGATCTGGCCGAGGCGGGCCATTGCCGCAGACCCGGATTATTCCTTTGCCAAGGCGCTGCATGCCTGGGCACATGCGATAGCATATGCCAGTCGATGGATCAGTTTTGCGCGAGCGCAAGATGGGTTGAAGTACATTAAGGACGCGCTTGATAACCATCGTGATGACCCGACGACGCTGGCCTGGGCCGGGCACACCATTGCCTATCCGGGCGGACAACCTGAAACCGGTAAGCACGCACTTAAGCGGGCGTTGCAACTGAACCCGAATTCATCCACCGCGTTTGGCAGCATGGGGTGGGTTTCAAATTACATTGGCGATGCAAATCGCGCGATTGAAAGCCTTGACGCGTTGCATCGGCTGAGCCCGCTCGATCCCATATTCCTATGCCTCCTACGGCGTGCTTGGCATGGCCTATATGATGCAAGGGCGATTTGACGAAGCGGTGAACGCGCTGGAGCATTCGCACGCCTTGTTTGGGGATTTCGCTACGGCGTTGTTTGATATGGTTGCGTGTTACACAGCACTTGGCCGGATTGACGATGCGATGGCGGCTGCCGACAAACTGCGTGCGCGACAACCTGCATTAACGGTCGCGCTATTTCGGGCGACGACGCCGCATCAATGCGTGCCTTACATTGACCGGATCATCAAAAGCCTGCGCGCCACCGGATTTCCCGAGACTTAGCGGATCATGCCGCGCAGGCGGTCGACGTGGTGGAGTGCCTCAACACGGCGCTGTTGGGCGGCCAGAATATCCTCGGGGGATTTGCGGGATTTCTGGATCAGGGTGGCAATGTTGGCAACCAGTGTGCCGGCAAAATGCGCAATGGCGATGCGGGATTTTTCAAGGGCGACAGTGACAGCGACGGTGTTAGACGGGGCTTGGTCGTTCAGGTTCAGGATGGTCATGGTCGGCTCCGGGGTTCAGGTTTGGCGAGACATTCGCGATGACTGAACCATCCCCCAGAACCGGGTTAAGCGTCCTTAAGACGATGTTAAGCGTTCCAAAATTGAGGTTAAGCGATCCAAAGGCGGTTTAGGCCGGGCGTTTGGTTTTGTAGGGCTCCATGCCTTCACGTGCCAACTCGTCCGCACGTTCGTTTTCCGGGTGGCCTGCATGGCCCTTGACCCATTGCCATGTCACCTTGTGGCGGGCGTTCGCCTGATCCAGCCTTTGCCACAGGTCGGCGTTTTTCAATCCGCCCTTTTTGGTCCAGCCGTTGCGTTTCCAGCCGTGAATCCACTTGGTGATGCCGTCTTTGACATAGGCGCTGTCGGTGATGATGGTGATTGCAACGTCGCGCTCCAGTGCCTCGAGTGCTGAGATCGCTGCGATCAGTTCCATGCGATTGTTGGTGGTGTGGGCTTCGCCGCCGTTAAGAACGCGTTCTTTGACAACACGGTCGCCGTCCATTGCGCGCATCAAAACGCCCCAGCCGCCGGGGCCGGGATTGCAGGAACAGGCACCGTCGGTATAGGCGAACAGCTCAGGCATGTGCAGACATCGTGAACCACGGGGATATCGTGCCATCAAGACCGGGGTCTTCGCCGGTGGTCGTGCCGGTGACAGTCAGGCCGGCGGCAGTCAGCAGGAATTGCACCTCGTCGATTTCGTAAAAAGTATAAAATCGGCCAATTTTGTCGCGTTGTTCACCGGTGCCGGTTTTTAAGGCGATGTGAAACCGCCCACCGGGTTTTAGCGCGGTGACCAATGCGCCCAGATGCGAGGGCATGTCGGCGCGTGGGGCGTGCAGCAGACAGAAATTGGCCCAGATACCGTCGTAAATATTTTCACCCGCGATCTGATCGAAGGTCGCCTGATGTGCTGACACGCCGGGCAGTTTTGCCGCCATGGCAACCATTTCCGTCGAGGCATCGACTGCGGTAACCACCAGACCAGCACGGGCCATTTCGGCGGCAGCTTGTCCGGGGCCGCAGCCAAGATCAAGTACTTGGGCACCTTTGGGCAGCGACCCTATGAAGCTGATCAGAGCCGGATCATGCCGGTCATTATCGGCCATGTTGGCATATTTGACCGCCTGTTCGTCATAAACGGCGATGGTTTTATGGTCCATGCTCAGATCCTTTGCAAAGCAAGTTTCAGGCCAAGACCGGCGAAAGTGGCGGCGAAACCATAGCGCAGGACTTGCAGGGTGCGCGGGTTGCCCAGAACGTGTCGGCGGGCAGAGGCGGCGAAAATGCCGTAGATTACAAAAACCACAAAGGTCATCGCCATGAAGATCAGGCCCAGAAAGGTCATCTCAAAGGTGGCTTGTGCTGCTTGGCCGCTGAGGAATTGCGGCAGGAAGGCCAGAAAGAACAGCGACAATTTCGGGTTCAGGATGTTGATCAATGCACCACGAACCGCAACGCCGGTATGGCCGCGCGGCGGCGCCTCGGTGGTCAGGGACATTGGCCCGGCATCGCGCAGGATTTGCCACGCCATCCACAGCAAGAACAAAACTCCGGCGATTTTAACCAGTTGAAAGGCCAGCGCGCTGGCATGCAGGATCGCGGCCAGGCCAAGTATTACCGCCAGCATAAGTGGC
>DJBQ01000171.1:14764-30676 GCA_002430125.1 Rhodobacterales bacterium UBA5972
GGCCAGGCCAAGTATTGCCGCCAGCATATGTGGCAGGATGCCAAGGGTGCAGCCGAATGCGGCGGCAATCGCGGCGGTTCTGCCGCGCGCAAGGCCGGTTGCCAGTGTGTAAATCACCCCGGTGCCGGGGGCGATGACCACGACGAAGGCGGTGATCAGAAACTCCACCGACAGCATCAGGCGGGTTCCCGCAGCACGCGCGGCACTTTGAATTCAACATTTTCGGTCGCGGTTTCGATGATTTCCTGGGTGATCTCATAACGCGCCGCGAAGGCGTCGATTACTTCGCGGATCAGGATTTCCGGGGCCGAGGCACCGGCGGTAATGCCGACCGCTTTGATGCCCGCAAGGGCGCGCCAGTCAATGTCAGTCGCACGCGGGACAAGTTGTGCGTAGGCGCAACCAGCGCGCGCTGCCACTTCTACCAAGCGGCGGGAATTTGAGGAATTGGGCGAGCCGATCACCAGCAATGCGTCCACCTTGGGGGCGACGGCCTTGACGGCCTCCTGGCGGTTGGTGGTGGCGTAACAAATGTCTTCTTTGTGTGGGCCGATGATCTGCGGAAACCGTTCTTTAAGGGCGGCGATGATTTCCACGGTATCATCAACCGATAGGGTGGTTTGGGTGATGAAGGCCAGCCGTTCAGGATCACGCGGCGCAAGGGCCGCGACATCAGCGGCGGTTTCCACCAACAGAACCTCGCCCTTTGGCAGTTGCCCCATGGTGCCGATGGTTTCAGGGTGGCCATCATGGCCGATCATCACCATTTGTAGGCCGTTCTGGTGATGCCGTTCGGCCTCGATATGCACCTTGGAAACCAAAGGACAAGTCGCATCGACATAGATCATCTGGCGGGCCGAAGCCTCGGCCGGAACCGATTTCGGCACGCCGTGGGCGGAAAACACGACGGGGCGGTCATCGGGGCATTCGGACAGGTCTTCAACGAAGACAGCGCCCTTGGCCTGTAATTCATCGACAACATATTTGTTATGCACAATCTCGTGGCGCACATAGACCGGTGCACCCCATTTCTGGATCGCCATTTCAACGATCTTGATGGCACGATCAACGCCGGCGCAAAATCCGCGCGGGGCGGCCAGATAGATTGTCAGAGGCGGTCGTGTCATCGGCATGTCCTTCGCGTCCCTTCCTATGACAGGGCTTGTGGAAGGTCCAGTCTTGGTAAGGCGGGGAAAGCAGACATGTCTAAGGAAACGACCAGAAACCAAAAATCTCCGGCACGACAAGCGCGCCGGGGATTTTTCAAGTCGTGGTGTTGAAGTTACTCGTCGACGTATTCAATCTCGTCAGACCGCATCGGCATATCGGGCCTTGGTGGGCGGCCGATCACGTCTTTCAGGTCTTCCAGTTCGATGAAATTGTCGGCCTGACGGCGCAACTCGTCTGCAATCATCGGGGGTTGGCTGCGGATGGTGGAAACCACCGAAACCCTGACGCCCTGACGTTGCAGGCTTTCGACCAACGGGCGGTAATCGCCGTCACCGGAAAAGATCACGATGTGATCCACGTGCGGTGCCAGTTCCATTGCGTCAACTGCCAGCTCGATATCCATGTTCCCTTTCACCTTGCGGCGGCCCATGGAATCGGTAAATTCCTTGGCTGGCTTGGTGACCATGTTAAAGCCGTTATAGTTCAGCCAATCCACAAGTGGACGGATCGGTGAGTAGTCGTCATTCTCCAACAGAGCGGTGTAATAGAATGCGCGCAGCAACTTGCCCCGGCGCATAAACTCCGTTCTGAGAAGTTTGTAGTCGATATCAAACCCCAAAGCCTTAGCGGCCGCATAGAGGTTCGATCCGTCGATAAAGAGCGCTAAGCGCTCGTCGCGGTAAAACATAATTGAGTTCCCTCTTCTAATTGGTTTCATCAATGTTGGGTGGTAAGAATTCGGAATTCATTAACGAAACAATATCTTCAAGGATAATACTTATTGCGAATGCTTCAAGTGGGAAATAGGCCTAGAACCTTTACAAAAGGATTGGTCGCGGTCGGCTCTAACTTGCCGTCTAGCGCAGGGGATGCGCGCGACACCGTGTTGTTCGCGCTTGGGTTGCTGGCGGATGATTCTGTGGGGATTACAGCGCAAAGTCGGCTGTTTCAAACACCGGCATTCCCAGTCGGGGCCGGGCCGGATTTCGTAAATGCGGTTGTTGAAGTGGAGACCGATCTGTCGGCTGAGGCTTTACTTGCGCATCTGCATAAGATCGAAGCCTTAATCGGGCGCACCCGCGAAACCCGGTGGGGCGCGCGGGTCATTGACCTTGATCTTTTGGCGTTTGCGGACTTGGTCTTGCCGGATGTCGCAACCCTGAAACACTGGCTTGAATTGCCGCCACATGAACGCGGCATGCAGGCGCCTGACCAATTGATCCTGCCGCATCCAAGGATGCAGGAACGCGGGTTCGTCTTGATTCCGTTGATGGATTTAGCGCCTGACTGGCGGCATCCGTATCTGGGCTTGACCGTCAGGCAAATGGTCGAAAAGCTGCCCAAGGCGGAAAAGGCTGCGGTTATCGCGCTCGATTAAGGATTGAAAATGATTGCTGTCGTGTATTTCTCGGGGTCCGGGCATACTGCAAAACTGGCGTCGCTTCTTGCAGGCGGTGTGGTGGATGAACCGGTTTCATTGATTGATGTCGAACGTATTTCAGATGCAGATTGGCAGCAGCTTGATCGTGCCGACGTGATCCTGTTTGGCGCGCCAACCTATATGGGGAGTATTGCCGCCGGGTTTAAAACCTTCATGGATGACAGTAGTGATCGGTGGTCGGATCAGGTTTGGGCCGACAAACTGGCCGGCGGGTTCACCGTCGCGACCTATGCCAGTGGTGACAAATTGACATCGCTTATTCAAATGTCGGTGTTCGCAGCACAACACGGCATGATCTGGGTTGGACAGAATCATCTGGGCCCGAGTGCGGCAGATAAGGCGGATGTAAACTGGCAGGGCGCGTGGTTGGGGCTAATGGCGACGTCTTCGCGTGACAAGGATCTAATGATAGATGCTGGTGACAGCAAAACGGCGCGGTTGTTCGGCGCAAGGATAGAAGTGGCAGTGAAACGGTGGCGAATTCCCGCCGCGCAAGGATAATTTGTCACCTTATGCGGGCCGCGACCGCAGCGTTTTTTTGTTCGCGGTAGATGACGTAAAGTCCCGCACCGACAGTGATCGCGATGCCCACTGCGGCCATTCCGTTGGGCAGGTCTTTGAAGATCAGCCAGCCAAAGACCGTAGCGATGGGGATTTCCAGATATTGCATCGGGGCGAGTGTGGTCGAGGGGGCAAAACGCAGGCTCCACGCCATCAATAAATGTGCGCCGGTGCCGATTATGCCGATCACAATTAACAGCACCCCGTCAAACGCAACCGGCCAGACGAGTGTACTTTCGGGTATGTCAAATGTTACGCCAACCAGTAACATAACCAACAGGATTGGTACGGCTATTATACCACTGACGGATTGCAGAACCATTGGGTCCACATCCTTTGCGACCTGCCGCGTGACCAGTATGAACAGCGCAAAGATCACTGCCACAAACAGCGGCAACAAGGCTGGCGCACCAACCGAACTGAAACTTGGCTGGATCACCAGCAAAGTGCCGACAAAACCGACGATGCTGGCGATGATGCGCCGACTTCCGATTTCCTCGTGCAGGACGGTTTTACCCAAAACAAGCAAGATAAACGGCATCATAAAGGCGATGGCAATCGCATCCGCCAAAGGCAAAAACCGCAGCGACATATACATCGCGGCACTGCCAAGAATATGCAGGATGGTTCGGATTGTGGTTAAACGCATCACGCGTCGGTTCATGGTCAGGGTCTTGCCGGTCAGCCAGACCAGCGGCAACAGGAGCAGCGCCTGAATGGCAAAACGCACCAAAAGCAGTTGGATCAGCGGGACGCGCGACCCAAGAAATTTGGCAAGCGAATCCCCAAAGGGTGCCAATATGCAAAAGCCGAGCATCAGGAGGATGCCCAAGAGGGGACGGTCTGGTTTCATCGCGTGACCCTAGATAAGCTACCTTCAGCGCACAAGCCTTGGCGATGGCACAATGGAAACATGCGAATTAGTGATCGAAGCGACTTAAAAACATAGGTTTTTGGCTTGAATTCCGTGGGGAATGCCCCTAGGTGTCTGACTTCTCACTGTCCTCATTGACCAAGTGGAGCGCCTGATGGCCCGTGTTACCGTTGAAGATTGCGTTGATAAAGTACCAAACCGGTTTGAACTGGTGATGTTGGCGGCCCACCGGGCGCGCGAACTGGCATCCGGTACGCCGCTGACAATCAGCCGCGACAATGACAAAAATCCGGTCTGTGCGTTGCGCGAAATCGCGGAAGAAACACTGACGGCTGAAGGTCTTCGCGAAGCTTATATTGAAAGCAATCAAACCCAGATTGAAGTCGACGAGCCAGAAGACGACCAGATGCACTTGCTGATGGGTGGCGTGGAGCACGACAAGCCTTCGGACGATATGTCTGAAGAAAACCTGCTGCGCGCCCTGATGGAAGCTCAGGAGGTCCGGTGAAACTCGGCGTTGGGCAACCGACGCTGCACCCGCTTAAGGAGCGGCCAGAATGATCGATGTCGAAGACCTCGTCGATCTGGTTCGCAACTATAACCCCGGCACCAACGCTGAATTGATTCGTAACGCCTATGCTTACGGCATGGCGATGCACGAAGGGCAGACGCGGTCGTCTGGCGAGCCTTATTTCAGCCACCCGGTCGAAGTGGCCGCGATCCTGACTGAACAACAACTTGACGATGCAACAATCGTTACGGCGCTGCTGCACGATACGATCGAAGACACAAAATCCACTTACTCCGAGGTTTCCACCCGCTTTGGCGAAGAAGTCGCGCAATTGGTGGATGGCGTCACCAAGCTGACCAATCTTGAACTGCATTCCAGCGAAACCAAACAGGCGGAAAACTTCCGCAAGTTGCTGATGGCGATGTCAAAAGACCTGCGGGTGCTTTTGGTCAAGCTTGCCGACCGGCTGCACAACATGCGCACGATCAAGCATCTGCCTTTGGCCAAGCAACAGCAAAAAGCCCGCGAAACCATGGATATTTTTGCGCCGTTGGCGGGTCGCATGGGTATGCAGCACATGCGCGAGGAATTGGAAGACCTGTCTTTTCACGTTCTGAACACCGAAGGCCGCAGTTCGATCATCCGGCGGTTTTTGACCCTGCGCAACCAAACCGGCGATCTGATCCCGCAAATCACCAACGACATTCGCGACGTGCTGGACAAAGCCGAGGTCGAGGCGGATGTGTTTGGGCGCGAGAAAAAGCCGTACTCGGTCTGGCGCAAAATGCAGGAAAAGAAAGAAGGCTTTTCGCGGCTTTCGGATATCTATGGATTTCGCATCATCACCCGCGATATTCGCGATTGTTATCTGGTGCTGGGCGCGATCCACCAGCGCTGGAAATCTGTGCCCGGACGGTTCAAGGATTATATCAGCCAACCCAAAAGCAACGGTTACAGGTCGATCCACACCACGGTGTCAGGGCGTGACGGCAAACGGGTTGAAGTGCAGATCAGAACCAAACAAATGCACGAAGTCGCCGAGGCGGGTGTTGCTGCGCATTGGTCTTATAAGGATGGCGCGCGGGCGGAAAACCCGTTTGCGGTTGATCCGTTTATCTGGCTGGCCGGTCTGACCGAACGCGCCGAACTTTCTGATGACCACGACGAGTTTATGGAACATGTGAAGCTTGAAATGTTCTCGGATCAGGTGTTCTGTTTCACGCCCAAAGGCGAAGTGGTAAAGTTGCCGCGTGGGGCGACGCCGATTGATTTCGCTTTCGCGATCCACACGCGAATCGGTTCGCGCTGCGTCGGTGCCAAAGTCGACGGACTTCGGGTGCCGTTGTGGACCCGCCTGCGTAATGGCCAGTCGGTAGAAATCATCACCGCGGAAGGTCAACAACCACAGTCAACCTGGATGGATATCGCTGTGACTGGCCGCGCCAAAACCGCGATCCGCCGGTCACTGCGCGAGGAACGCCGTTCGGGCTCGATCCGTCTTGGGCGCGAACTGGCGCGGGTGGCCTTTGAACATGTTAGCAAAAAGGTCACCGACAAAGCGTTGAGCACCGCTGCGAAACAAATGGGTATGTCGGACGCGGAAGATTTGTTGGTGATGCTGGGCAATGCGGAAATATCCGGCACTGAAGTCATCGCCACGCTTTACCCCGAGTTAAAGCGTCAACCAACTGACGACACAATTGATACCGCACGACCGGTTATCGGGCTTGGCGTTGGCCAAAAAGCCGAACCGGCGGTGTGTTGTCAGCCTGTGCCGGGTGAACGTATCATCGGTATTACTTATCGCGGCAAGGGCGTGCAAATCCACAGCATCGATTGTAATGCTTTGACGGAATTTGAGGATCAGCCGGATCGCTGGATCGACCTGCACTGGAGCGAAGGCAACCATGCAGCGGTGCATGCGGTTACGCTTGAAATCACGCTGGCCAACGATGCTGGAACCTTGGGGCGTATCTGTACGTTAATCGGCGAACAGAACGCCAATATCTCGGATTTGCACTTTACGGATAAGAAACCAGATTTCTATAAAATGTTGGCCGAGATCAATGTTCGGGACGTGGCGCATCTGCATAACGTGCTAACCGCGGTCGAGGCAGATTCGGATGTTGCACAAATCAGCCGGTTGCGCCGGGACTTCACCGCCTGACGGGGAAATTCCTTGGGGTGATTGGAATTGATTTGAAAAGGCGAATGTGCCGTGGGACATAGGCATTGTTGACGGGAAGGGTGGATGGTTTTTAAACGACGCAAAAAACTGAGTTATGGCCGTTGGATTGCCGAAGCGTTTTATCCCCGTTCGGGATGGAAGCGCGCGGCAAGCTATATCTGGCACCGGTTACGTCGTTTGCCGGATACGCCACATAAAATCGCCCGGGGTGTCGGGATTGGGGTTTTTATCAGTTTCACGCCATTTTTCGGTTTTCATTTTGTAGCGGCTGTCTTGCTGTCGCTGTTGATCCGCGGCAATGCGTTGGCGGCACTGTTGGCGACGTTTTTCGGCAATCCAATTACATTTCCGTTCATCGCCGGCGCCAGCCTGACGCTTGGTCATTGGATATTGCAGGACAATCTTGATCCGACCGAACATAAATCGCTTCTTCGGTTGTTTGGGCAGGCGGCCGGTGATTTCTGGTATAAATTCAAAGCCCTGTTTGGCGGCGCCTCGGTTGACTGGTCAAACCTGCAGGATTTTATGATGCAGGTTTTTTTGCCCTATCTGGTGGGTGGATTCGTACCCGGTGTAATTTTGGGGATTGTCGGTTATTTTCTGACGGTTCCGGTGATCACTGCTTATCAGAAACGCCGTCGTGGTAAGTTGGTGTCGCGGTGGAAAGAGCGCCGGTCGAAACATGTGGACCACGTACAATAATACCTGTGGTTTCGCATCCCGGATTTTGGGTTTAGGTTGACGGCACGAATCGACTTTTGCAGGAAATCTGACAATGCCTTCCGCTATTACCGCACCTCTGGGCCGCTTGCGGCTGGGGGTTAATATCGACCACGTGGCAACCGTTCGAAATGCACGCGGCTGTGCCTATCCCGATCCGGTGCGCGCAGCCCTTTTGGCACAAGACGCCGGGGCCGACGGAATTACCGCGCATCTGCGCGAGGACCGCCGTCACATTGCCGACCGTGATATTGAAGCTCTGATGGAGCAGTTAACCGTTCCCCTGAACTTCGAAATGGCAGCAACTGCCGAAATGCAGAAAATCGCGCTGCGTCATACGCCGCATGCGGTGTGTCTGGTGCCGGAAAAACGCGAGGAACGCACAACCGAAGGCGGGCTGGAAGTGGCGCGCGAGGAAAACCGGCTGGCGCATTTCATCGCGCCCTTGCAAGACGCCGGCTGTCGGGTGTCGATTTTTATCGCGGCTGACCAGCGCCAGATCGAAGCCGCCGCGCGCATTGGTGCGCCGGTAGTTGAACTCCATGCCGGCGCTTTTTGCGACGCGCATTCCGAAGGCCGGTTTGACGATCGGGATGCCGAGTTTGTGCGCCTGCGCGATATGGCCGCCTTCGCACATTCGCTTGGGCTTGAGGTGCACGCCGGTCACGGCATCACCTTTGATACGGTCAAACCGCTGGCAGCATTTCCGGAAGTGATGGAGCTGAATATCGGTCATTTTCTGATTGGCGAGGCTATTTTCGTCGGCCTGCCAACGGCTATGGCCGAAATGCGCCGCCTGATGATCGAGGCTCGCACCGAGGCGTTTGGTATCGGTGCGTGACCCAACGGTTTGGTGGCTGACATGATTTTGGGCATCGGCACTGATCTGGCGAATATCGACCGCATCGCCGGCACTTTGGAACGGTTCGGGGATCGGTTTCGCAACCGGGTTTTCACCGAGGTTGAGCAAAGCCAGGCCGAGCGGCGCAAGGATTCGGCCGGAACATATGCCAAACGATGGGCCGCCAAGGAGGCTTGTTCCAAAGCCCTCGGCACTGGTCTTCGGATGGGGATTGCATGGAAGGACATGCAAGTCAGCAATCTGCGAACCGGACAGCCGCAGATGCACCTGACAGGTTGGGCCGCCGCGCGGCTTGCAGAAATGACACCTGACGGGATGCAGGCGTTTGTGCATGTGACGCTGACGGACGACCACCCGTGGGCGCAAGCCTTTGTCGTAATCGAAGCACGGCCGAAATAATGGTGACAAGCCACCGCCCAACCGGGGCTTGCTTGACTTCCGTTGCGTGCAAGGCCATTTAGCCAGCATCAAATAGACATGGACAGGCAGAACAATATGAATGACGGCGTGAAAAACGAAAATAGCCTGACCGAATGGGTAAAAACCATAGTCTATGCGCTGCTGCTGGCCGGGCTGATCCGCACTTTGTTTTTCCAGCCGTTCTGGATCCCGTCAAGCTCGATGAAAGATACGCTGCTGATCGGCGACTTTCTGTTCGTGAATAAAATGGCTTACGGCTATTCCAAACATTCGTGTCCGTTTTCGATGTGCCCGTTTTCCGGGCGGATTTTGGCCAGTGAACCTGAACGCGGCGATGTTGTGGTTTTCAAGAACCCGGGCGATATGCGTGACTTCATCAAGCGGTTGATCGGCCTGCCGGGTGATCGGATTCAAGTCAAGCAAGGCCTGCTATATATTAATGACGTGGCGGTTGTGGTTGAACCTGACGGGATGTTCGAAGAAGTGATGGAAATGCAGGGCCCGGCGGGTGGCACTCCTCGGTGTTCAAACAATCAGGTCGCACAAGGCGATATTTGCCAGAAAGAGCGCTTTCGCGAAACGCTGCCCAATGGTGTGACCCACAGCATTCTGAACATCGGCAACACTCAGGGCGATAACACTGCGGTTTTTACCGTACCTGAAGGCAAATATTTCTTTATGGGCGACAACCGCGACAACAGTTCAGACAGTCGTTTTTCGGTCCAACAACATGGCGTCGGTTTTGTGCCCGCTGAAAACCTTGTCGGGCGGGCAGACCGCGTGATCTTCTCGTCTGCTGGCAGGTCTATTCTGGCATTTTGGACATGGCGGTCGGATCGGTATTTCAAGGCGATCGAGTGAAGCTATCTGCGGCCCTACAGGATTTTAGTAAACGGATTGAGTATGAATTTCGCCGTCCGGAATTGTTGATCGAGGCAATGACGCATGCGTCGTTGTCGTCAGGAACGCGGCCCGATAACCAGCGGTTGGAATTTATCGGCGACCGGGTGTTGGGTCTGGTAATTGCCGAGGCCCTGTTTCAGGCGGATCCCAGTGCCAGTGAAGGCACGCTTGCGCCTCGGTTCAATTCGTTGGTGCGCAAAGAAACCTGCGCGGACGTGGCGACATCAATTAATTTGGGCGAAGCCCTGAAATTGGGCCGGTCTGAAATGATGTCAGGCGGCCGGCGCAAACAAGCGCTGCTGGGCGATGCGATGGAAGCGGTGATTGCTGCTGTCTATCTGGACAGCGATTTTGAAACGGCCCGCGGCTTGATCCTGCAACTTTGGGACAAGCGCATTGAAACATCAGACGACGATGCACGCGACCCAAAGACCGCTTTACAGGAATGGGCACAAGCGCGTGGGTTGAAACCACCGGTTTACCGCGAAACATCCCGTTCGGGGCCGGATCACGCGCCGGTCTTTACCATTGCGGCACAGCTTGAAAACGGTGCAGAAGCAGTGGCAACAGCCGCAAGCAAACGGCAGGCACAACAGGCCGCCGCCGCAGATTTGCTGGCGCGGCTGGAAGGGCAAATATGAGCGAACAACGTTGCGGATTTATTGCGCTGATCGGCGAACCGAATGCCGGCAAGTCTACGCTGCTGAACCGGATGGTCGGGGCGAAAATCTCGATTGTGACGCATAAGGTGCAAACCACACGGACCCGTATTCGTGGCGTGGCACTAGAGGGTGACGCGCAACTTGTGTTCATCGACACGCCGGGCCTGTTTCGCCCGCGCCGCCGCCTTGACCGCGCCATGGTCAAAGCGGCTTGGGCCGGGGCTGCGGATGCGGATGTGATCGTCCTGTTGGTCGAAGCGCACCGCGGTATAACGGCGGGTGTCGAGGCGATTCTGGACACGCTGAAAGACAAGTGGTCATCAGGGCAGGCGGTGGCTTTGGCGATCAACAAAATCGACCGGGTCAAGGCGGAAACCTTGCTGGCGCTGACGACAAAACTGAATGAAGCCTATAATTTCCAGGCAACATTCATGATCTCGGCGGAAAAAGGTTACGGCGTTGATGCGCTTAAAACCTGGTTGGCCGAACAATTGCCGGTTGGTCCGTGGCATTACCCGGAAGATCAGATCGCCGATTTACCGATGCGGATGATTGCCGCCGAAATTACCCGCGAAAAGCTGACGCTGCGTCTGCATCAGGAAATACCCTATCAGTTGACAGTCGAAACCGAAAACTGGGAGGAACGCAAAGACGGCTCGGTACGGATCGACCAGCTGATTTACGTGACCCGCGACGGCCATAAAGGTATCGCTCTGGGGCCGAAAGGCGAAACCATGAAGGCGATTGGCAAAGCCGCGCGCGAGGAAATCTCGGCGTTTCTGGGGCGACCGGCGCATTTGTTCCTGCAAATCAAGGTTCGCCCGAACTGGCAGGAAGAAACCGAACGCTATACGGAGATGGGCCTTGATTTCAAGGATGGCAACTGACGGGCGTCACGCATGGTGCGCCTGACATCGGAATTCTGGGTACAGGCCTATCTGACCCGTCTGCGGTTGAATGAAATTCCGGCCTTTGTCACCGCCAAGGGTGACGCAAACGCTGGCAGTATTATGGTCAAGCTGAACACGTTGGATGGCAGGGCGCGGGCGTTTCAACGCAGTTACGACGCCAAGGGCAACCGCATTTGGGTAACTTTGGCCGAAGGCCCGGACGCCGAGGTCGAGGCCAGTCTGGCCCGCCAGCGCGGTTTTGACCGCGATATCTGGATTGTCGAAGTAGAAGATCGCAATGGGCGACATCTGCTCGACGAACCCGGACTTTCCGAGTAACCTTGCGCGATGGATTGGCGGGATCAGGGCGCGTTGCTGAGTGTCAGGCGGCACGGGGAAAGTGCCGCGATCATCGACGTATTCACCGAACATCATGGTCGGCATGCAGGCGTCGTACGCGGTGGTGCCTCACGCAAGCTGGCACCCATTCTGCAACCCGGTGCGCAGCTTGATGTTGAATGGCGCGCGCGGCTGGATGAACATTTAGGGACATTCAGGGTAGAGCCGCTGATTTCGCGCGCTGCCGTAATGATGGACGACCGCGCGGCCTTGGCGGGCTTGAACGCGGTCTGCGGTTTGCTGAAATTCGCCCTGCCGGAACGCGAGGCGCATCCAAGGATGTATAAGGCAACACAGGATTTACTGGCAGGGCTGATGGCAGGCGGCGCATGGCAGCGGGACTATCTGTTCTGGGAATTGCTTTTATTGGAAGACACGGGGTTCGGCCTTGATCTGACCCAATGTGCGGTGACAGGCGCGACGGAAGGCTTGCTGTATGTCTCGCCCAAAACCGGCCGCTCAGTCAGCCAAGCGGGCGCGGGTGATTGGGCCGAACGTCTGTTGCCCTATCCTGCCCCCGAGATCGGGATTACAAAAGCACTGGCAACAACCGGATATTTTTTGCAACACTGGCTGGCGACAGCTCTGGGTGGTCGTGACCTGCCCGAGGTGCGCGGGCGGCTGGTGGAAATTCTCGAGCGTCAGGAAAGGAAAGCCACATGAAAACATTTGCGCAAATCCGTGAAATGGCGGTTACCCGAAAGGGCGAAGAGGCGATTGCCGCATATGTGCCGGATCCGCTTCAAACGCCTTTGGCCAGTCTGACCGATGATCGTTTGCTGTCAGAGTTTTCCAAGCGGGTGTTTCAGTCGGGCTTCAACTGGAAGGTGGTTGAAAACAAATGGCCGGGCTTTGAAACCGCCTTTCATGGCTTTGACATTGGCCGCAACGCGATGATGTCGGACGAGGATCTGGATCGGCATCTGAAAAATACCGGCATCGTGCGGCATGCCACCAAAATCCTGTCGGTGCGCGATAATGCAGTTTTCATGTCAGATTTGGCGCGCGAACACGGTTCTGCCGCGCAGTTTATTGGGAATTGGCCGGTGTCTGATACGATTGGCCTGCTTGATATGATGAAAAAGCGTGGCAACCGATTGGGGGGTGCCACCGGGCAGTATGCGCTTCGGTTTGCCGGTTACGAAAACTTTATCCTGTCACGTTCGGTGATTGCGGCCCTGAATATGGCCGGGGTGATTGACGGTGCCGCCACCTCAAAGGGCGCGCAGGTCAAGGTGCAGGCAGCCCTCAATATATGGCAGTCGGAAAGCGGCGAAAGTCAGGCGCGGATCAGTCGGGTACTGGCGATGTCGGTGCCTGATTAACCAAGGCCTGATCAGGTAACTCGGTCAAAAAGCGCCGGATTCAGGCAGCGACTGTCGCGGATGTTAAAGCTTTGACAGGTCACAGGCTTACGACGGTTGTGAGCTCCCGATTTTTAGCGCGGCCTTTTAATGTTACAGAGACGAATACCTGAATGGTTGCGGCATGCGCCGGTGCCAAGCGTGCAAAATTTTGCCGCCCTTGGCGGGCTTGAAGCGCTGACCCGTGGCATTCTGATCTCGGTTTATCCGCTGACAATGTACGCAGCCTTTGGCGATGCGAAATCTGTCTCGGCTCTTTATTTCTTTGTCGGGATCATTTCACTGTTGGTCGGTCTGGCCGTGCCGCCACTGACCCGGCTGATCGCGCGGCGCTGGATGTACACGCTGGGGGTGTTTTTGTTTCCGGTCGGGGCGATCTTGGCGATGACCGGCCATAAATACGCGCTGGCGGCTGGATTATTGTGCAACACTGTGGCCACTGTTACGGCGTTTATCTGCATCAATGCTTATCTGCTGGATCACATCGGCAAGCGCGAGTTGGGCCGCAGTGAAACCCTGCGTCTGCTTTACAGCGCGCTTTCGTGGACGGTTGGTCCGGCCGGTGGCGTTTGGTTGATGCTGTGGTGGCGGCCTGCGCCGTTTATCGTGTCAGGAGTCGCAGCCCTTGCGATGCTGGCCTTGTTCTGGTCGATGCGGATGGGCAACGGCAAAGTGATCAGCCGCGCAAAGGGGCCTGCGCCCAACCCACTGGCATATTTGGGGCGGTTTTTTCAACAGCCGCGACTGATTGCCGGCTGGCTGTTTGCGGTCATCAGGTCGGCTGGATGGTGGGTCTACGTGGTTTATGTGCCAATTTTTGCGGTGCAAAGTGGACTGGGCGAGCAAATCGGCAGTTTGACTTTGTCATTCTCGAACGGAATGCTGTTTTTGGCGCCTTTGATGATGAAATTCGTTCAACACAATTCGATCCGTTTTGCGCTGCGGACCGGCTTTTTAAGCAGCGGACTGGCCTTTGTTTTGTCCGGAGTCATTAGCGGTTATCCGATTGGGGCGATTGGCGTATTGATGCTGGCCTCAATGTTTTTGATCTTGTTGGACGTCTGTGCCGGTCTGCCGTTTTTGATGGCTGTGCACCCGTCCGAGCGCACCGAAATGTCGGCGATCTATGCCAGTTACCGCGATGTATCAGGTATTCTCACGCCGGGATTTGCCTGGATTGTTTTGCTGTTTGCGCCCTTGGCAGGTGTCTTTGTTGCTGGCGGTTTGGGTCTGGGCATCGGCTGGTATTTGTCCAGACGGGTACACCCGCGATTGGGTGCGGCGCGTGGTGGTGTCGCTTTGCGTCAGGCAAGTTCGGTTTAAGACTCAAAACCTGCTAATCGCCGATCGCGACGCCTTCGCGGCGTTTGTCGGCAGCGCCTGTCAGGCCGTTTTCGTCGATTCGAATGACATGCAGCCCAGAATTCATGTTGCGTCCTTTTATTGATTGGCCAAGTGCCACAAGGCCGTCGGCATAGTTCAGGGCATCTGACCCTTCTTCGATATCGGTGCCGCCGTTGCGGTTAACTACATGGCCCAGATCAATCGCCACCTGCGGATCCATGCCCCAATCCAGTATCGTGATCAACGCCTGAGCAACATAACCGATTATCTGCGAACCGCCCGGCGAGCCGATCAACAGCACCGGTTTTCCGTCCCTCAAAACGATTGTCGGAGCCATGGAAGATCGCGGGCGTTTCCCGCCTTCAACCCGATTGGCAATCGGCTTGCCATCGTCAGACGGTGCCAGTGAAAAGTCTGTCAGTTCATTGTTCAGCAAGAATCCATGGCTCATCAGACCCGAGCCAAACCCGGTTTCAATCGTTGTCGTCATCGAAATCATGTTGCCATAGCTATCGACCACCACGAAATGCGAGGTACCGGCCTTTTCGGGCTGGGTGTCCGGCGCCCATATTTGCGCCTCGTCCCAAGGCGGCGTGCCGGGCTTGGCTTTGGACATCGCGTGCGCAGGGTCGATAAGTTTGGCGCGCTCTGCCAGATACGCATGGTTCAACAGGCCCTTGGGCATCGGCACAAAATCGCTGTCAGCCATGTAAAGCCCGCGATCCGCAAAGGCCAGTTTCGAGGCTTCGGCCAACAGGTGGTAACTGGCCGCACTCGGCCCGCCCTGGCCAAGATCAAACGGTTCCAAAAGGCGCAATATCTGCCCAACCGTCAGCCCGCCCGACGACGGAGGACCCATGCCGCAAATCTGCCAGATGCGATAGGTCGCACAAACCGGCGGACGTTGTTTTACCTCATACTGCGCGAAGTCCTCGGTCGTCAGGATGCCGGCGTTCACTTCGGTATGAGTGGCCGCAACGATATCCTTGGCGATCTGACCTTGGTAAAATGCGCCGGATCCATCTTGCGCGATCTGGCGCAGCGTATCGGCGAAAGCTGGGTTTTTAAGGATGTGACCGGCAGGCAGCGGATTGCCGTCTGCATCAAGGAAATAGGCGCGCGCCTCGGCTGAACTGGTAAGATTAAACTCAAGCGCGCCTTTGATTGCCGCAGCCATCCGGTCCGAGATTTCAAATCCGGCTTCGGCCTGTGCAATCGCGGGGGCAAAGGTATCGGCCCAGGACTGGCGGCCATAGGCCATGTGCAGTGCTTGGATCAACGCCAACGTGCCGGGCACCCCGACCGAACGCCCGCCAACAACCGCGTTGGGCCATTTCACGGGTTTACCGTCCGGTCCAAGCCAATAATCCGGCGTCGCTGCCATGGGCGCGGTTTCACGCCCGTCCCAACTGGTCAACTCGTTTTTCTGTGCGTCCCAATAAAGCGCAAAGGCACCACCACCAAGGCCCGAGCTTTGCGGCTCGACAAGGTTCAGCATCAACTGGATGGCAACGGCGGCATCTGCTGCGGTGCCGCCAGCCGCCAGTATCTTGCGCCCGGCTTCGGCGGCCAAGGGATTGGCCGCGGCAACCATATAGGTCTT
>DJBQ01000055.1:0-8006 GCA_002430125.1 Rhodobacterales bacterium UBA5972
CGCCGCCGCATTAATCTTTGTCTTCGGCCTGCATTTTCTGGGCGTCATTCGCATCCCATTCCTGATGCGAGAGGCGCGTTTTGAAAGCAAAGCAGATCCGTCATCAGTTGTCGGCGCATACTTAATGGGTCTGGCTTTTGGCTTTGGCTGGTCGGCGTGTGTTGGGCCGGTGTTAACGACAATCCTGATGATTGCCGCCACCAAAGATACACTGGCACAAGGCACCGGACTGGTTCTGGTCTACGGCCTTGGCATGACCCTGCCCTTTGTTTTCGCGTCGCTTTTTGCCACGCCATTTCTGGCCTGGATGCAACGCAATCGCAAATATATGGGCTATGTTGAAAAGGCGATGGGCGTTTTGCTGATCGTTTTCGCGCTGCTGATCCTGACAAACTCAATGAATTACATCGGCCAGTTTATGCTGGATGCTTTTGACTGGACCACTGTTTTGAAGTAACCGCCATCATTCTGGAGCTGAATCATGAGACCGCTTTTTGCCGCTTTCGCAATTTTGATCGCCTTTGCCATGCCGCTAAGCGCCGTTGAAATGGGTGAGGATGGATTGCACAAAACCGATTGGATGCGGATCACGTTCAAAGACATGTCCGAAGACCTGGCAGCAGCCAATGCAGAAGGCAAACGGATGGTTCTGTTGTTCGAACAACGCGGGTGCAGCTATTGCCGCAAGATGCACGAAACCGTGTTTCCCGACCCTGACGTTGACGCCCTGATCCGCGAAAAATTCTTTGTCGTGCAGATGAACCTATTTGGCGTTGAAGACGTTACGGATTTCGACGGCACTGTGCTTAGCGAAAAAGCGATGGCCCGGCGCTGGGGTGTGGTTTTCACGCCAACGATTCTGTTCATGCCAGAAGAAAAACCCGAAAATGGAAATGCCGGACAGGCCGCTGTAGCAGTGATGCCGGGGGCCTTTGGCAAGTGGACAACACTGAACATGTTCAAGTGGGTCAGCATCAAAGGCTATGAAACAGAAGAACACTTTCAAAAGTATCATGCCCGCGAGTATTTGCGCCAGACCGGTAAAACCACTGAGTAGCTAAGGCCAGAACACAGTCGCATGCACACTTTTGAATTTATTGTTGTGTTGAAAAACAAACTCACCTAACGTAACCTTACACAAGAGATCAGGGAGGATCCAATGAAGCCATTTCTATTGGTAATGGTCCCGGTGTCCATGTTCGCCTTTGCAACTGTGGTTGCTGCGGCTGATGTGATACCTGGGGAAGTCATGTATCAAGATGGGGCAGTTGCTGCGTCATTGTCCGGTGCTGCCGGAGATGCTGATGCCGGCAAGAAAGTCATGACCACGCGGTCGCTTGGAAATTGTGTCGCCTGTCATCAGGTTGATGCCCTAAGCAGTGCTGCCTTTCACGGCAACGTCGGCCCAACTCTGAACGGTGCGGCAAGCCGTTGGACCGAAGCACAGCTTCGCGGCATCGTTGCGGACAGCAAGAAAACATTCGAAGGCAGCATGATGCCATCGTTTTACAAAAAGTCCGGCTATATCCGTCCGGGCAATGCCTATACCGGCAAGGCGTCCGCCGAAGCCGATCTTTCAACGCTACTGACCGCCCAACAGATCGAGGATGTCGTTGCGTTTCTGAAAACTCTTAAAGAATAGAGGAGAAGCAGATGAACCTGACCAGAAGACAAGCTCTGGCCTTTGGGGGTGCAGCGGTTACTGTCACCCTGATCCCGTTTAAAGGCGCATTTGCGTCTGAAGTGGGCGATGCGGCGATCGCAGCCTTTACCGGCGGCGCAACTGTCAGCGAAGGCGGCATTGATTTGACCACACCGGAAATCGCGGAAAACGGCAACACAGTGCCAATTGCTGTATCTGCACCGGGCGCTGTCAGCATTATGATTATCGCTGACAAAAACCCGAATGCAGGGGTTGCCACATTCCATTTCGGCGCAATGGCCGAACCAATGGCCGCCACTCGTATCCGCCTTGCAGGCACCCAGAACGTCGTGGCGATTGCCAAGATGGCCGACGGGTCGTTCAAGCAAACGGCGCATGCAGTCAAAGTAACAATCGGCGGCTGCGGCGGCTGACCTCAGGCATATCGGAGAAAAAAATGGCAAGCATTAAACCGCGTGTAAAAGTACCGGGTTCAGTTGCGGCCGGCGAAGTCTTCAGCGTCAAAACCCTGATCAACCACGATATGGAATCAGGACAGCGCAAAGGCAGCGACGGCAACAAAATCCCGCGCAAGATCATCAACAAGTTCGAGGCGACGTTTAACGGCGCCGCGGTCTTTACTGCTGATCTGGAAACAGCAATCTCGACGAACCCTTTCATCGAATTTACCATGAAGATTGCCGAAGCAGGCGATCTTGCAATGAAATGGACAGATGATGATGGTTCGGTTTACGAGACATCCAAATCCATCGTGATTGGCTGAAACAACAACAATAACAGGGAGTTGAAAGCCATGAATATATTGAAAAAAACGACTTTGATCGGTGGCATCCTTGCCCTGTCGCTTGGCTTTGCGGCAACTGCGCAAGATACACTGACAATTGCGACTGAAACCGGCACACAGGAAATCATGCTAAAGGTGAAACCACCTGCATGGTCGCCGCTGCCTGAACTGATCTCGGGTCTGGTGTTCCGTTCAAAGGAAACCCAATCGCTGCAAGCAGACGATTTCGGTAATCCCGGAATGGTTTTTGTTGAGCAAGCCTGGGAAAGCTGGAACACAACTGACGGTTCGGCAGGCAAATCCTGTGCGGATTGCCACGGCGAGCCTGCCAAAATGGCCGGCGTGCGTGCGGTGATGCCCAAGTTCAACAAGGACAAAGGCGAAATGTGGACGTTGGAGATGTATATCAACAACTGCCGCACTGACCGCATGGGTGCGGATGCGTGGAAATGGAACTCGGGTTCAATGGTCAGCATGACCGGTCTGATCTCGTTACAATCCCGTGGCATGCCGATGAATGTCGCAATCGACGGCGATGCGGCACCTTACTGGGAACAAGGCAAGGAAATGTACTATTCCAGCACGGGTCAGTTGGAACTTTCCTGCGCCAATTGCCATGAAGACAACTATGACAATTATATCCGCGCTGATCATTTATCCCAGGGCCAGATCAACGGCTTTCCGGCTTACCGCCTGAAAAATGCCAAGCTGAACTCGATCCACAACCGGTTTAAGGGCTGCATTCGCGATACACGGGCCGAAACCTACAAAGAGGGTTCGCCCGAGTTTATTGCGCTTGAAGTCTATGTTGCCTCGCGTGGCAACGGCCTGTCGGTCGAAGGACCGTCAGTGCGCAACTAACCACACCCGAATTTCGGGTCTGAAACATCAGCCCTCCCCTTGGGTCCGAGGGGAGGGCTTTTTTTGCACCAAAAGCTGCTGAATGTGGCGTCTTTCAAAGGAGAACCAGCATGATTTCCCGGCGCGATTTTTTGCAGGCCACGGTCGCAGCTTCGGCCATTTACGGCGCATCCGGCGTAGGCAATTGGGCGAAACTGGCAGCGCAACAAGCCCTGACGCAGGATCAATTGCTGGATTTCAATGCTATGGGCAATGTCACGCTGATCCATATCACTGACATCCATGCCCAGCTTAAACCGATCTGGTTCCGCGAGCCTGAAATCAATCTGGGTGTCGGCAGTGCGACCGGTCTGCCGCCGCATGTCACTGGTGCCGATTTCCTGAAAATGTTCAACATGACGTCCGGCACGCCCGAGGCTTATGCCCTTACCTATCAGGATTTTTCAGCCATCGCCAAAACTTATGGCAAAATGGGTGGGCTTGATCGCTGCGCCACCGTCATCAACTCGATCCGCGCCGAACGCCCCGAAGCTCTGCTGCTGGATGGCGGCGATACCTGGCAAGGCAGTTACACCGCGCAGATGACCGCCGGGCAGGACATGGTTGACGTGATGAACGCGCTGAAACCGGACGCAATGACCAGTCATTGGGAGTTCACCCTTGGCATCGACCGGGTGAACGAGATTGTCGAAACCCTTGATTTCCCGTTCCTTGGTGCGAATATTTTCGACAATGAATGGAACGAACGCGCCTATGAACCTTACAAAATATTTGATCGAAACGGCGTCAAGATCGCCGTTATCGGGCAGGCCTTTCCATACCTGCCAATTGCCAACCCGAAATGGATGTTCCCCGGTCTGAGTTTCGGCGTTCGCCAAGACAATATGGCGGAACTGGTGGACGAGGTCCGGGCCAAAGGAACCGACCTTGTGGTTTTGCTGTCGCATAACGGCTTTGATGTCGATCGCAAACTGGCAAGCAATGTTGATGGCATCGACGTGATCCTGACCGGTCACACCCATGACGCGCTGCCCGAACCGGTGATGGTTGGCAAAACCATGCTGATTGCGTCCGGGTCAAACGGCAAATTTGTCACACGGCTGGATCTGGATGTCCAAAACGGTCAGATCATGGGTTTCAGCCATAAACTGATCCCGATTTTTTCCGACGTGATCACGCCAGACGCCGACGTCGCCAGCCTCATCGACAACCACCGCGCACCGCATCTGGACAAGTTGACCGAAGTGATCGGCAAGACTGACAGCCTGCTGTATCGGCGTGGCAATTTTAACGGCACGTGGGACGATCTGATCTGCAACGCGCTGATTGATGAACGCGAGGCAGACATAGCGTTGTCTCCGGGTTTCCGATGGGGCGCCAGCCTGCTGCCGGGTGATGATATCACCCGCGAAGATATCTTTAACGCCACCGGCATGAGCTATCCGAATGCCTACCGTTCTGAAATGACCGGCGAACTTATCCACACTATATTGGAAGACGTCGCCGACAACCTGTTCAATACCGACCCCTATTATCAGCAAGGTGGTGACATGGTGCGGGTCGGCGGCATGGGCTATTCGATTGATGTCAGCAAACCCATCGGATCACGCCTGACCAACATGACCCTGCTGAAAACCGGCGAGGCGATTGACCCAGCGAAAACCTATACGGTTGCTGGTTGGGCCTCGGTCAATGAAGGCACCGAAGGGCCACCGATTTGGGACGTGATCGAAAGCTATTTGAAACGCAAAGGTACGGTAACAATCGACCCCAATCAGTCGGTTAAAGTCTCAGGCATCTAAGTATTTGCCAAACGCGCCATAATCTCACGCGCAAGTGATGCCCTGCTCACCAGCGCGTGAGACACATTTGCTGCAATTTCGGTTAAGGTCCGGTAAACCGATCAAGGAGATACTCGATGCTGTTCCGCCGACTTGTTATTACACTCTCGCTTCTGCTGATTGCAGGTTTCGCACAGGCGCAATCCATTGGCGATGACGGGCTGCACAAACAACCGTGGCTGGTCGCCAGCACCGGCGATATCCGGCTTGATCTGTCCGCTGCGGCTGCGGATGGCAAAGACCTGATCGTCCTTGTTGAACAACAAGGCTGCACCTATTGCGCGCAACTGCATGCGGTTAATTTCACGCGGTCGGAAATCACCGATCTGGTTACATCGCGGTTTCGGGTGGTTCAACTTGACCTTTGGGGCAAGGCCGACATTATCGATTTTGACGGCGACGAAGTCACCCAACAGGCGCTGTTAAGCCGCTGGGATGTGAACACCACACCGACAACGATGGTTCTGTCGGCCGCAAAACCTGTTACTAAACTGGCCGATGCCGAAATCTTTCGCCTGCCCGGTTATCTGAAACCGTTTTACTATCTCGGCGCGCTGGAATTTTTCACGACAGGTGCCTATGCCGATCAGGAATTTCGCGACTTTTTCGCTCCACGTGTCGCGGCTTTGGAGGCCAAGGGGCTTGATCCCGAGCAATGGTAATTCCACAAACAAGTTGAGTTAAGTGGCCGTAAGACCTAACATATGTTCAGTCCGATCTACAGCAGAGGTTCCCATGACAAAACGCTTTTTCACAGCCCTGATCACGTTCATCGCCCTAAGCCTGCCTGCCACGGCGCAGGACGCCGCTGGTGACGGCTTGCACAAGCAGCCTTGGTTTATGGACAGTTTCCTTGAATTCGGCGATGATCTGAAAGAAGCGGCCGCCGAAGGTAAAGATCTGCTGATCATCATTGAACAAGATGGCTGCCCCTATTGTCGCGAGTTGCATCGGGTGAACTTCGCCCGAACAGAAATCACCGACTATATTCAGGCGCATTATCTGGTTGTGCAGCTCGACCTCTATGGCTCCCGCGGCACCGTTGACTTTGACGGGCAAGAATTGGAAGAACGCGATCTGGTTGAAAAATGGGGGGCGCAGTTTACCCCCACCACAATCGTTTTCTCCCGCGAAAAGGCCGGTGCTGCCAGCGCCAAGGACGCCGAGGTTTTTCGCCTGCCGGGGTATCTTAAACCTTTCCATTACTTGACGTCGCTGGAATATGTGACGACCGGTGAATACAAGAACCAGTCGTTCCAACGGTTCCTCAAGGCGAAAATTACCGATCTCGACGCAAAAGGCATTCATGCCGACGTGTGGTAAGGGCTTGCCCCTGATCTGACTTCCGCTAAGCTTGACCGGATTGGCAAGCGGGGCAATATGAGTACGCGACAAGAGGCAATTCAAGCGGCGCGCGATTGGGTCAGTGATGGTGGTTTCGCTGCGAATCTGGGCCGTCTGGTCGCAATCAAAAGCGAAAGCCAGAGACCCGGCAGCGAAGGTGATCTGTTTGACTATTTGACCAATGGCATCGTCCCGATTCTGGATCGACTTGGATTCAAACACGAAATCCACACAAATCCTGACGGTGGCCCGATCCTGACGGCTGTACGGATTGAAGACAGTGCATTACCAACAATCCTGATCTACGGTCACGGTGACGTGGTAAACGGCCAGCAAGGCCTCTGGGACGAAGGCCGCGATCCGTTCACCGTCACACGCGATGGCGACCGCCTTTACGGTCGCGGCACCGCCGATAATAAAGGCCAGCACCTGATCAATCTCAAAGCCCTTGGCTTTGTACTGAAGACGCGCGGGCAGCTTGGATTCAACGTCAAATGCATCATCGAAACCGGCGAGGAAACCGGATCTGCCGGCCTTCAGGACTTCATCACCAACAACCGCGACACGCTGGCCGCTGATGCCCTTATCGCGTCAGACGGGCCGCGTTTACAGCCTGATATTCCCACCGTTTTCACCGGCTCGCGCGGTGCAGTTAATTTTACCCTTTCGGTAAATTTGCGTGAAGGCGCCAACCATTCCGGCAACTGGGGTGGCTTGCTGGCTGATCCGGCAATTCTGCTGACGCATGCTTTGGCCACGATCACCGATGCGCGCGGTGCGATCAAAATTCCCGAATGGCGGCCAAACAGCCTTACACCCGCTATCAAGGACTTATTGAAAGATTTACCGGTCGGTGGTGGCGGCGCGGCTCTGTCAAAGGATTGGGGAGAACCCGGTCTGTCCCCGGCTGAACGGGTATTTGGCTGGAATTCGTTTGCTGTACTGGCGCTCGATCACGGCATGCCTGACGCGCCACAAAACGCCATCGCTGGAAACGCTTCGGCTACCTGCCAGCTTAGATTCGTGGTCGGCACTGACGAGGCCGACATTCTGCCGGCCTTGCGCCGGCATCTTGATGCGCATGGTTTTCAGATGGTTAAAATATCTGCCGAACGGGGCGCCGCCCCCGCGACGCGGCTTGATCCGGATAATCCATGGGTGCATTTCACCGCGGCAAGTCTGCAAGAAACCAGCGGCACGCAGGTGCATGTGCTGCCAAATCTCGGTGGATTCATTCCGAACCACGTCTTTTCGGAAACCTTGGGCATGCCGACGATTTGGGTGCCGCATTCTTACGCCGGTTGCGCGCAGCACGGCCCGAATGAACACGTGCTGCTGTCGGTTTCACAAAGTGCAGCCGCCGGTATGAGCGGCCTGTTTTGGGATCTCGCCAACCTTAACGTTGCGCGTTAATTATTTAATTCTTTTGAAAATGCCTCGGAGTAAGGTGATATTTATCCAATTTTGTCAATAAGTTACCGCCCTGAATCACACATCAAGGTAAACCTCAGCT
>DJBQ01000055.1:8097-11992 GCA_002430125.1 Rhodobacterales bacterium UBA5972
TGGCGAGTTGAATCCGCGAGGTGATATTTATCCAATTTTGTCAATAAGTTACCGCCCTGAATCACACATCAAGGTAAACCTCAGCTCCCATAAAACCCACGGATTGCCGCCGTTATCCTATCTACATCCGCATCTGTTAGTTGCACAGCTGACGGCAGCCAAAGCCCCTTTTCGCCAACAAGTTCCGACACTGGATGATGCCCGATAACTTGATAGGCAACTTGTTGATTAATCGGCGGGTACATCACGCGCGTCCCGATATTTGCGGCTTTCAAATGCGCTTGTAATGCGGACCGGTCTTCTGACAAAGAATCGTAAAACCACGGTACAGTATTCGTTATATCCTGCTTAAACAGCTGGAGTCCGTCCACCCCCGCAAGCCCAGCCTGATACCGCCGGTAAATCGCGCGTTTACGTTCAATCCGCGCTGGCAGCTTTTTCATCTGCTCCTGCCCGATCACTGCCTGCATTTCGGTGAATTTGAAATTATAGCCAATCGTGTCGTGAAGATCGTTGCCACCGCCAGCGCGCCCAAAATCCTTTAGCCGGCGCAAGCGTGCCGCCACAGCGTCGTCATTGGTCACCAAAGCCCCGCCCTGCCCGGTTGAAATAATCTTGGGCATGGAAAACGAGAACGAACCGACAGCACCCTTCAATCCCATATGAGTTCCGTCTGCGTAAAACGATCCTAAGGCTTGGGCTGAATCCTCGATCAAGGTAATGCCGTGTTTCACACACAAAGCCTGAAAGGCCGCAATCCCCGCCTTAGGCGCACGCCCGTTGGCACAAACCAACATAATCGCCTTGGTGCGCGGCGTTATTGCCGCCTCGGCGGCTGATATATCCATGCACAAAGTCTCGGCCTCGACATCGACAAAGACCGGTTTTGCCCCGAACATCTGCACCGAATTCGGGCTGGCGATCATCGTATAGTTCGGGACGATCACCTCATCCCCGGCGGCAACTCCGACGGCAAGCGCGGCAAGTGTCAGGCTGATCGTACCGTTATTGACCACGATGCAATGCGCTGCCCCGGTGAATTCCGCAATCGCAGATTCAAACGCTTCGGTCCGCTTGAATTCGGTCAGAAAACCGTCTTCTTCCATATAATCCGCAAGGGCGGCCTTTTCTTCGGCGCCAAACAAGGGGCGCATCTGCATGATGAATTCATCGCTCATAACTTTGTGGCCTCAATATTCAGACTGACCAAAATGCCGTTTTCTTTATCCATATGCGGAAAATAAGCTTGGGAATGGTCATCATAGTCTTTGTGGATAGTCTGTTGCCAGTCATAGCGACGCACATCGCCAAAACCATTTTCGGCCAATAATTCAGTCAGACTGGGGGAATTATACGTGGTTTTATGGTACAACAGGGCCGGTCCGGTTTCGGTTTCAATTTCCATTCGCCCGTAAAGTGGCCCCAAAATGCGCTTGATTTCACCGGTCATCGCATAGACTTGCAACAGGGCATCAAAGTCCGGCACCGCCAGCCGCAAGGTGCCACCCGGCTTCAACACCCGTCGCCATTCGGCAAGAACATTTATCGCTTGCTGGCGATCAAAATATTCAAATGAATGGCTGGAATAAATCAGATCAACCGTTACATCCGCGAACATCGACAGATCATCAATCGGCGATTTATAGTCGATATGCGGCATGTCGCACAAATCAATATGCACCCAACCGGGGATATGGCGGTGCCAGCATCCAAGATTGAGGTTGACTGGCGCCGTCAAAATTTCACCTTATCGGTATCAACATCGATGAACGGGCCGTTCTTACTTTCGATGATTTGCGTGCCATCCTCAAGAATTTCATAGCCATGGCCGCCATAGGCGAAAACCGCCAGATCTCCGACGTTCAGGATATATTCCTGCAAAGGCTCGCGCGTCTCGGTGTAAAGCGTGACTTTCATCGACCCGCGTTTAACATAGACGCTTTCCTGCGTGCGCCGCGCCGAGCGGTCGTAATCCTTGTGGATGTGGCGCGCCAGAACTCGGCCTTTGTCGTACCACCAGGTGCCGACCTGCACAAACAGATCATCCGGCGTGATGAAATCAAGGCCCTCTTTCCAATCTTCATCACGATGAATGATCGAAATGATCTGGCCTTCGTGTTCAATTACCTGCATCTGCTGCCTCGTTGTCACGTTGTGACGTTATCGGGTTTTTGACAGGCCAATCGATGTTCAACCGCCTGTCATTCCAACCAACTGTAAATTGGTCCTGCACATCGAAATAGTCACCCTCATAAGCCAGTTTATAGTGATAAACCGCACCATCGCCGCCGGAAACGTAATAGGCATTGCCCATACCAGGTGGGATCAGGATGAGCTTTGGATTGGAGCGATTGATGACAAAACGTTGGAATTTCAAGTAAGTAGCCGAGTCGGTTCGCAAATCCACAACGACCTGATGAATTTCGCCATGCACACAAGTCACCAGTTTCCACGACTTGCTGTCACCATGAATGCCCCGCAGCACATTGAAATTTGACTGCGAGAATTTGTCATGCGTGAATGTCATGCCGGTCGGCAATAACCCGTCAAGATCACCTGCGCGATATGACGTCCAGATATTACCACGTGCCTCTTCGAACACCGACGGCGTGACGATTTTCACGCCCGCCAGAACTTCGCTGTTGGCGATGGTGAAATCAATGCTCATTCATCCCCACCATAGCCGTCGTTTTGCAAATCGTATCGCACCATACCAGCAACAAGGTCTTTAAAGCTGACTTCACGCTTCCAACCAAGTTCGCGTTCCGCCTTGCTGGGATCCCCTAACAACAGTTCAACTTCTGCCGGACGGAAATACCGTTTGTCGATCTCGACCCGCAATATTCCCGTGGCTGTATCATAGGCTTTTTCGTCAACGCCCTTGCCACGCCAGTCAAGCGTCACGCCAACCTCGGCAAATGCCGCATTGACGAAATCGCGTACCGTATGGGTTTCGCCCGTCGCAATGACGTAATCCCGCGCATGTTCCTGTTGCAACATCAACCACATAGCTTGCACGAAATCCTTGGCATGCCCCCAATCGCGTTTGGCGTCGATATTGCCAAGGCGCAGCACATCCTGTCGGCCCTGATGAATACGCGCGACCGCTTGTGTGATTTTTTTGGTCACAAAGGTCTCGCCACGGCGCGGGCTTTCGTGGTTGAACAGAATGCCGTTACAGGCAAACATTCCATAGCTTTCCCGATAGTTTACTGTCACCCAGTAAGCGTAGAGCTTGGCCGCCCCATAAGGCGATTTTGGATAAAATGGAGTGGTTTCACTTTGAGGTTCAGTGCCTGGAATGCCGCCGAACAACTCGGAAGTTGATGCCTGATAAAACCGTGTTTCAACCTTGCCATCGCGGATCGCGTCCAGCAACCGCACAGTGCCGATACCTGTCACTTCGGCGGTATATTCCGGCACTTCAAAGCTGACCCCCACATGCGATTGCGCCCCCAGGTTATAGATTTCCTGGGGGTTGATTTCCGAGATCAGTCGGTGAAGATTGGAGCTATCCGCCAAATCACCGTGATAGGTGAATAGGTTTTTGTGGTTCAGGATGTGGTCAATCCGCGGGGTCGTAAACACCGAAGACCGCCGCAATATCGCGTGAACCTCATAACCCTTGTCCAACAAAAGTTCGGCCAAATACGACCCGTCTTGCCCGGTGATGCCTGTCAAAAATGCGGTTTTTTGCGCCATGTCGTCTCTATGATGATTGTGATTTCACCCAAACCACATTTTTTCACTGCGTTCCACCTGTTTTAGCTAACTTTGGCGGGAACAAGCCGCCGAAATGCCACCGAGCACCTACTTCACATGTCGCAATCGTTGTTTTGAAATATCAGCTCTCCAACAACCGTTGATTTATCCGATTAGTCGATTAGTCGATTAG
>DJBQ01000055.1:12093-16144 GCA_002430125.1 Rhodobacterales bacterium UBA5972
AGTCGATTAGTCGATTAGTCGAAGAAGGGTCGCGGTCGCGAAAAGAACTGTCAAACAAATTTTCAACAACAAACGTGAAAGACGCGGCCCCCATATCAACTTGGCGGAAACGACCCGCCCGCCTCTTTGTGGCGGGCAATATAGTCATCCAACCGCGCCGCGCGATCATCCGCACCGACGGGTGGCGTAAAACCAGCCAAACGCTCTTGCCAAATGCTGGTCGCGCGTTCGTTTGCCGAAAGCGCGCCGTTCTCTGTCCACTGGCCGAAATTCGACCAATCGGCAACCAAGGGCTGATAGAAAGCGGTTTCATACCGATCCATCGTGTGCTGGGTCGCAAAGAAATGCCCGCCTGGTTCGACATCTTTCAAGGCAGCAAAGGCCATTTCGGCCTCGTCCGCCACGGTGCGGGTCGCCAGTTCGGCGAATGTCTGGACCATCTCCATATCTGTCACCAGCTTTTCATAGCCAAGCGTTAACCCACCCTCAAGCCAGCCCGCTGCGTGCACAACATAGGTGCCGCCAGCCAAAACCGCAGCCCACGTGCCAAGCTCGGTTTCATGTGCGCCCTGCGCATCCCCCATATTCGAGGCTGAACCGGACGCTGTACGCCACGGCAGACCAATCCGCCGCGCCAATTGCCCCGATCCCAGCGTCGCTTTCACGTGTTCGGGGGTGCCAAACGCCGGCGCGCCGGATTTCATATCAACCGACGAGGCAAAATTTCCGTACATCACAGGCGCGCCTGGGTTCACCAGTTGAGACAGCGTAATCCCGAACAGGCTTTCGGCATGTTGCAACACCAATCCCCCCGCGACGGTTATCGGGGCCATCGCACCCATCAGGCAAAAAGGCGTGATGATCGAAAGCTGTCCGTTGCGGGCAAAATCAATAATGCCCTGCGCCATCGGGATATCCAACATGCGCGGCGAGTTGGTGTTGATGATGGTGAATGTATGTGGGTTTTTGCGAAACTCGGCATCCGAAAGCCCGTGCGCAATGGCCAGCATTTCAAAGCTTTCCAATACCTGGCCATGCCCCCGCGCGTAAACAAACGGGACTTTGGTGGAATTGGCGATTTGCACCTGTTTCAGATCGTAATGCCTGAATTGGATTGGAATATCCTGCGGTTCAACCACCGCCGTTTGCGTCGGCAATGCATCGAACGTTTCAATCAGTTGCACCAGTTCTTTGAAATCGTTCAGCGACCCGGGCCTGCGCCCGCGCAATCGATCCGATGCATGCGGGCATCCGCCCCCGGCGGAAAAATGCAGCATCCCCAGTTCCATATGAACATTGCGCGCCGGATCAATTGCCTTCACCGTGATCGCCTTAGGTGCCGTTGAAAGGGCCGCTTCTACCATTTCCGGCCCAATGCGAACCATCATGGTGGCATCGTCAACGATCGCCCCGCCTGCCTTGAAAATCGCGCGGGCCTCGGGTTCCATTACCTTTATGCCCAACTCGGACAGCACCCTTAACGCTGTCAGATGCAGGTTTTCAACCTCGTCCTCTGAAAACACGCCCTGCGGTGTGAACGGGTTTTTCAGGTTGCGGTAGTCAACCTTGCGCTTTGGGCCATCGGTTTCGTCACGTTGCTTGCGGCCGGCGCGCCCGCCCTCGCGCGCCATCAGCGACGCATCACTAAGCCAGAAGGATCATAGGGCGAAGGCGGAATTACCCGTGCCTTGCGCCGCACCCCGACCACATGGATATCCAATTCAATGCCCTCAGCAGCGCAAGCCGGATCAACCAGCGCCAGTGCCAGTGATTTTTGCACATGATGCCCATAGCCGCCGGACGAGACATATCCAACCCGTTTGTCGCCTTGCCAAACCGGTTCATAACCGCTGGCATCGGCGTTTTCCGCCTCCACTTCAAGCGTTACCAAAACTTTGGCCGCGGTTTTACCGTCGCGTTCGGCCAATGCTGCCTCGCGTCCGGCAAAGCCTGCTTTCTGCCAGTCAATCCAGCGGTCCATCCCGGTTTCACCCGGTGTATATTCCTGGCGGAACTCGGCAGACCAGACGCCGAAACTTTTCTCCAGCCGCAGCGAATTCATCGCGTAAAAGCCAAATTCGCGGATGCCCAGTTCAGCGCCTGCCTTCAGCAGGATTTCACGCAATGAAATATGTTCGGCAGCCGAACAGTTGATTTCATAGCCAAGCTCGCCACACACCGACATGCGCGCGACTTTGGCGCGGATCAGGCCCAGATCGATCGTTTGGCAGCCCATAAAGGGTAAGGCCGCATGGCTGACATCCTGATGGGTCAGACTGGCAAGAACCTCGCGGGATTTTGGGCCGACCACCGCGAAACCAACTGTTGCATCCGAGATGTCGCGTACATCAACCCCGTCTTCAAGATGGTCGTGGAACCAGCGCATATGCCATTCGCGCAGGTAATAACTGCCCATAAGCCAGTATGTTCCATCGCCCCAATTCAGCAACGTGAGATCACCCTTCAACTTGCCGTTCGGTGCCAGCATCACCGCAAGACGGGCGCGACCCGATTTTGGCAGTTTGGTTGACATCATTCGATCAAGCCAAGCCTCGGCCTTTGGACCGGACACCTCATAGCGCGAGAAGCCCGAGATATCGAGCAGGCCAACGCCGGTCCGCACCGCATTCACCTCCTTCGCAACCTCGTCAAACGCGTTCGATCGTTTCAGTGTCGGCGTTTCCTTGAACCCCTTAGGGCCGAACATCAACGGCACTTCAAGTCCCCAACTGACGCCCCATTTACACCCCGCCGCATCCATCGCCGAATAAGCCGGGGCGCGTTTCAAGGGCCGCCCGGCTGGCAATTGTTCGTTCGGATAGGTCATCACAAACCGGCGCGAATAAAACTGCCCGGTGGTCTGGCGGATATATTCACGGTTCGAGGCAAACTCGCCGTAACGTGCAATATCCATCGCCCAGGCGTCTGCCTCGGTCTCGCCGTGGATCATCCATTCCGCTAGTGTTTTGCCAACTCCGCCACCTTGCAAAAAGCCCGCCATCACACCGCAGGCCAGCCAGTAATTGCGCAATCCGCGCACCGGCCCGACCAGGGGATTGCCGTCAGGCGAGAAGGTAAACGCGCCGTTCACCCAGTTCTTGATGCCGACATTTTCCAGCGCCGGATAGCGTTTATAGGCCATCATCAACTCGTTTTCGATCCGGTCGGTGTCTTCCTGGATCAGTTCAAAACCGTAGTTCCACGGCGCGCCGTCCATGTTCCAATGCTGGTGGTTGGTTTCATAAATCCCAATCAGAACGCCCTTTTGGTCCTGCCGCATATATGTGAACCCTTCCAGATCCACCGTCATCGGCACTTCGAAATCAAGTGCCGCGACTTCGGGGATTTCTTCGGTCACAAAATAATGGTGCGCCAGTGGCGAAACCGGCAGATCAAGCCCGGCCATCCGGCCGACTTGCTTGGCCCACAGACCCGCCGCATTGACCACATGCTCCGCGTGAATTTTGCCCTTTTCGGTAATCACATCCCACGTACCGTCCGCCCGCTGGTGCAAGCTTTCAACCTTGTTATGCTCAATAACCGTCGCACCCAACTTTTTCGCAGCGCCCGCATAGGCATGCACGGTGCCGGTCGTATCGATATACCCTTCACGGTCCGCCCACAGCCCGCCGATCACTCCGGTTGTGTCCATGATCGGGCATTTTTCCTTGATCTCGGCCGGGGTCATCAGATGACAATCCTCGATGCCGATGGTTTGGAAAATCCGGTAGGCCGATTGCAGCCATTCCCAGCGGTTCGGATCGGCGGCCACCGTGATGCCGCCGGTCATATGCAGGCCGATGTTCTGGCCGGACTCGCGTTCAACTTCGGACAAAAGATCAATCGTATAGGCCTGCAAGGCGGCCATTGTCGGATCAGCGTTCAGCGCGTGAATGCCGCCCGCTGCATGCCAGCTTGACCCGGCTGTCAGAACCGAACGCTCGACCAAAGCCACGTCTTTCCAGCCGAATTTCGCTAGATGATACAGAACCGAGGCGCCAACAACCCCACCACCAATCACAACCACACGATAACTGTCTTTCATCGTCGT
>DJBQ01000055.1:16232-16904 GCA_002430125.1 Rhodobacterales bacterium UBA5972
AAATTTCATAGCCTAGCTTAGTTTGCGGAGTTTGACCGTGCTATCCAACCCTGAACGCGACATTCAACGTCGCAATCAATGCTCAGACATCTTCCCACGGAAAGCTGTCCAAACGTTCGCTGCCAGTTTCAGTAATCAGAACCTGCGTTTCCAACTTGATGCTTTCGCTACCCGCCTCGGCGATCAGGCTTTCAACGCACAGAACCATGCCCGGCTCAAACTGCCCCGAGGTCACACGATCCGACCAATCCACATGCAGTGGCACCACGGGCCATTCATCGGCCATACCAACGCCGTGCAACGCCAGTGAATACCGATAATCCTGATGCTTAGAGGGGATGCGCCATGAACGCGCGTTGAACTCGGCAAATTTAAGGCCCGGTTTCAACAGGTCGAAATTGTGACTGATCTGGTCCAAAGCTGTCGCATATAGCCGCCGTTGCGTTGCGTTCATCGGCTGATAACCGCAAACCCAACTGCGGGAAATATCCGCGCAATACCCGTAGGGGCCGATCATATCGGTGTCAAAACTGATCATCTCGCCGGCTTGCGCCTGACGGTCTGAACACTCCTTATACCAAGGGTTAGTGTTCGGCCCAGCCGTCAACAACTTGGTTTCCAGCCAATCGCCGCCCGAGCGGGCGTTTTCAAAATGTAAGTGCGCCCATAGTT
>DJBQ01000055.1:17024-25232 GCA_002430125.1 Rhodobacterales bacterium UBA5972
TTTTGAAATGCGATTGCCCTGGTGCGCCCATAGTTCGCGTTCGGTCACGCCGGGCACCGAATGTTCATAAATCCGCGCCATTCCGGCCTCGCACACCCGAATGGTCCAGCGCATCAGTTCGATTTCTTCAGGCGATTTGATCGACCGCGCCTTTTCGGTCAACTCACCGCCCTCGACATAGGTAATCTGCCGCGCGCCGAGGGCTGCAAGGCCGGGTCCGTCCAGTTTATCGACCGCCACACGCATATTGCCGCCAGAATGTTCGCGCATCAGTTCAGCGATTTCATCGGCCCAATCTTGCAGCTGCGCCGGCGCGCCGTCACCATATGCCATGAACATCCAGCCCTTGGCGGTCCGGATTTCATCAATCCCCGGCAATCCGGCATTCAGATGTTCACAGCCCTTGAATTCAAACATCACCGCCGGGCCATCGGCCAGAATGAGGGCGTAACGCAAGGGGTTATGCGCGGTCCAGACCTGCATGTTTGAGCTGTCAAACGCATAGCGGATGTTGATCGGGTCATAAAGCAACAACGCGCCAACATCATGTTCTGTCATGGCCGCCCGAAACCGACCCAGACGATAAGCGCGCGCCGCCGCAAGGGTTTCGCCGCTGACCGGGCTGATCAACGGCTTATTGGCCCCCTCGCTGTTCAGATAGGCCAGTTTACGGTCGTCTTTGAACGGCGTCGTCACGCACTTCGCCCGTAAAAACCGATTTGCTCTTCAGGTGAAAACACCACTCCGGGGCGTTCATAGAACGAGAAAACCGAAATGATACGATCCTTTTTGCCAATAACCGGCGTCACGCGATGGGCGGTATTCTTGCCACGAAACACATTCAAAGTTCCAGGTGACAGGCTGATAATTTTTGCATCGGGGTCTTGGCCTGTCAGCAAGCGTGCAACCCCGTCGTAATTCGGATCAACCTCGGTTCTAAGGTCGGTGCGATATTCGAACCCACCCCCCTGTTCAGGGGCTTGCAACAGCAAGGTCGTGGTGAATTCAGACCGGTCAAAATGCCAGTTCAGCGCCTCGCCTTCATTATAGGCCATGGTGTTCACCCGCGCCAAAGGATCATCCATGGTATAAAGCACGGGCTTATCCATCGTCGCCGCCAGAAATGCCGCAAATTTCGGTAGTTCATATATTTGTGTGACAATCATCCCCTGCAACTGGTCGCCGCACAGCGTGTGGTTGATGGTTTCGCAAAGTGTCAGCGCCGGATGGTCCGCCGCCAGTCCGGGGATATCTTTGCGAAAATAAATGTTGTGCATCCGGGCATGGGTGAAGGCCTCGGTCGCCAGTTTTGGTTTCAGCTCGGCCACGGCTTTCGCAAGCGGCGTAGGCCGCAAAAAACCCGGCAGGTTGAACATGCCATCGCGGGCCAGATCGGCTTTGCAACCATCAACAAGGGCCAGCCATTCTGGGCTGTCCGGCCGATCAAGCGGGTAAAGGTCAAGGTCGATTAGGTCGCGCATTTCATCCTCCGTTTATCCGTGCAGCCTAAAAGTGAAACGCGGCCTCTTGCAATGGGTTTCATTTTTGGGGAGCATAAGAAAAACTATGGGGTAAACATGCAAAAACTACCGCCGCTGAACGCCTTGCGGGCATTCGAAGTCGCCGCACGCACTGGCAGTTTTGTGCAGGCGGGCGCGGAATTGGGCGTGACCGCGGCAGCAGTCAGCCAACAGGTAAAGACGCTCGAGACGCATCTGGGCAAGCAGCTGTTCCAGCGGCAGGGCAACCGGATCATCCTGACTGATGCGGGGCGCACGGTTTATCCAAGGGTTGAGCAGGCGTTCAGCGACATTGCCAGCATGTCCGCGATGATCCGCGAGGGGCAGACGCGGGCGCAATTGGTCGTGTCGGTGCTGCCGTCGATGGCCGAATTGTGGCTAATGCCCAGACTGGCGAAATTTCAGGCGGATGTTTCTGTCGAAATACGAGTCGAGGACGACCCGGTGGCATTTTCACGTGAAGGTGTGGATTTGCGCCTGACTTATGGTGCAGCCTTGTACCCGGATTTTGTGGTCCAGGCACTGTTTACCGATCAGATCGTGCCAGTTTGCAGTCCAGCGTTTTTGCTTCAATTGATCGGCGGGATCACCGCACTGCCCGACAACAGGTTTATCCATACAGATTGGGGACCGGCCTATGCCGCGCGGCATTCCTGGTCAGCATGGATGGCGGCAGCACGTTTGAGCCGGTTTTCCGACCCCACCCAAGGGCTGCGGGTGGCCCATGTAAGCATGGCAATCGCTGCGGCGCGTGAAGGGATTGGGGTCGCACTGGTTCCCGAGCGGATTGCAGCGGGCGAGATCAAGGCAGGAAGGTTGGCGATTGCCAGCGATATCAGGCTTGAATTGCCGTCGCCCTATGTGTTGATTTATCCAAACGCTTTGGCGCGCAAGAAACCGCTGGCGGCCCTTGTCGCCCATTTGCGCGCATGTGCCTGAGGTTACGCCAATTCCGGCAAAGTTTGCGCCACCTTCAGCACTTCGGCCAGCACACTAACCGCCAAAGTCCGCGCATCGCGGGCCGAGGGAACCAATCCGATCGGACCGTAAAGCCGGTTCAGATCGGCTTGCCCCACACCCATTTTCGCAAGTTCCGTTAAACGCAAATCCCGTGCGCGCTGACTGCCTTGCGCCCCGATGTAAAACGCTTGCGATGCCAAAGCACCCTGCAATACCGGTGGTTCCCATTCGTGGTCGTGAAAAAACAGCACGACTGCGGACCATTCATCGGGCTTTAAATCAAGCGACCATTCTGCGCCCTTCAGGTGCCGGACCGGACAACCAGCGGCTCTGCCTTGTTCCAACGTTTCCTCGTCAGGCGATAGCAAAAGGCTAGGATATCCGGCGGACGCTACAAGAGTTGCAAACGCCCCGGCTTCGGGACCCTTGCCGAACGTATAGAAAAACAGGTCTGGCAAGATACGAACTTGAAACCGGGTTGCGGTCAGCGCTGTTTCACCCTGGGCAGAAATCGCCAGAATGCCGGTCTTAAGGTCAATGCCCAGCGTACAGGCATTTCTTGCCGCATGTTTTGCACAAAGTATCGCCAAGGTTTCGCGATCTGGTCGCGGTATCAACAGAATTTCCAACCCGCCACCACAGGGCAGCTGAATATCAATATAAGGGCTACCGCGCCCATAAAGGACTGTTCTTGGGCTTCCGGTTTTCAAAGCCTCGCCAGCATGTAGGGCTATATCGTTCTCTATACAGCCGGACGAGAGCGTACCGACGCGTCGCTTCTCGCCGGGGAATACCGCCATAAAGGCACCGACCGGACGATAGCTGGGGCCGTCTACGCGGATGATGACGGCAAGAACGCCGTCATTTGCTGCCCCGGCCAAAGCTGTGACCGGGTCGTCTTTTGGGCCATGTGAAAAGAATGTCATGAAGGGAAAGTACGCCTGTCTGCGACCACGTGCAATTCCAGTTGTGTTGATTTCATGCGCTTAGCCGCGTGGCGACCCCAGCCCCGGCACTTGTCGCCAGTCAGGGCTAAGGCGATCAAGCGCTGCCTCTAACGACGCATCGGGGAACGCGGCGGCCACGGCCTTGTCGCGTCCATAGTTTAGCGCCAGCTTGCCGCCGGTCGAGGCTGAAACCCGATCCATTCGCCCCGGAGTAATGGCCGCAATTGCCTGCTTGATATCCAGCATCGCGGTTTGGTCAAACTCGACCTTCTTTTTGGCAAACCGACTGTCGGGGTTGCTTTGTAACTCGTAATTCACAAATCCCGCGCCTGATTTCAGAAATTTCAGATGCCAGTAAAAATAACCGGCAAACATCCGTTTCAACCGCCCGCGATCAAAGCGTTCAAACCGCCGGTCATGATGGAAAACTGTATCAGGTGCGATCTGAAAATAGCCGATATCACCATTCCCTGACAACAATTCGAAAGCCGGAACAGCCAGACGACCCTGCCCGTCATAGGCGACGTTTAAACCCGAAAAACAGTGAAACCGGCGCCGATCTGCTGTGCCTTTGCGGAACGTGCTGCAAATTTCGGCCACCCTTCCCGGGATCGCCAAATGATCGTCGTCCAACTTCACCACAACGTCATGTTGCGTTTCTTTCAACGCGAAATTGGAATAGTTCACCATGCTTTCCGGATGGTCCCCCGGCGTGTTTGCATGCCCCTTGCTGCCCAAGGGCTGCACCCTGTCGGTATAATGAAACACCCGTAGTTTCGGCCCGAATTCCTGCGCCAGCCGCGCCAAAATCTGTGGCGTTTTATCGTCGCACTGATTATAGACCGCCACGATTTCATCGTAAAACGGCATATGGCTGCGGATTGTCGCCTCGACAAAATCAGCTCCGTTTCGGGTGCGCAGAAACGCGCTGATACCGGAAGTTCGGCCAGCCAAATTCAAGTCAGAGGGCCGAAACTGATAGCCGGAAATCGTCTGAATGGGCATCTTTATCCGTACTTTTCCTTGGGCCACCTCTGCTCATATCACGTGGCCACAGTGGCGCAAGCCACTATGACAAAAAGCCGCTTTTTCTGCGTTTGCAACACGCCATCGGATCAAGTAGTTTGCGCCACGTGAATGTCCAGAACGATGCGGCCGGCGAACAGGTCAACTTTGCGTCACAGGAGAATATGATGGGTCTGAATATTGCAAAATTCCAGGGCGAACCGCTGAAAACAGCGCCGTTTGAATATCTTGTAGTCAATGATTTCGTGGAAAAACAAACGCTTGACGCCGCACGGGCGCGTTATCCCAAGGTGCCCGGCCCCGGCTCCCATCCCTCGCCACAATTGAAAATCGAAGGCGCGTTTTCAGATCTGATCGACGAATTGCGCGGCCCAGAATTTCAGGCGGCTGTGGAAAAGAAGTTCGGCATCGATCTGACAAACCGCCCAACCATGTATACCGTCCGAGGCTATTGTCGCGAGCGCGACGGGAAAATTCACACCGACAGCAAAACCAAGATCATCACCGTTCTGCTCTATATGAACGAGGATAATTGGGACAATTCCGGCGGTCGGCTGCGCATCCTGAACAACGGCACCGATCTTGAGGATTACGTGGCCGAAGTCGAACCACGGGGCGGTACATTGATTGTTTTCAAGCGGTCCGACAATTCGTGGCACGGCCACCATCCCTATGCGGGGCAACGTCGCGCGATCCAGCTTAACTGGGTTCTGGATCAGGCAGTGGTCGATCACGAACAGAATCGACATGGCTTATCAAGTTGGTTGAAAAAGCTGTTTCCGTCGAAAATGTAGCCCGGCACGCGACGTGACCGTCTAGACGATTTCTTTGAAACCTGAAACGGTCGCACATGGTTTTTGCTTCGAACATCTTTATCCTTTTTATGGCGCTGATGCTGCCGGTGTTCGCACTGGCGACCCGTTGGAATCCCAAAAGCGGCAAACCGCTGCTGATCGCGCTGTCGCTGTTTTTCTATTCCTACTGGCTGCCGATTTATCTGCTGTTGATCCTTGGATCGATGGCGGTGAACTATGCGATTGGCGTCTGGGCGATCCGGCCAGCCGACCAGCGAAAACGTAAAATTGCCGTCACGTTGGGTATCGCGGCGAACCTGATATTGCTTGGATATTTCAAGTATTACGGCTTTTTCGTCGAGAACATTCAAACGCTGCTGGGCATTCAGGGCGACGTGCCACGTATCGCGTTACCGCTTGGGATTTCGTTTTTCACCTTCCAGCAAATCTCGTTTCTGATCGAGGTTTACCGCCGCCATGTTGATCGGGTTGATCTGACCAATTATGTGCTGTTTATCAGCTTTTTCCCGCAACTGATCGCCGGTCCGATTGTGACGCAATCCGAAATGTTGCCGCAGTTACGGCGCAAGACAAATTGGCGGCTGCGGCCTGATCATTTCTCGCTTGGGTTCTTTTTGTTTTCCGCTGGATTGTTCAAAAAGTCCGTGTTGATCGATCCCTATGTGCCGTTCATCGACATCGTGTTTGACCATGCCGCCGCAGGTCACGCCGTCAGTTTTCTGGACGCCTGGACCGGCGCGATCGGATATAGTTTTCAGATCTACCTTGATTTTTCCGGCTATTCCGACATGGCCATCGGACTTGCGCTGATCTTTGGCCTGAAACTGCCGGTCAACTTTTTCTCGCCCTACAAGGCCGCCAGCATCCGCGAGTTTTGGCGGCGTTGGCACATCACCCTCAGTCGGTTTTTGCAGGAGTTTCTGTATATTCCGTTTGGTGGCAGCCGGCACGGACATGGCCGCACTATGCTTGCACTTGTCGGCACAATGACCCTTGGCGGACTGTGGCACGGGGCGGGATGGCAGTTCATTTTGTGGGGTGCTTTGCATGGCGTAATGTTGGTGATCAATCACCTTTGGGCCGAACTGACCCGCGCCAGTCCCGTACTTACCTGGATTAGTCGCACCATGATTTACCGCCCTTTAATGGTGGTCCTGACCTTTGCTGCCCTTGCCGTCACGTGGGTGTTTTTTCGCGCGCCTGATCTGGAAAGCGCGCTTAGGATTGTCAGCGGTATGTTCGGGTTGACCGATACGGCCTCGGTCACCAGTCTTGAAAAAGGCATTGCCCTGGCCTTTCCGGTCTATTTCATTTTCGTCTGGGCGCTGCCAAACACCATCCAGATCACCAAACGCTTTCCGGTCAGCCTGCGCCCGGCTGCGTTTGCCAAAGAAATGCGACTTGCCCCGAAACGCCGCTGGCTTGAGTTTCGGTTCAACTTGATCTGGGCGCTGTTTTCGCTGGTGTTGTTTTTGGCTGGATGGTTCTCGTTATCCAACCTCAGCCCATTCATTTACTTTCAGTTCTAGGGGGCCAAGATGACGACAATCAAATCGCGTGCTGCCAGAACCGCCCGGGTGCATTTTCGGCGCATCCTGATCCTGCTTGGCCTGATGGTCGCGGTGATTATTGGGCTAAATAACCTGACATTTTACCTGATCCGCCAGCCGCAAAATGTCGGCACAGCGCAGATGATTTATGGCTGGGCACGGTTATACAAGCCGATGATTTATGACAGCGTTGACGCCAAATCAGTTTCCTTTGGCTTTTCCTGGGTGCGCGACATCTTTGACCCGGTGAAGGTTGAAGATCTGACCGGCGAGACGTTTTTCAACTTCGGCATCTCTGGGGCAACCTCGTTTGAAAGCTATCGCCTTATTCAAAATATGCTGAACGTCCATAGGCCAGAACAGGTTTTTCTTGATTTGGAAAGCTTTTATGACGCGCCAATGGCCAGCCGGGTTGAACATCAGTTTGACGAACGCATCTTATATATCAACCGCGACGGCAGCGTGAACCCCACGGCCAAGATGCACCGCCTGATCAAGATCAACACATCAGGGGCAGCGTTGGGTTTCAATTTTGCGTTTCTTGAAACGCTTTACAAGCAACGCGCCGGCGTCCCGATTGAAAGTTTACTGCCGTCTTATCAACGCCGTGACTGGCGGGCGGAAGCAAAACTTATTGCCGATATGAAGACATGGATGACCGTCCCCAGCGTTCCATCCGATAGCGACCGTGGAAAAGGGGGCAACCAAGTCCCACAACTGAATGACCTTGCCGCAGCGGTTACGTTGCTTTGCGACGCTCAAGTCGATATTCATCTTTACGAAGCGCCTTACATTTGCGGCGGCGACGGCACCGTCAGCCGCACGGGATTGGCGCTGATGCAGCGCCTCGCCAATACCTGCAAATCCAACATCACTTATCATTCGTTTCGCTATCCGAATGCGGTAACAATGGAGGGGATGGTTCGCGAACCTGCACCCAGTCTGTTTTATCGCCCCGACGGCCATCCACGCCCGTCTTTGGGGCAAATGATGCTAACCCGCATCCTGAGTCTCCAAGACGAACCCGGCGCACCGCCTTTGCCCAAAGATTTCGGAGCAGACCTGATGGCCATGTCCGACGCAGAGGCGCAATCATGGATAAGCAACCGTGCTGCGAGGTGTTACGGCACTTGGGCCGATGGTGAATTAGACGCGACAATAGCCGAGGCAAAACGGCTGATGCCCGATTGGGAATCCCGTTTCTGAAAGACCGTGCCGTGGGTCATTCGGCACAACCATTCGCGTAAAAAGTGTAGGCGAGATGCTTGATGTCAGGTGGCACTCGCACCAGCGTGGGTACGGTCAACAGCCTAACGCTTGTTGATGGATCAGTCGGCCAGGCTGGCAACTACAGCTTGGGCACAGGTCAGGCACCGCAATACAACAGGCG
>DJBQ01000154.1:0-750 GCA_002430125.1 Rhodobacterales bacterium UBA5972
CTATCAATTGCTGATGACGATGCATGATTTACGCATGGTTCTGGTACGCAAGAAATCTGACCGGTTGAACAAGGATTGATGCGGGTTTTTAAGCTATATCAATCGGCCTCACCCGGGCTCGCCAATGCGGCAACTTTCCTGTATTTTCTTCGTTTCCACCTGCCCCAACTGCGATTTGGCCGGCACCGATTTAGGCATGTCTATTGATACCTGAACAAACCCAACCCGAAACGCAGCGATCAACCCGTCTTATTCTGTCGGCTGTTGCGGTGATGCTGTTGCTTGATCAGACCATCATTTCAACCGCCCTGCCAACCATTGTCGCGGATTTGGGAGGGCTGAACCACCTCAGCTGGGTGGTAACCCCTATTTGCTGACATCAACCGTGGTTGCACCTATTTACGGCGAATTGGGTGACCTTTACGGCCGCAAGGTGATGATGCAGATTTCTGTCGTGTTGTTCCTGCTGGGTTCGGCGCTGGCGGGTCTGTCAACGACCATGTGGTTTCTGATCGCGTCACGTGCAATCCAAGGCGTTGGCGGCTGCGGGTTGTTCGTGCTTGCGTTGACCGTTATTGCCGATGTGAATCCACCGCGCGAGCGCAGCAAAGTGCAGGGTATCTTTGGCGGGGCTTTGTTTGGCGCCTTATTCACCAATAGCCTTGCCGTGAAACTTGGCGCGGCCCTGCCCGGCGGGATCGACGCCGGATCGCTGAACGCAGTAGCTGTGGCCCGACTGCCGGATGGTAT
>DJBQ01000154.1:889-5071 GCA_002430125.1 Rhodobacterales bacterium UBA5972
CCCCGACTGCCGGATGGTATCCGGATCGGGGTAGTCACTGCCTTCACCGAGGCATTGCACCCGATATTCCTGATCTCGGCCACTGCTGCCCTGTTGGCATTGGGGCTGACTTTCGTGCTGAAGGAAATCCCACTGCGCGGGCGCGGCGAAACGGTCTAGAGCGCCAGCATAGTTGTCGATTTTATCTCTTCCATCGACAGCAGCGCGGTTACGTTGAATATTCTGACCTCGGAAATCAACGCCTGATAAAACGCGTCATAAGCCTTGGCGTTCTTCACCCGTACCTTCAAAATATAGTCGATATCACCTGCCAGTCGGTGCGCCTCAAGCACTTCGGGGCGTTCTTTCAGCGTGCGCAGAAACTTGCTCTGCCAATCGGCCTCGTGTTCGGATGTGCGGATCAGAACAAAGAAACACGCCTCAAGCCCAAGTGCTTCGGCATCTAATAAGACCGTCTGCTGTTTGATCACGCCTTTTTCGCGCAATTTCTTGATCCGATTCCATACCGGCGTCTTGGATGCCCCTACTTTTCGGGCAATTTCGTCCAAAGACTGGCTGGCATCGGCTTGCAGTTCAAAAAGGATTTTCCTGTCAGTAGCGTCAAGTTGGACAGACATTCGCGACCTCACCAAATTTCAGAACAATTACCCATTTATGGCCTGTCTATCGCGATTAAGTTCTTATTTCAATGGATATATAGCAATTTTGGAAGAAAATTGTTCTATTATAGACAACAGCCCAGCACGATTACCGGGCAACAAGACAAGGACCAAACCAAATGAACGCGATCACCGATCATAAAACCAGCTTTATCAATCCAGACAGCTTACTGGACGTGTCACGTTTGCGCGCGATTGCCGAACTTGCCAAAACCCGCGGCGATGTGCGTTTTATGCTTGGCGGAGGTGTGCTGTTTGACACCCCAATGACCAAGGCTGAACGACTGGCCCTGCCTGCACCGCAAGTCGCGGATGTCGAGTATCTTGATTTGCCACAAGACAGGTTCGCCCGCGCCCGCACCCAAGATCCGGCCTTTGACGCCTTTGTGAAGGCTTTCACTGTGCCGCATGCCCGCGAAGGATATCGCCTTGTGGTTATCCCGCTGGCAGGCCGGTTAAGTGCGGCCAAATTGGCCGCAATTGCTGATGCGGCTGAAACGCTTGGTCATGGGGCCGTTCGGATCACTCCAGACGTTTCAATCCGCTTGCCAAATGTTCCCAATGCTCTGTTGCGCCCACTGTTTGGTTCACTTCGTTCTGCTGAACTGATCGACGCAAAACCGGCGCGTTGGGCCGCATAAACGAAAGTTTCAACGATGTCACGCCAACCAACCGGATTTACCGGCAAAATCCTGACCGCAAACCATTTGCTAAGTGGTGAAGTCATTTACTTTGGAAAAGATCACACATGGGTCAACCGGTTTGAACTTGCCAAAGTGATCACCGACCCACTTGCCGCTATCGACCTGTTGGCCGAAGCCGAAGGCCAAACCAACACCGTCGTCGGGCCGTATTTGATAGAAGCAGCGCAAAGCATTGATGGCTGTCCGACACCAACCCATTTCCGCGAAGGGTTCCGTATGCGCGGCCCCTCGAACATGTTTCACGGCAAGCAGGCCGAACAAACACTCTAGGATAAACCATGTACAGCTACAGCCAGTTCGACCGGGCGTTCGTTGCGTCCCGGAACCAGCAATTTCGTGCCCAGGTGGCGCGTCGAATTGATGGCAGCCTGACCGAAGACGAATTCAAACCCCTGCGTCTGATGAACGGGCTGTATCTGCAATTGCACGCCTATATGCTGCGTGTCGCCGTACCGTACGGCACGCTGAACAGCCAGCAAATGCACCGCTTGGCAGATATCGCAGATCGGTTTGACAAGGGGTATGGTCACTTTACAACCCGCCAGAATATCCAGTTCAACTGGCCAAAGCTAAACGACGTGCCAGACATTCTGGACAGTCTGGCCGAAGTTGAAATGCACGCGATCCAAACCTCGGGCAATTGCATCCGCAACGTCACGGCCGACCATTTTGCCGGTGCGGCGGCGGATGAAATTTCTGATCCAAGGCCAACTGCCGAATTGATCCGGCAATGGTCAACCGATCACCCTGAATTCGCTTTTCTGCCGCGCAAATTCAAGTTGGCGGTGATTGGGGCTGAACAAGACCGGGCGGTTATTCGGGCGCATGACATTGGCCTGAGGCTGGTGAAATCAGGCAGCGGAGCCAGTGGATATCAGGTGATTGTCGGTGGCGGCCTTGGCCGTACGCCAATGATAGGCAAGGTCTTGCGGGATTTCCTGCCAAAAGCCGATTTGCTGCCATATCTTGAAGCAATCTTGCAGGTCTATAACCTGCTGGGGCGGCGGGATAACAAGTACAAAGCCCGGATCAAGATCACCGTCCACGAAACCGGGATCGAGGCGATCCGCGCGATGGTCGAAGATCGGTTTCGAATCCAGAAAGCCGGATTTGACGGCAGCGATCAGGTGCTGCTGGCGGAAATTGAACGCGCCTTTGCCCTGCCAGCGTCGCTGAATTTGCCGTTGGTTGAATTTGAAACCGGAAACCGGCAAAATCCGGCTTTCCGGTCCTTCGTCGACACCAATATCGCCGCGCATAAACGCCCTGAATATGCCATCGTCACGATTTCACTGAAAAAACCCGGGCAAACTCCGGGTGATGCCACGTCGGCGCAAATGCGTGCGCTGGCCGATATTGCCCGGCAATACGGACATGATGAACTAAGGGTCAGCCACGAGCAGAATATCATTTTGCCGCACATCCACCGCGCGTTTTTGCCTCGGGTTTACCAAGCCCTTAAAGCCGCAGACCTCGCCAGCGCCAATATTGGTTTAATCTCCGATATCATCGCCTGCCCCGGAATGGATTATTGCGCCTTGGCCACCGCACGGTCGATTCCGATAGCGCAGCAAATCGCCGTCAGATTTCAGGACCTGAAACTGGAACAGGATATTGGGCCGCTTAAGGTCAAAATATCCGGCTGCATCAACGCCTGCGGGCACCACCATTTAGGGCATATCGGCATTCTCGGCCTCGAAAAATCCGGGGTTGAAAGCTATCAGATCACGCTTGGTGGCGATGCGACGCAAAGCGCAACGATTGGCACCCGCACCGGGCCGGGGTTTTCAGCGGACGAGATTTTGCCAGCTGTCGAGCGTCTGATCACCACCTATCTTGCACTTCGCCACACAGCCGAGCCGTTCCTTGAAACCTATCGCCGGTTGGGCATGGCCCCGTTCAAAACCGCGCTATATGATGGGGGTGTTGGTCGCCATGCCGCTTGAGCTCCCGCTAGTATCTGTCACCGACCGGGCGGCGAAATTGAACCATCAATACCACGGCAACGGCGCGGTTTCGGTTCTGTCGCATGCGCTGTCTGACCCAATGATCGGGCGCATCTGCCTTGTGTCCTCGTTCGGGGCAGAATCTGTGGTTTTGTTGCATTTGATCTCGATCATGGATCCCAGCCTGCCGATTCTGTTTATCGACAGTGAACTGCTGTTTACTGAAACCCTGACCTATCAGACAAAACTCGCCGCCGCGTTCGGCTTGACGGATATCCGTGTGCTGCGCCCAAAGCGCGAGGCGCTGTTTTCGCGCGATCCTGAAAATCTTTTGCACCTTTATGAGCCGGATGCATGCTGTGATTTGCGCAAAGTTGAACCACTGGCGCAGGGATTGGCGGGGTTTGACGGCTGGATAACCGGGCGCAAACGTTATCACGGGGGCCAGCGGCAAGCTTTGTCGTCTTTTGAAGCCGATGGTGACAGCCGGATCAAAATCAACCCTCTGGCCCATTGGGCGCGACAGGATCTGACGGATTACATTGAAAACAACAACCTGCCGCGCCATCCTTTAGTGGCCAAAGGTTTTGCGTCGATTGGATGCAAACCCTGCACCAGCCGCGTTGATTTAGGTGAAGATAGCCGCGCAGGGCGTTGGCGGAAAACCGAAAAAACCGAATGCGGCATTCACTTTGCCGTAAATCGAGTGGCGCATGAGGTGACGCAATGAGCGTGCTGATAACCGATGCAGGCTTTGCGGCGGATCACTGGACATATGGCTTTCAGGCGGTGGATAGTTTGTCGAAAATCCTGCCGGTTCCGCTGGCTTTGGACATTTTCAACACTTTTCAGCCTGAAGCCTTGTCGCCCTTA
>DJBQ01000080.1:0-21905 GCA_002430125.1 Rhodobacterales bacterium UBA5972
TCACCGAACAGATCGACGCGCTGGTGACCCTTTCCACCAATCCGATGAAATATCTGACGGTGCCGCGTGTGCTTGCCGCCACATTGGCAATGCCAATCTTGGTGGCCGTGGGCGATTCTATCGGCATTTTTGGTGGATATTTGGTCGGCACTTCACGGTTGGGCCTGAATTCCGGCGCTTATATCAAGAACACGGTCGATTTTCTTGAGTTTTGGGATATCTCGTCAGGCTTGGTCAAAGCCTCGGTGTTTGGCTTTATCGTGGCCTTGATGGGGTGTTATCACGGGATGAATTCAGGCCGCGGCGCACAGGGTGTTGGCCGTGCCACCACCAATGCGGTGGTGTCGGCTTCGGTCATGATCCTGACCGTTAACTATCTGTTAACAGAATTGTTTTTCTCATCATGACCACACCAATGATCGAATTTCGCAACGTCCACAAAAGCTTTGGTGCGAACCAAGTGTTGCGCGGCATTAACCTGACCGTCAACAAGGGCGAAAGCATGGTGATCATCGGTGGATCTGGCACCGGTAAATCTGTTCTTATCAAAACCGTACTGGGCTTACTTAACGTAGATAAGGGCGAAATTCTGGTTGACGGCAAGGATGCGGCCAAAGGTGATCGCGACGCGTTTCTGGCCCGTTTTGGCATGTTGTTTCAAGGCGGCGCTTTGTTTGATTCAATGCCCGTATGGCAAAACGTCGCCTTTCGTCTGATGCGCGGCAGCCTGAAGCGGCCCAAAGAAGAGGCCCGCGCCATCGCGATTGAAAAAATGCGCCGTGTGGGTCTGAAAGAGCGCGTGGCCGATCTGTTTCCGGCTGAATTGTCGGGCGGCATGCAAAAACGTGTGGGCCTTGCGCGCGCTATCGCGGCTGAGCCTGAGATCATCTTTTTTGACGAACCAACCACCGGACTTGATCCGATTATGGCGGGCGTTATCAACGAGTTGATCCGCGAGATTGTGGTGGAAATGGGCGCGACCGCGATGACGATCACCCATGATATGTCAAGCGTGCGTGCAATTGCCGACCAGGTGGCGATGATCCACGAAGGCGTTATCCAATGGACCGGGCCGATTAACCGGTTGGACACTTCGGGCGATCCGTATCTGGATCAATTTATCAACGCGCGACCTGTTGGGCCGATTGAGGCGGTGCGGTGAGATGCAGTTCTGAACCTATGCGCGCAGAGGTCCCGGATCAGGTCCGGGACTGCGGAGCGGTGCGATGAACTTAATCCTCAAACTCGCCAACCTGTCCCTGCTGATCCTGTTCCCCATCGCCTGGTTCGCGCCCTTGATGAAGTCGGGGCTGTTGCCCTTCCTCAGCCTGTCGGAAAACTCGATCATCTCTTCGCTGCAGGGCATCTGGGCGCATGATATATATCTTGCTTTGTTGATGACCTTCTTTGCGATATTTGCACCCTACATCAAGATCATCGGGCTTGCGCTGATCCACTTTGATTTAATGTCAGAAAAGGTCTCTAATACTCTGACATTTATTGGTAAACTGGCAATGGCAGATATTTTTGTTATCGCCATTTATCTGGTGATTTTCACTGGGATCGAGGTGGCGGGTGTACGAGGCCGCATTGAAACTGCCTGGGGGCTGTATCTGTTTACCGGATGTGTTATCGCCTCGCTTCTGATCTCGATCCTGTCTAAACGGCGCGCGCAATGAGCAAATCCAGTTTTACCTGCAATGCCTGCGGTGCGGCCCACAAAAAATGGGCTGGACGGTGTGAAGCTTGCGGGGAATGGAACTCGATTGTTGAAGAGGCGGCTTTGGCGTCCGGGCCGGCCAAAAAGTCGCTTGGGGCTGCAAAAGGCCGACGGATTGAACTTAGTGACCTGACAACCAAGGACAAACCGCTGGTGCGCGCGGTCAGTGGCATGGACGAATTTGACCGGGTATTGGGCGGTGGCCTTGTGCCTGCCAGCGCGATTCTTGTGGCTGGTGATCCCGGTATCGGCAAGTCAACTTTACTGTTGCAAGCTGCTGCAGCTTTTGCCCGCAAGGGTCTGAAATCCATGTACGTTTCTGGTGAAGAAGCCGCCAGCCAAATCCGCATGCGCGCGGACAGACTGGGGTTGACCGATGCGCCGGTTATGTTGGCAGCCGAAACCAACTTACGCGATATCATCACAACCCTGGACGCCGAAAGACCGGATTTTGCGATCATCGACTCGATCCAGACCATGTGGGCCGATCATGTGGACAGCGCCCCCGGTTCGGTCAGTCAGGTGCGTGCTGCGGCACATGAATTGACCACATTTGCCAAGCGACGGGGGATTTCGGTTGTTCTTGTCGGGCATGTCACCAAGGACGGCCAGATCGCCGGGCCGCGGGTGGTTGAGCATATGGTTGATACCGTAATGTATTTTGAAGGTGAACGCGGGCATCAGTTTCGCATTCTGCGGGCAGTAAAAAACCGCTTTGGGCCCGCTGATGAAATCGGTGTGTTTGAAATGACCGGTGCCGGATTGGCCGAAGTACCGAACCCCTCGGCCTTGTTCTTATCCGAACGGGATCAGCCTGCATCGGGTTCCGTGGTTTTCGCTGGTATCGAGGGTACTCGACCGGTTCTGGTGGAAATTCAAGCGCTTGTGGCCCAAAGCTCGCTTGCCACACCGCGGCGAAATGTCGTTGGCTGGGACAGTGGCCGTTTGGCGATGATCTTGGCGGTACTGGAAGCGCGCTGTGGAATTTCATTCGGCGGCATGGATGTATACCTGAATATTGCAGGCGGGATGCGGATTTCTGAACCAGCCGCAGATTTAGCGGTTGCCGCGGCCCTGATCAGTGCGCGCCAAGATCATCCCCTGCCAACGGACACGGTGATTTTCGGTGAAATCAGTCTTTCCGGAGCTTTGCGGCCGATAACACAGGCAGAAGCTCGCCTTAAAGAGGCGGCAAAACTGGGGTTTTGCGCCGCAATTGCACCATCAAGTGTCAAACGAGCCTCAACCCCCGAATTTTCCCTAAAAAAACTTTCGGACCTTGCAGAGTTTATTGTAGAAGTCTTTGGGGATATTACGGCCTAGGCAAGGGATCGAGCATAAATGGACGGTTTTACTTTGGTTGATGCTGCAATCGCTGGCATCGTTCTGATTTCGGCAATCCTTGCGTATTCGCGCGGATTTGTGCGTGAAGTTTTGTCGATTGCCGGATGGGTGGTTGCAACGATCGTCGCTTATACCTTTGCGCCGCAGGTCGAACCGCTGGTCAAAGAAATTCCGGTTGTTGGCGATATGCTGGCAGATAGTTGCGAATTATCAATTCTGGCGGCGTTTTTCGTGGTTTTCACCGCTGCATTGATTGTGGTTTCTGTGTTCACACCGTTGTTTTCAAATTTGGTCCAGAAATCTGCCTTGGGCGGGTTTGATCAAGGTCTTGGCTTTTTGTTCGGCATATTACGTGGTGCCGTTTTGGTTGCGATCGCCTTTGTGCTTTATGATAAATTTGTGCCGGCAGGCCAAGGTGTAGCAATAATCGACACGTCGCGGTCGGCCGGTATATTTGCGCAAAGCAAGGACGTGATTGAAAAACAGGTGCCAACCGAGGCGCCAGAGTGGATAACCAGCCGTTACAGCCAACTGACCGTCAGCTGCGCCCCAAACACCACTGGCAATTAGGCGAATTTAGCCGATGAAGGATAAAAAGTTAGGCGCAATGCCGATGCGCGCGTGACTCTGCACTCCGCACAATTTAAGAGGGGGCATCATTGGCAGCCCCGGATGTGAACGCTTCATGCGCGACTTGATGAAACCCTTCCTCGCCCATCCGTTTGATGATGATAAACTGAAAGAGGAATGTGGTGTATTTGGCGTGATCGGGGTGGCCGAGGCGGCAAATTTCGTCGCATTAGGCCTGCATGCCCTGCAACATCGCGGTCAGGAAGCAGGCGGCATCGTCAGCCACGATCCTGAAACCGGCTTTAATTCTGCCAGACGATTCGGTTACGTGCGGGATAATTTCACTAAGGCCAGTCTTATGGACACGCTGCCGGGTGAATTGGCCATCGGGCATGTTCGGTATTCAACCTCGGGCACCAAAAGCAACACCGCCATTCGCGATGTGCAGCCATTTTTCGGCGAATTTTCGATGGGTGGATGCGCCCTTGCACATAACGGCAACATTACCAACGCCATCGCCTTAAGGCGGGAACTGATCGAACGCGGGTCGATTTTTCAATCTTCAAGCGACAGTGAATGCATCATTCATCTGATGGCGCGGTCAATCCAGTCGAACATTCCAGAACGCATGAAAGACGCGCTTCGGCGGGTCGAAGGCGCGTTTTCAATCGTGGCAATGACCCGCAGCAAACTGATCGGTGTGCGCGACCCTTTGGGTGTTCGCCCCCTGATGCTGGGCAAATTGGGCGACGGTTGGGTGCTTAGTTCAGAAACCTGCGCTTTGGACATTATCGGAGCAGATTTCGTGCGTGAAATCGAACCCGGCGAAATGGTGGTTATCAGTGGAAATGGCGTCGAAAGTTTCAGCCCGTTTGATCCTCAGAACGCCCGGCCCTGCATTTTCGAACATGTCTATTTCTCGCGGCCTGACAGTATTTTGGGCGGGCGCTCGGTCTATGAAACCCGTCGTCAGATCGGCGTGGAACTGGCCAAAGAAGCCCCGGTCGATGCGGATCTGGTCTGCCCCGTTCCGGATAGCGGCACGCCGGCAGCGATCGGATACAGCCAGCAAAGCGGCATTCCTTATGCGATGGGGATCATCCGCAACCAATATATGGGACGCACGTTTATCGAACCGACCGAGCAGATCCGCAATATGGGGGTGCGGCTAAAGCTGAATGTAAACCGTGCCCTGATCCGCGGCAAACGGGTCATTCTGGTTGACGATTCCGTGGTTCGCGGCACCACCAGCATGAAAATAAAGGAGATGATCCTTGATGCCGGGGCGTCCGAGGTACATTTCCGTATCGCCTCGCCGCCAACCGCTTGGCCTTGTTTTTATGGCGTTGATACACCGGATAAGGACAAACTTCTGGCCAGCCATATGACCGAAGATCAGATGTGCGCGCATCTTGGCGTTGACAGCCTGCGGTTCATTTCGCTTGATGGCTTGTACCGCGCCGCCGGTGCACCCGACGGTCGAAACGCAACCCGACCGCAATATTGCGACGCCTGCTTTTCCGGCGAATACCCGGTGCGCCCGCGCGATATGCTGGACAAGGGGTTTCAGCTGAAGGCGGCGGAATGAGCCCAAAAATCGCGCTAATAACCGGAGCCTCGCGCGGCTTTGGTGCTGCCATGGCCGAGGGATTGGCGGCGGCTGGTTATCACGTTCTTGCTTTGGCGCGCACTGTCGGCGCACTTGAGGAACTGGATGACCGCATTCAGGCCACCGGCGGAAGTGCTACCTTGGTGCCGCTTGATATCAACGATCAAGCCGGGCTGGAACGCCTGTGCCTTTCGATTTATGAACGCTGGGGCGGGCTTGATTTGTGGCTGCATTCAGCGATTTTTGCGGGGCCTTTGTCGCCGGTTGGCCATATTCCTGACAAGGACTGGGACAAAACGCTTGCCACCAATATTCGCGCCACGCAGCAATTGATTTCGATGATTGACCCGCTGCTGAAAGCCAAAAAAGGAACCGCTATTTTGCCGGTTGATAATGTATCGGGGCAAAAGTTTCAGGCGGCTTATGGGGCGGCAAAATCCGCGCAAAAGGCCCTGTGGGACAGTTGGGCAGCCGAAAGCATGACGATAGGTCCCAGTGTGAAAACCTTCGCACCCAAACCCATGCCAACCGCCTTGCGTGCAAGGTTCTTTCCGGGCGAAGACCGATCAGCGTTGACGGCCCCAAAGGTCGAGGCCGCAAGGCTGTTGGCGCAAATTCTGACGCTGGCCCCGTGACCTAAGCCTTTGACCTGCGTTTACCCTGCCACTTGCCCTCAAGGTGTTTGGTGATTTTGGTCACCTTCTTTTCCTTCTTGTCCCGATAAGGGTTTTTGTCGCTTTGCGAGCGCAGAAAAATCCGGATCGGGGTGCCCGGCATGTCGAAACTCTCGCGCAGACCGTTGACAAGATAGCGACTGTAACTGGCTGGCAGCAGGTCGGGATGCGAGCACATCACAACGAAACTTGGCGGTCGGGTCTTGACCTGTGTCATGTAACGCATCCGGATACGCTTGCCGCCCGGTGCGGGCGGTGGATGGGCTTCCAGCATACCAATCAACCAGCGATTAAGACGCGCGGTCGAGACCCGCATATTCCAGGTTTCATAGGCCTGCAAAATGGCTGTGTTCAGACGATCAAGGCCCTTGCCTGTCAGGGACGAAATCATCACCATCGGTGCGCCGCGCAATTGCGGCAGTAAACGCAGGAACGCTTCGCGCAGTTCTTTCAGCTTTTCCTGCTTTTCGCCTTCCAGGTCCCACTTATTGACCGCAACGACCACCGCGCGACCCTCGCGTTCGGCCAAATCTGCGATGCGCAAATCTTGTTGTTCAAACGAGCTGTCCACGTCCAGCAACACCACCACGACTTCGGCGAATTTCACCGCCCGCAAGCCGTCGGACACTGACAGTTTTTCCAACTTTTCCTGAACCCGCGCTTTTTTGCGCATACCAGCCGTATCAAAGATGCGCATTTTCGTGCCCATCCATTCGGTGTTGACCGAAATCGCGTCACGCGTAATGCCGGCTTCGGGGCCGGTCAGCAGCCGGTCTTCGCCAAGGATTTTGTTGATCAGCGTGGACTTACCCGCATTCGGGCGACCAACCACTGCGATTTGCATTGGCTTGCCGCTGGGAGGCAACGGCCCGTCATCCTCTTCCTCGACATCGTCTGATATGTCGACGTCAACTTCCGGCTCGTACGCCACCTGATCGAATTCTTCGGAAATTGGTTCAAGCGCGATCGCCAGATCAACCATTCCCAGCCCATGTTCGGCGGACAAGGAAATCGGCTCGCCCAAGCCCAGTTCGTAAGCCTCGAGATATCCGGCCTCGGCAGCGCGGCCTTCGGATTTATTGGCAGCCAGAATGACCCTTGGCGCCCGTTTGCGAAGAATTTCGGCAAAAAACCTGTCTGAAGGAGTGATCCCGACACGCGCATCAATCATGAACAGGCAGACGTCGGCCATATCGACCGCGCGTTCTGTCAACCGCCGCATCCGCCCTTGCAGGCTGTCGTCGGTAACTTCTTCAAGGCCTGCCGTGTCAATGACCGTAAACCGCATATTGCCCATGCGACCTTCGCCTTCGCGCAGGTCACGGGTAACGCCGGGCTGGTCATCGACCAAGGCCAGTTTCTTGCCGACTAGGCGGTTAAACAGCGTGGATTTGCCCACGTTCGGGCGGCCCACGATGGCGAGTGTGAAGGACATGAAAAGCCTCTGGGGTTGGAACCATGCCCCCTACACCCTATTCAAAGCATAGGAAAGGCCCGATCATTCAGCGCCTAGCGATAAGCGTGTAATTGTCCGTTTTGCGACAACACATATAGCACGCCGTTGACAATTGCCGGCTGCGATGCGGCACCTGACGGAACTGACACCTCGCTGAGCAGTTCGCCTGACGCCGGATCAAAGCTGCGCAAACTCCCGTCGCTTGAGGCAACAATCAGACGCCCACCTGCCAGAACCGGGCCGTAATGCGCATAGCTGCTGCGATGGGTTTTTTCTTTTTTGTAAAGCGGCAGATCAACCGCCCAAATCGTGTCACCGTTGCGCGCGTCAAGCCGCACCAATTGGCTGGCGTCCGATACCAGAAACACCGACCCACCTACGGGCCAGACCGGGCTGTATGAGCCTTCATTGGCGGTCCACAGGCGTTCGCCTGACTGACGGTCAACCGCCACAATCCGCCCGGATTGGTTGGCCGCATAAATCCGATTGCCAGCGATGACCGGATCACTGGAAATGTCGCTGATATTCGAACGCGCCTGGCCGCGCCGCGAGCCGGATACGGCGACGCTCCAGACCCTGAGGCCGTTGCCGGTGAGTGCCGCGACCATCTCGCCCGAGCTGAACGGCAATATGACTGTGCGCCCTGCTATGGCCGGGCTCGATCCGCCCATCAGGCCCGCATCCGCTGTCGTGCTTTGCTGCTGCCAATCGACCCTGCCGTTTTTGGTATTGATCGCCCAGGCGCGGTTGTCGCGTGACACCACATAGACCCGGCCTTTGGAAACCATCGGGGCCGCGGTAACCGGGGCACCCAGTTTTTGCTCCCACAAAACACTTCCGTCGGTGGCTCTGAGTGCGGTCAAAACTCCGAACCCGGTTGTGGCGTATATTACACCGCTTTCATAGGCCAAGCCGCCGCCAGACGCTTCATCGGATTTTTCGATACCTGGCGTCAGACTGCGCTGCCAAACCGGTTTGCCATCGGTCGAATGCGCCATAACCCGGCTTTCGGCATCCAGCGTAAAGATCATCCCACCGGAGACAATCGGATCCGAGGTGATGCGATGCTTGCGGTCATTGCCATTGCCGATATTAGCCGACCAGATATGCGTAAGGTTGGCTGCCAGCGCCAGATTGGGGGCTGCGTGATCGGCACCACTGTTGCGATGAGTCCAATTGGCAAGGTTCTTCGCGGCCGGCAGTTTTATCGGTATCGTGCGATTGATAACATCAGCACTTGGCGAGACCCCATTCAGTGTAGGCACAGCCTGATCAAGCGGGGTGCGGATGTCAAATCGTTGGCCGTCAAGAATTTCTTCTTTCTTGGCACAAGAAATCAGCAATGCCGCAAGAATAGGCAATAAGATGAACCGGTTCAGCTGCACGTGACTTGCCCCCTCATTTCCTCTGCCTTCCACCATTCATCAGGCGGTTCAGCCGTTAGTTGGATCCACAGTTGGCGATTGTGGCACTGTGCCACCCAGTGCCACAATTAACTGTTGCGAGCGTTCAAGCAAGCCCTGTGATACTTCCGGTTCTTCGAGAATGGCCAAAAGCAGGCCTAAAGCTGCATCCGTTTCGCCGAATTCATACAGGGCCAGCGCCTTTTGTTCCATCGCCAACGCCCGAAACGGGTTTCCCGGCGTCGCCAGTTTGTCCAAAACCGCAAGGCGCGCGGTGCGATCCTGGCTGGCCCCACGCAGCATAACAGCCTTTAATTCAGCCAGCGATCTGTAGGTTTGCGGCGCATCCGGATTTGCGGCCAAGCCGTCCAGCAGGGCGAGTGCTCCATCGCGGTCACGGGCCTCGGTTTTAGCGGCGGCTTGCAGCAGATCAAGAAAGGCCTGTGTTTCAGACGTCGGTGCGGCAACCAACGCGATTGCGTCGCTCCGTTTGGCCACATCCTCGGCGGTTAGTGCAGTCATGATCGCGTCGCCAAAGCCCTGCGCCGCCTGTATTTCAGTATGCTTGCGCCATTCGTTGTATGACGCGGCACCGACAACCAGCACCACGATAACGCCAGCGATCCAGCCGTATTTGCGATAAAGTGCAAATAACTTGTCGCGGCGCACTTCGTCGCTGACTTCTTCAATAAAGCTGTCTGTCTCGCTCAAGGTGCGCCCTCCGGTCCTGCTTCAAAACTTGCAACCTCATAGCGCGAAGCGGGGCTGATTGCCAAGGCAAAAGCCACCTTTCGGTCGCTGTCGTTACGCGGCAACCTCGTCCTCGTCACCTGCTTGTTGGCGTTGCCACATATGCGCATATCGCCCATCACGTGCCAGCAACACCTCGTGCGTGCCTTGCTCCACGATATGCCCTTGTTCCAAAACAACAATAACATCACTATCGACGATTGTAGAAAGCCGATGTGCGATGGTTATGACCGTGCGGCCCTGCCCCATCAGTCGTAAACTGTCCTGAATATCCCGCTCGGTTTCCGTGTCCAAAGCCGAGGTCGCCTCGTCCAGCAACAAGATCGGCGGGTTTTTCAACAAGGTTCTGGCAATCCCGACCCGTTGTTTTTCACCGCCCGACAGCTTCAGCCCACGTTCGCCCACAGTTGTTTCATAACCATCCGGCAGACTGACGATGAAATCGTGAATTTTGGCGGCTCTTGCGGCATCAATCATTTCCTCGATGCTGGCGTCCGACCTGCCATAAAGAATGTTATATCCGATGGTATCGTTAAACAGCACAGTGTCTTGCGGCACGATACCGATTTTGTCATGCAACGAGGTTTGGCTGATCTCGCGCACGTCTTGCCCATCGATCAACAAGGCCCCTTTATTGACATCATAAAACCTGAACAACAGGCGTCCGATCGTCGATTTTCCCGAACCCGAAGGCCCGACAATCGCCACTGTTTGTCCGGCTTTAACCGTCAGATCAAACCCGTGCAGAATACCCCGTTCGGCCTCATAGCGGAAATCGACATTCTCAAACCTGACTTCACCACCCTCGACTTTCAGAGCAGGCGCGTTCTTAATATCCTTCACCTCGGGTGGCTGTTCCAGCAGATCGAACATCTGGGCCATATCAATCAAGGATTGCCGTATTTCGCGATAAACCGTGCCAAGAAAATTCAGCGGCATGGTAATCTGGATCATATAGGCGTTGACCATCACGAAATCGCCCACCGTCAAATCGCCTGCCTGCACGCCGATGGCGGCAAGAACCATAACACCGACCAAACCGGCGGTGATCAGAAACGACTGGCCAAAATTCAGAAATGCCAGCGAATACGCAGTTTTCAGCGCCGCAGCCTCGTATTGCCGCATGGCATTATCGTACCGCCCGGCTTCGCGCGCTTCGGCATTGAAATATTTGACGGTTTCAAAATTCAGCAGGCTGTCGATGGCCTTTTGATTGGCGTCGGTATCCTGGTCGTTCATTTCTTTGCGGATTTTCACCCGCCATTCGGTAACTTTGAACGTGAACCAGATATAGATCGCAATGGTCACAGCAACGATCGCCAAGTACCAAACATCAAAGACAAAAAACAGAATTCCGGCGATCATCAAAAGTTCAAGAACCAGTGGCCCAATCGAGAACAGCAAGAAGCGGAGCAAGAAATCTACGCCCTTAACGCCACGTTCGATGATCCGGCTAAGCCCACCGGTCTTGCGCGTGATGTGATATCGCAATGACAGCGCGTGCATATGCTGAAAGGTTTCAAGCGCCAACCGCCTGAGAGCACGCTGGCCAACCGGAGCGAACACCGCGTCGCGCAATTGCGCAAATCCGATCGTCATCAATCGCGCCACGCCGTAAGCAACCGTCAGGCCTACAGCACCGGCGATTAACATAAAAACACCAGTTTCAGGTCCGGCCCCAGGCGCCATAGTGTCAACTGCGCCCTTATAGAAAAACGGCGTTAAAACCGAAATAATTTTAGACAACAGCAGCATGAACAGAGCGGCAGTGACCCGCCACTTTACCCAAGCTTGATCTTTTGGCCACAAATAGGGGGAAACCTTGCGGATCGTCCGCCAACCACTTTGCGTATTGTCTCTATCTGCGTCGGTTTGGTCGGTCATGCATCCCCCTTGAATTCGAATACATAGGGGGCCGGTTTGCGACTGACCAGAGCCGAATGAAGATTTATTCGCAACTGAAATACTTGTGGCAGGCGATCCCCAAGCCCAACCATTGACCGTTATTTAGTCAGGAATAGTGAAAATTTGGCCGGGGAAAATCAGGTTCGGATCTTTGATAGCCTTGCGATTGGCCTTAAAAATTTGCACGTATAACCGCCCGTCGCCATAGTTGGCCTTGGCCAAGGCCCACAAAGTCGCGCCCGGTTGAATTGTGACCTTTTCGATGGCCTTCGGTTGAACCACAGGTTCGGTTGTTGAGGCAGGTGTCGCGCTGGCAACCGTTGCGATGGCGCTGGCATCTTCCTTTTTGAACGGCGTTTCAACCCGCGAGGTCACACGACCCAGCCCATCAAGTTCATCAACCCGCAACCTATAGGTGCCGGGGCTAACTTCGGGCAGCGACAGTTTCCAGAACCCATCAGCACCAACCGCTTGGGTTTTCACCGGAAGATCATCAACATAAATCCGAATATGCCGTTCAGCCTTACCGCGCCCACTGAGTTCCACTTCGCCATCTGCATCATAGGCGATCAAATCAAGGGACACGTTATCCATAACGTCTGGTGCTTCGGGCGTTGGTGCCTGAACCAGTTTCACCCCATCTTTTGTGGCGATAACAACGACCGGACGCTGATCCACCACTGGCGTGGTTTGCGGCTCAGCCTTGGCTTCAGCGGCTTCAACACTCGTCGCTCCTTCCGATGTTGCCTGCTCAGTTGTTTCCTGTGATTGGGCTTTAGCTTGGGCGGAACTTGCTGCCGGCAATTCCTGCGCAACCGATGCTTCAGCGGCAGCCTTAGTCGGGGAATTTACAGCAAGGGCTTCGTCCGTTGTTGGTGTAGCCACGGGAGCTTGTACGACTTTTCCTGTGATCACCGCGGGCTCGGGTGCCGGCAAAACGGCAGGTTCCACAGCAGGATTTGTTTTAGCCGCCGCAACCGCTTCCGGTGCCATCACAAACACCCGATCTTCCGACGCGATTTCTTGTCCGGTGACATCGCGCGCGACCAAAGTCAGGGTCTGCGGTTCGGATGACGGGGCCAGATCAAGCAGCGCTACAAACCCGCCCTGCCCGTCTGCCTTGACCGTTGCGATCACTTTCCCGTCCAGCACAATGTCAACCTCGGCCGCTGGGGCAGATTTGCCGGCGACAACGGTGGACCCGGCTTTATCCACCCGAACCAGATCAAATGTTGGCGCTTTTATCGGCGCAACAGCAGGTGTTGCTGTCACAATCACCGTATCCGGTGCAGATGCTCCGGCGTCAGTCGAGGCCGCATCCGGCTGAATTGAGGCGACAACCGATTTTTTGGCCGCCGACGCATCCCCACCTTCAACGTTTGCGGCAGCAGTTTCGCTGGGTTTATCAGTTGCTTCGCTGGTCGCCGCAGGGATCTTAACACTTGTTGCCGGGTCGCCGGTTAGTGGTTTGGAAACCTCTGTTTTCACAGGATCTGGTGGACTGGTATCGGTGCGCGAAATGACAATTCCCGCCAAGACAGCCACAACTAATATGGCCGCACCACCGACCACCAAGCCGATGTTTTGCGAGATAGCACTGCCTGTCGCCATTCAATCCACCATAATTTATGCGCCAACATGATCGCGCCTTGCCACAGAGATAGCAACTCCGTAAACACATTTCCATTCCAATTAGACAGTAAGCACCATTGATGTCCGATCATTTCTTCTCAGTCTGTGTGTTCTGCGGTTCAAGGTTCGGCGACGACCCGGCATTTGCCGGCGCTGCACGCGAACTTGGTACAGTTTTGGCCGCTAAAGGCTGGCGACTGGTTTATGGCGCCGGCGATGTTGGCCTGATGGGCGAAACCGCGCGCGCCACGCAAGCCGCCGGCGGCAGGACCTTTGGCGTGATTCCGGTTCATTTGCTATCGCGTGAAGTCGGAAAACGCGATCTGACGCAATTTGTGATCACAGAAAACATGCACGAGCGTAAGAAAGTCATGTTCATGAACGCCAACGCGATTGTCACGCTTCCGGGTGGCGCGGGGTCTCTTGACGAGTTGTTCGAAGTCATGACATGGCGGCAGTTGGGCCTGCACACCAAACCAATTTATCTTTTGAACATAAATGGTTATTGGGATAAGCTAATAGATCTGATCGATCATATGATTGACCGGGGCTTTGCCGATGCCAGCTTTCGCAGCTATATGAAAGTTGTGAATTCGATTACAGACCTAACTGATTTATTGCGCAACGACGCGGCGCAATAAGTCCAAGCCGTCAGCGAATAAAACGGCACGCAGATCACAGCACCAACACCGCCCCGTAGGGGCTTAAAAGGAATAACCGCCCCTTTTGGGGGCGGTTGCAATTTGCTTGGTTTACGAAACGATCGACTTTACGATAACCGAGACGCCACATTCTCCCAATTCACTAGGTTCTCAAGAAAGTTTGAGATATAGACCGGGCGTTTGTTGCGGAAATCAATGTAATAGGAATGCTCCCAAACATCGCACCCCAAAAGCGCAGTTTGACCAAAGCACAGCGGATTAACCCCGTTTTCAGTCTTGGTTATTTTCAGCGCGCCATCCTTGTCAACGACCAGCCAACACCAGCCTGACCCAAACTGACTAGCACCCGCTGCGCCAAAATCGGCCTTAAACTGCGCAACCGAGCCAAATGCATCAACGATACGGCTTTCCAAAGCGCCGGGCATTGTGCGCCCTTTGGGGCCCATCATTTCCCAGAATTGGTTGTGGTTCCACAACTGGCTGATATTGTTGAAAATCCCGTTCTGCGCAACAGACGTCGCATTATACGTGCCGGTGATGATCTGTTCCATCGATTTACCGGCCCATTCAGTGCCGTCAATCAGCTTGTTGCCGTTATCGACATAGGCTTTGTGATGCAGATCGTGGTGGAATTCCAGGGTTTCCTTTGACATGCCGCCAGCGGCCAACGCGTCATGTGCATAAGGAAGATCGGGAAGTGAAAAAGCCATGTTGTGCCCTCATTAATTTGTTCAAAGGCCAGAACCGGCCATCGGGTGCAGTATATACCCGACCCAAACCCTAAGGAAAGGCTGAACCCGCCAGCCCTAGGATTTTATACTGAATTGTCCATAGATGACGGCGCAGAACACCAACGACCCGCCAATGACTGTGGCGATTGCTGGCAACTCGGCCAAGACCAGCCACGCCAAGAGCGGAGCAAGTGGTGTTTCCAAAACACTTAACAGCGCAGTTTGTCCTGCCGATATCCGCTTTGCCCCTTCGGCCAGCGTGATCAAGGCGATCGTGAATACCAGTCCGAACACTGCGAGGATGGGCAGTTCATCCGGGTCGATGCCAAACGGTTGACCCAGAATCATGGCTGGTGCGAGCAATATGACCGACGACAGCATCGCGGGTCCGGCGGCTGGTGTCGCAGGAAAAACCCGGTACAGCACAATCACGCTGGCCATTCCAAAGGTCATTACCAGCGCCAGCATATCGCCGGTGAAATTCAGCTGCCCCAAGCTGCCAAAAACGATGATAGCGACGCCGATAAACGCCAATCCAATCCCGACAATTGCCGCGCGGCTTAACCTTTCGCCAACAAAGGCAAACGCAAGAATTGCCGCGATCATCGGCGTCGCCGCATAGATCAGCGTCACATTAGCAATAGTTGTCAGCTTAAAGGCCGGTACAAAAGCCGAAGTCGCAACCGCCCCCACAAACGCGACCAGCAAACCGCCTTTGCCCATATTGAAGATTTCGCGCTTTATCCGACCACGCGCCAACACATAGATAAACGAAAATGCCACCGCAAAGACGCCGCGCCAGAAAATCACTTCCCACGATCCTGCGGAAACTGATTTGATAAAAAGACCAACTGTTGAAAACACCAAGGCCGAGATTGTCACCAAGAGAATGCCCAATATACGCTCTGACATATGTCGCGTCCTTTTCAGTTTCAGCTTGTCCAGTGGTATTGGCTGACCGCACTATGTCCGCAGCGATTGCCAAGTCCGATATGCAACGCTGCGCCTGACCGTTTCAAGGCAAGATATCTTTGGTGTACAAATATGGAGGCTCCATGCCTGATTACATTAATCCATCCAGTGAAAGCTTTGCGGCGTTTCGCAGCGCAACCCGGTCGGGGCCGATCCATATGCTTAATCTCGTTAAGCTGCGGGATCAGGCCACTTATGACGATGGAACCAAGGCCACGGGTGCTGTGGCCTACAAGACGTATGGCGAATTATCCGGCCCGATTTTCCGTGCGTTGGGTGGGCGGATTATCTGGAGTGGCAAGCCCGAGGTGATGCTGATCGGCCCTGACACGGGCGAAGAATGGGATATCGCCTTTATCGCCGAATACCCGGATATGGATGCGTTCATCACGATGATGCGCGATCCCGCCTATCAGGCCATCACCCATCACCGTACTGCCGCCGTACAAAACTCGCGGCTGGTGCGCATGGAGCCGCTTTCACCCGGGGCAGGATTCGGCGCGTAAAATCCGGTCTGGAAAACGGCGGAGCATGGTGCGCGAATTCCTTTAAACAATTCGCAATGGAAGGGGTGCCGCCCATCAGGCGCGGCTTTAGACAGGCAACAATCCAGCGGCGATCCTGCGACCTTCGGAGAGTAAAACGTTGTAGGTACGACATGCCGCCGGGGATGACATAACTTCAACCCCCAAGCCTGCTTCGTCAAAAATCCGGCGGTGTTCAGCGGAAAGTGCCGAAATTTCAGCCCCCATGCCCAGAAACACTACGTCTATCTGCGCGGCGGACTGCAAAAACCGATCCCAGTCCCCTAGCCCCCGCCAAGGTTCCGCGCGTCCGGGCAACAACAGGATCCCGCCTTGATGCACCTGCCCGTTTATCCGAAAAAATCCGGGGCCGTAGCCATCAATCGGGGTCGGTCCGTCAAAAATCATTTCGGTCAGGTGCATCCGTTTACCTTAATATCGGCAAATTGCTGACCGCGGAAAAGCCGATCAAACAATAGGCAATTATGCGAAACAGCTTTTCTTTATCGGGGCGAAACAGCTTAGCGCCAATAATGTTAAACACAGCGTAAGGAATAATCAACGCCACGCCGATCACCACAGGTGTCGCCGCAATATAACCGGCCATGGCCATGTAAAGAAAAGTCAGAATGTCGACCAAAAACAAATATATCAGGATGTTTGCACGAATGGCGGTAATCGCATGCGGGCTCGACATATAAAGCATGATAACCGGCGGCCCGGGCAGCCCACTGACACCAGCAAGAAATCCACCCATAGCGCCAACCGTGTACGTCATTGCACGGTTTAACACGCCCCGATACCGCCAGCCTGTGATCAAGAACAACAGCAAAACCAGCGCGATTATAGCGACAGACCAGCGAAAGACATCCGGATTGACCTTCACCAACAGATAGAGACCCAATGGCAATGCGACCAGCGCGCCGATCGTCAGACGCCGCAAATCAGCCGGATGGCAGTCCTTAATCGCACCGCGCAGAATCGGGGTTGTGCCCGGAATGTCAAAAATCAGCATGGTGACAATTGCCCAAACCGGCGGCAAAACGCTACTGGCGAACGGCATGTAAATCAGGGCCGTCCCAAAGCCCGAAAATCCGCGCACCAAACCTGCTACAGCGACTCCTAATAGCAGGTAATATAGTCCGTCAATTGCCAGAACCTGATCAAAGGTTTCGGCGAGTACCACGACTAAGCGTCGATATTGGCGTATTGCGTGCCTGCCGAACCATCAGATTTAGTCCAGTCACGCTTGACCCCAAGGTAAAGCAGAACTTTTGACGCAACAAAAACCGAGGAATACGTGCCGACGATAATACCCCATGTCATCGCAAACACAAAGCCACGGATCACGTCGCCCCCCAGCACTATCAGCGCGATAAGAGCCACCAGAGTGGTAAACGATGTCATAAATGTCCGGCTGAGTGTATCGTTGATCGACAAATTCAAAACATCAACAAGCGGCGTTTTCTTGAACTTGCGCAGGTTTTCCCTCACCCGGTCAAACACCACAACCGTATCATTCAGCGAATATCCAACGATCGTCAGAATCGCCGCAATGATCGTCAAATCGAATTCGATCTGAAACAGCGCAAAAACGCCAATAGTAAGAATAACATCGTGGACTAATGCCACCACCGCGCCAACCGAAAACTGCCATTCAAACCTTAGCCAGATATAGGCCAGCACAGCAAGAATAGACAAAAGCACTGCCAAAATCGCGATCTGGATCAATTCGCCCGAAACCTTTGGTCCGACACTTTCGATTGAGGGAAACGTCATTTCAGGATCAATGGCGCGCAAAGCATCTTTCATCAAACCAATGGTTTCAACTGTTATCGCCTCGTCGTCCTGCTGCTGTTCGATCTTGATTTGGGTGACGTGACTTTCAGTCCCCGCCAGAACATCCGCCGGATCAACCACTTGTGTGATCGATACCTGGCCAAGATTGAGCGGCGTCAGAGCATCGCGGTACTCGGCGATCACAACGGCTTTTTGCGCGCTGGTTCGCAACATTGTGCCACCGCGAAAATCGATGCCAAAGTTCAGACCCATAACAAAGAACAGGATAATCGCCGCGATCACGGCAATTACCGACGCGCCAAAGGTAATGTTCGACGAGCTGAAAAAGTCGACCTTGGTGTTGTCTGGGACGATCTTAAGGCGCATGGTTTTCCCTTTTCAAACTTCAATAGTGCGCGGACGGCGCCAGTGAAACCAGGTCGAAATCATCAAACGCGTAACCCAGATTGCGGTGAAAACCGAGGTCACGATCCCCAGCCCAAGCGTGATTGAAAAACCACGCACCGGGCCCGAACCCATCACAAACAGGATCACTGCCGCGATCAGCGTGGTCACGTTCGCATCAACGATTGCCGAAATCGCCTTCTCATAGCCAAGTTCGATGGCGCGAGCCGGCCCTTTGGAGGTTTTCAGTTCTTCACGGATACGCTCAAAAATCAAAACGTTCGCATCCACCGCCATACCAATGGTCAAAACGATCCCGGCGATACCCGGCAGAGTTAAAGTAGCCCCGATAACGCTGAGCAATGCGAACAACATAGCGACGTTGATAATCAAAGCGATATTGGCGAAGACACCGAACAAGCCGTAACTCAAAATCATAAAGATCAGCACGGCGCTGAACGCCACGATGGTCGCAACTTTGCCAGCATCAATACTATCTTGCCCAAGTTCCGGACCGATTGTGCGTTCTTCCAGAAAATCCATGCCAGCAGGCAGCGCGCCCGCCCGCAGCAAGACAGCCAGTTCTGTTGAACCTTCAACGGTAAAGTTCCCGGTGATAATGCCGGATCCGCCCGCAATATGCGACTGGATCACCGGCGCAGAAATCACTTTGTTATCAAGCACAATCGCAAACGGCGAGCCGATGTTGTCGGCTGTATATTGCCCGAACTTGCGCCCGCCAGTGGGATTAAACCGGAAACTTACTGCGGGCTGGCCGTTCTGATCAAACGACGGTTGCGCATCAACCAGATCTTCGCCCGTCACAACCGGGCTGCGTTCCAGAATGTAATAGCGGTCAGCTGCGTGCAAATCGGGCACTAAGATGTTTCGCGCACCCGGAGCGGCGTTTTTATCGCTGGTCTCGCGCAAAACCGCGTGAAAGGTCAGTTTTGCGGTGGTGCCGATCAGCCCCTTCAATTCGTCAGCCGACCCAAGGCCTGGAACCTGAATAAGAATGCGTTTGTCACCCTGACGCTGGATTGTAGGTTCGCGTGTGCCAACCTCGTCAACCCGACGGCGAATGATTTCAAGGCTTTGGCGCATCGTCCGGTCGTCAGTGGCGATCTTTTCAGCCGCAGACATTGTCACAATGATTTGACCATTTTCACCGCGAACTTCGATATCGGTTGAACCAACACCTGTCAGGCTGACAACCGGGCGGGCCAATTCGCGCACAGCGGCCACGGCGGCCTCGATCTGGTCAGGCTTGGAAATCCTGATCCGCAACTCGTCTGGCGCGCCATCCTGACGCAGAACCGTCCCAACCACGTCTCGTTGTTTGCGCAAACCATCCCGGATATCAGGCCACATGCCATCAAGCCGGGCGGCGTAGACTTCTTCAACCTTCACTTCGGCCAAAAGATGCGCACCGCCACGAAGATCAAGCCCCAGATTGACCAGATCGTTTGGCATCCACGCAGGCCAACCGTCCACAGCGGCCTGCATTTCGGGCGTTACGACTTCGCCTTTCGCCACACTTTCCAGCGCGTCATTATGATTCTCGACCCGCGTGTAAAACCCGTTTGGCAACGCAAGCAGAATACCCAGAGCGCAAAGTCCCCATACCAGGGATTTTTTCCATATGGAAAATTGAAGCATGACAGAAAAATCCAGCAGAGGTTAAGCGGTCGGCTCGGTTTTATTGATGACGGCCACAATGGTTGATTGCACGACACGGACTTTAACGCCGGTCGCAATTTCAACTTCGACTTCGTTATCGTCTTTGACCTTGACGATTTTACCGATCAATCCGCCCTGCGTGACAACCTGATCACCACGCCGAACAGCAGCAACCATGGCTTTGTGTTCCTTGGCTTTCTTTTGTTGTGGCCGGATCAGTAGAAAATACATGATGGCAAAAATCAGAACGAGGGGCAGAAACTGGCCAATACCGGCCAAACTGCCGCCAACGCTTTGCGCATAGGCCGGGGTCACGAACATCAAGAATTCCTCAAGGTTTGGCGAAACGATATCCCGCCTGTTTCAAAGTCGCGGCACACTAACCGCGAGGTGTCGGGTTTGCAAGGCGCGAAGGGGTGCCATTGTTGCCGCAGAAATGTGCATTGGCCGGTTGATTGTTAAGGGGCAAATCCGTCTTTATCCTGCCTTGGGTTTATTGCATAACCGCATTCACGAATCCTGACCGTTGACCAAAGGCTTTTCCAATGCACGACATTCGCCAAATCCGTGAAAACCCGTTTGGGTTTGACGCTGCCCTCGCTCGCCGGGGTATCAGTGCGAAGTCGCCGGAAATTCTGGCGATTGACGAAAGCCGCCGCGCAAAGATCCTCGCGGCTGAAACTGCGCAAGCTGAACGAAACGCGGCCTCCAAAGACGTGGGTGCCGCAAAGGCCAAAGGTGACGACGCCGAGTTTGAACGCCTGCGCGCGCTGGTTGCCGAGAAAAAGGATCAGATCGCGCGATTGGAAGAAGGGGCCAAGGCTGAAGATCAGCGCCTTAACGATTTGTTAATGGGGTTGGATAATCTGCCTTATGATGACGTGCCAGACGGGACAGACGAAACCGGCAACGTGGAAATTCACCGCTGGGGGAAACCGCGATCATTTACGTTTGAACCGCGCGAGCATTTTGAAATTCCGGCAGCCAAAGGCGGCATGGATTTTGCCGCCGCCGCGAAACTGTCGGGCTCGCGCTTTGTGGTTCTGTCAGGGGCTGTGGTACGTGTGCACCGCGCGCTGGCACAATTCATGCTGGATACCCACGTCACCCAAAACGGCCTGTCCGAGATGTGGACGCCGGTTCTGGTGAAGTCCGAGGCGATGTACGGCACCAATCAATTGCCAAAGTTCGCCGAAGACAGCTATCAGACCACAAATGGCTGGTGGTTGATCCCGACCTCCGAAGTAACGCTGACCAATTTGGTGGCTGGTGAAATTCTGGATGACAGTGAATTGCCGCGCCGAATGACCGCCCACAGCCAGTGTTTCCGCTCCGAGGCAGGTTCTGCCGGAAAAGACACGTCAGGCATGTTGCGCCAGCACCAGTTTGAAAAAGTCGAAATGGTGTCGATCACCCGGCCCGATGAAAGTCGCGCTGAACTTGACCGGATGACGCGCTGTGCCGAAAAACTGCTCGAGGCGTTGCTGCTGCCGTACCGGACAATTGTTCTGTGTACCGGTGATATGGGGTTCGGTGCGCGCCGCACGCATGACATTGAAGTCTGGCTGCCCGGGCAAAACACCTATCGCGAGATTTCCAGTTGTTCGGTTTGCGGTGACTTTCAGGCCCGCCGGATGAACGCGCGCTATCGTCCAACCGATGGCGGCAAGCCTGAATTCGTGCACACACTGAACGGGTCAGGTCTTGCCGTCGGGCGCTGTCTTATTGCGGTTCTGGAAAATGGCCAGCAGGCGGATGGATCAGTGTGGATACCACCAGCGCTGCATCCTTATCTGGGCGGTAAAACCACAATTTCGCCGGATGGTGTGTTGGTTTAATAGAACTCGATCAGTGCATTTGATTGAAAGCCTTACCATCAGTCAATCCGGTATCGCCCAAACCGCAACGACACCAAACCAAGCTTACGGCGCCCGTGAAAAAGGCGATGGAGCACGTGCTCTGACATTGTACCAATTCTCGGAAAACGCGACCGTTGTGGCACCTAACCAATGCCGTCATTAACAACCGTGGAAATGCAAAAGTTAAGGGCCAGCGGGCTTTGCTGGCCTCGATCTTTTTATCAAGCTTT
>DJBQ01000080.1:22100-22637 GCA_002430125.1 Rhodobacterales bacterium UBA5972
CAGCTATGCGCATTCTGATTACCAATGACGACGGCATAAACGCGCCCGGTCTTGAAGTTTTGCACGAGATTGCGACCGCAGTGGCTGGCCCGGACGGTGAGGTCTGGACAGTGGCACCTGCGTTCGAGCAGTCGGGTGTCGGTCACTGCATTTCATATACAAAGCCGATGATGATGGCAGAACTTGGCCCCCGTAAATTTGCTGCCGAAGGTTCGCCCGCCGATTGCGTTCTGGCGGGGCTTTACGATGTAATGGACGGGCAGCCGCCTGACCTCATTCTGTCGGGCATCAATCGCGGCAACAATTCAGCCGAGAACACTCTTTATTCCGGAACGATCGGTGCGGCAATCGAGGCGGCGTTGCATGGCATGCGCGCCATTGCGCTTTCGCAATATTTTGGCCCCGAAAATCGCCATCTGGATGACCCTTTTGAGGCAGCGCGCGCGCATGGCCTTGGCGTTGTGCGCGCTTTGTTGGCAGGGGATCTTTGGCAGGACGCCGATTACGGCATATTTTACAACGTGAATTTCCCGCCGG
>DJBQ01000080.1:22718-31144 GCA_002430125.1 Rhodobacterales bacterium UBA5972
CCCGCCGGTCCCTGCCGCTGCAGTTAAGGGGTCAAAATCCGTATCGCAAGGATTTCGCCGCGATACACGCTTTGGGGTTGAACCACATTACTCGCCTTCAGGGCGCAAGTTTCTTTGGATCAAGGGCGGCCCGCAAGATGTGCCGACAGAACCCGAAACCGACGCTTGGGCCAATCTTGACGGCTATACATCGGTTACGCCAATGCGCGCTGATCTGACAGCACATGATGCTTTGGCCCGCACAGCCCGGTTCTTTGAATGACGTATAATGCCGAAACCAAGATGCAGTTCCTTTATACCCTGCGGTCACGCGGGGTTACGGACAATCGGGTTTTGGAGGCAATGGAAAGGGTTGATCGGGGTTTGTTTGTGCAGGGTTTGTTTGCCGAACGCGCCTACGAGGATCGCCCTCTGCCAATTCCCTGCGGTCAAACGATCAGCCAGCCGTCGATTGTCGGATTGATGACACAGGCGCTTGACGTCCAGCCACGCGACAAGGTTTTGGAGATTGGCACCGGATCGGGTTATCAGGCGGCTATTTTGGGATTTCTGGCGAGGCGGGTTTATACAATTGAACGCCACCGGCAACTGGCACGAACCGCCCGCGAAGTGATTGACCGGATCGGATTGGTGAATGTAACGGCAATGGCTGGTGACGGGTCGCTGGGCCTGCCGGATCAAGCCCCGTTTGACCGCATCTTGCTGACGGCAGCGCCTGAAGATCCGCCAGCAAACTTGTTGGACCAATTGCGGATGGGCGGGATCATGGTTCTGCCGGTTGGTCAGTCAGGTGCGGTGCAAAGCCTCATTAAGGTGCAAAAAACCACCGAAGGGTTGGAATATACCGAACTTTGTGATGTTAGGTTTGTTCCATTGGTTGAAGGATTGGCGCAGGAAGAGTAGCCTTTGTGTATGAAAATTGCCCCATAGAAGGACAAACCGATGCGCAGCAGCAGTTTTAACCCAAAAGGCGCGGGCGTTACCGCCGGAATTTTGGCCCTATTCTTACTGGCCGGATGTGACGCCGGCATTGATTTAGGCAACTTCAACCTGCGAGGCGACAGTCAGCCGTTGCAGACTGTGGCGCGTCCAACGCCTGATGCAAGGGGTGTTATTTCTTATCCGAATTACCAAGTCGTGGTCGCCCGTAAAGGCGAGACAGTTGCCACTATCGCTACCAGGATTGGTCTTAGTGGCGCTGAATTAGCGCAGCACAATGGCTTGCCACAGGATTACGCGCCGCGTGAAGGCGAGCTTTTGGCACTTCCGCGCCGTGTTTCCGAAGGGTCTGGCACGTTTGATATCGCAAGTATCGCCTCGACGGCCATCGACAAAGCCGAAAACTCAAAGCCGAAAACCACCAGCAAGCCGGCCACCGGTGTAGAACCGATTCGCCACCGGGTCGAACGGGGAGAGACCGCATATTCGATTGCCCGCCTATACGATGTTTCCGTGACAGCCCTGGCGTCCTGGAATGGATTAGGCCCAGACCTTGCCGTGCGGGAAGGGCAACATTTATTGATCCCCGTGGTTGACGAAGTGAAACCCACCACGGATGACAGCAAACCCGGTAAAGGCTCGACCACTCCGATCCCTCCAAGTGCTTCAAAGCCCTTGCCTGATACTGTGAAAACCGAGAAATTGCCTGCATCGCCCAAACTGGGGGAATTAAAGACGATCGAACCGGTCGATCGCAAATTCCTTGTCCCCGTAGTCGGCAAAATAATCGCCGATTTTTCCGGCAAGTCCGGTGGCAACGAGGGTATTGATATTGGCGTCATTGCAGGCACAACGGTCAAAGCAGCCGAGGACGGCGAAGTTGCGCTGGTCTCAAAATCAGTTGGCAGCAAATTTATCGTGCTGTTGCGCCATGCCGACAATATCTACACGGTCTATTCAAATGTGGCCGAGGTGAAATTGACCAAGGGCGATAAAGTCACACGCGGCCAGCCTTTGGGTGTTGTCGCCGACGGTACGCCGCCCTATCTGCATTTTGAAGTAAGGAAAGGCACGCAAAGTGTTGATCCCAAGCCGTTTCTTTGAAACCCTGCGGAGGAAGCCTTGGTAAACCGAATTGTTCTGGTATCGCATTCTGCTCCAATAAAAGATGACCGCGCTTCTGATCAGCTTGCGCTATTAGGGTATGATCTCGACTGGCGCACGCCGTGCCTAGGTGATGCGCTTGATCCCCTTGGCGATGATGTTGCGGGAACCGTGGTTTATGGCGGCGGTTATGCCGTCTCGGAAATCCCGGATCGCGATTTTTTGCAGGAAGAAATCAAATGGCTTAAGGCCTGCATGGCAGCCAACCTGCCAGTTCTTGGCATCTGTCAAGGTGCCCAAATGATAGCGCATATCTTGGGCGCCGAAGTTGGTCCGCACCCGCAGGGTTTGCACGAGTTCGGCTATTACCCGGTCAATCCGACAGCCGACGGTGTAGGGTTTCTGCCCGACACGCTCCATATGGCGCAGTCGCATTACCATGGATTCGAGTTGCCAAAGGGGGCTGTGCAACTTGCCGGCAGCGCAGTCTATCCCAATCAGGCGTTTTCATTTGGACCTAACGTATACGGTCTGCAATTTCACGCCGAAGTGACCAGACCTGCGTTCCGTCGCTGGCAGGACAGAAACCCGGATATCTATGCCCAACCGGGCGTTCAGGATCGCGACACACAAGATACGCTTGGCGAACAGCATGACGCAGCAATGGATCAGTGGTTTCGCGATTTTCTGGTCCGGTTGTTTGGCCCGGCAACTTAGTCGTCAATCGCCACCATGCCAGATTTAAACCGACGCATGTTTTCCTGATAGTGCTCGGCGGCCCAAGTCAGTTGCGCAATCGCCGCTGCATCCAGTTCACGAACGACTTTCGCGGGGGCACCAACCACAAGTGTTCCGTCCGGGATGACCTTGCCCTCGGTCACCAAAGCCCCTGCCCCGATCAGACAGTTTTTACCAATAACCGCGCCGTTCAACACGGTCGCCCCCATACCGATCAGACTGTTATCGCCGATGGTGCAGCCATGCAGCATGGCTTTGTGGCCGATCGTGCAGTTTGTGCCAATAGTCAGCGGAAAACCAATATCGGTGTGCATCGCGACATGTTCCTGAACGTTGGACCCCTTGCCGATAGTTATCCGCTCGTTATCGCCACGGATCGACACGCCAAACCAGACGCTGCTGCCTTCGCATAATTCAACATCCCCAATCACTTGCGCACCGGGCGCCACCCAAAAGTCACCGTTCTTAGGGGTGATCGGCGCCATTCCGTCAAGTTTATAAAGCGTCATTTCAGGTGATCCTCGAATTCCGTGTTAAGGGTGCGGACATGATCCATAAGCCCCGGTTGCCGAATGCGCTTTAACCGTTCGGCGGTCAGAATTGTCTTAAGCCGGCTTTCACATTCATCCAGATCGTCGTTGACCAGAACATAGTCATATTCAGCCCAATGGCTGATCTCATCGCGCGATTTGGTCATCCGCCCGGCGATCACGTCGTCAGTGTCCTGACCGCGCGTGTTCAATCGCCGCTCCAACTCAGTGATCGACGGCGGCAGGATAAATACCGAAACCACGGCGTCTTTGAGGGCGGAATTGGTGATTTGCTGCCCGCCCTGCCAATCGATATCAAACAGCACGTCCCGGCCATCAGCAATCGCCGCCTCGACCGGGGCTTTGGGTGAGCCGTAGAAGTTGCCGAAAACCTCGGCGTGTTCCAACATTTCGCCGTCTTTGACCATTTTCAGGAATTCATCGCGGGATTTGAAGAAATATTCGCGGCCGTCCAGTTCACCGGTTCGCGGCGTGCGCGTGGTGGCTGACACTGAAAAACTGAGGCGGCAATCCCATGCCATCAACCGCTTGGCCAATGTGGATTTCCCGGCGCCTGAGGGCGAGGATAAAATAACAAGTAAACCGCGCCGCTGTGTCATTTCATTCCACGTTCTGGACCTGTTCGCGCATCTGGTCGATAACCGTCTTTAGGTCAAGACCAATCCGGGTAAGCTCGGTTGAACCGGACTTGGAACACAATGTGTTGGCCTCGCGGTTGAATTCCTGCATCAGGAAATCGAATTTTCGCCCAATCGGCGCTTTTGCTGCCAAAAGGTCCAGGGCCGCCGAAATATGCGCCCCCAAGCGGTCAATTTCCTCGGCCACATCGGCCTTAACGGCAAGCATCGCCAATTCCTGTGCCACCCGCGCGCTGTCAGCGCCTTCAGAATTATCCAGCACGCGTTTAAGGTTTACTTGCAGGTTCTCGGCCACTTGCGCCTGACGTTCCACTGCGGCAAGTGCCGCCTCGGCCACCAATGTCTTAATGCGGGCAAGTTGTTCGTTCAAAATTTGACCAAGTGCACGCCCTTCGTCGGCTCGTGCACTGGAAAAGGCCGCAATCAGTGTGGGAATTTGCGCTTTCAGATCGGCAATCAGCGCTGTTTGATCGGTTTCCGCCTGATCGCTCTGATCAAGAACACCGCGCAAGGCCAATACGTCTGCGGCCGAACTGGCAGTCAGATGAAGGTCAATCGTTTCAGCACGTTGCTCAACAATCTTAAGGGCAGCCAGCACCTTGTCCAACTGATCGCTCACCAAACCAGCGGCGGCGTTGGCAGCGTTACTTTGCAGCCTTAGCCCTAAAGACACGTTGCCACGCGTCAGTTTTTCGCTGAAAGCTTTGCGAACCGTGATCTCAAGATCATCCAGTCCTTCGGGCAGACGCAGACGCAGATCAAGGCCGCGCGCGTTAACCGACCGCACTTCCCATGCCCAGCTAGCCCCATGTCCCGCACCTTTAAGTGCGGCAAATCCCGTCATTGAATTAACCATTTAACAGTTTTTACCTCACTTTTCATCACATTTTATGCAATGTTAAGACTTAGGTAAGCATTGCGAAGATAGGGTTAACAAATCCGGTCCTGTTTCACAACAAAGCTTATCTCAATCTAAAGGGTGGGCGGATCCTGTGAAATGTAAAGGCCACGAGAATGAGACAACAATGTGAAAAGGGCGGCAATGTTTTTCAATTGCTGCAGTATAGAAAGCCGATGAAAAACCCCGTTCTTGTCGAAATACTGGAATACTGGGAGCGCCTGCGCGACGGACGCAACGCGCCATTGCGTTCAGAAGTTGACCCGCGCCAGATTGAAAACGCGTTGGAACACGCGTTTATTCTTGAACGCGTTCAAGCAGATCACGTCCGGTTTCGGATCGCTGGCATTCAAATATGCACCATTATGGGCATGGAAGTGCGTGGTATGCCCGCTACGTCGATAATAGCACCTGAAGGCCGTGGGGAATTTGAAAACATCCTTGCGTCCGTCTTTGACGCACCGGAAATCGTCGAATTGCATCTGGAGGCCGCGCGCCCCGGGGTAACGTCGTTGTCCGCGCAGATGCTGTTGCTGCCGTTGAAAGGTGATCAGGGCGAGATGTCGCGCATCCTTGGTTGCCTTGTGACCGAAGGCCTGAGGGGAGCGCCTCCGTGCCGATTTAAGTTGGCGACCAAGAAAGTCACCCGGATTGTCACAACCGATTTCACTGGCGTGCGGGAGACAGTGGCGGGTTTTTCTGAAAGCCCGGACGTTTATTCAAGCTAGTCCAGTTTGCAAGCCAGCCAAGGGCAAACATCTGATAGGGGAAACTATTTACGTCTGGTAAAATCTGCTGACTAAAGCAAAACCCCGGTCAACGCGACCGGGGTTTCAAACCTGATGATGCACCCGGTCAAACCGCAGCGCGCCTTTCCTGCACCCGCTGCGACAATTCTTCGGATACAAGAAACGCCAATTCCAGCGACTGGCTGGCGTTGAGGCGCGGATCGCACGCTGTGTGATAGCGATCGGAAAGATCCTCATCCGTCACGGCCCGTACGCCACCCGTACATTCCGTCACGTCCTTGCCGGTCATTTCAAAATGCACACCACCCGGGATCGTACCCTCGGCATTGTGGATCTGGAAGAACTCGCGCACTTCACGCAACACGCTTTCAAATGGCCGGGTTTTATAGCCAGACGGCGACTTGATCGTGTTGCCGTGCATCGGATCACAGGTCCAGACAACCTTATAGCCCTCTTCTTCTACGGCGCGGATCAGCCTTGGCATGTTATCGCCAACTTTGCCGGCCCCAAAGCGGTTGATCAGCGTCAATCGCCCGGGTTCGTTTTCCGGATTCAAAGTCTCGATCAGAACTTTCAGATCATCGGTCGTAATCGACGGGCCGCATTTCAACCCGATCGGGTTTTGCACGCCTTTGCAGAATTCAACATGTGCGCCGTCGGGCTGCCGGGTACGATCGCCGATCCAGATCATATGGCCGGAACCGGCAACTGGCAAACCGGTTGTGCTGTCAATCCGGCACAAAGCCTCTTCGTATTCCAGCAACAAGGCTTCGTGGCTGGTATAAAAGTCAACGGTGCTAAGGCGGTGTGACGTGTCGCTGTTGATGCCGGCCGCTGTCATAAAATCAAGAGAGTCAGAAATCCGGTTGGCCAGATCACGGTATTTCTCGGCCTTATCACCTTCGGAAAAGCCCAAAGTCCAGGAATGCACCCGGTGTATATCTGCATAGCCGCCTTGGCTGAATGCACGCAGCAGGTTTAACGAGGCTGCTGATTGGGTATAGGCCTGCAACATCCGGCTTGCGTCCGGAATGCGCGACGCAGCTGTAAATTCGATATCGTTGATAATATCGCCGCGATAACTGGGTAACTCGACCCCATCAATAACTTCGGTATCCGCCGACCGCGGCTTGGCAAATTGACCGGCCATCCGACCGACTTTGACGACCGGCACTTTGGCGGCATAAGTCAGTACGACCGCCATTTGCAGCATCACGCGAAAAGTGTCGCGGATGGAATCAGCCGAAAATTCGCTAAAGCTTTCGGCGCAGTCGCCGCCCTGCAACAAAAACGCCTGCCCTTCGGAAACCTGCCCAAGTGCCGCTTTCAACCGCCGCGCCTCGCCAGCAAAAACCAATGGCGGATATTTGGCCAATTGCATTTCGACTGCTGCCAGAGCGGCTTTATCAGTATATGTGGGCATCTGGATGCGCGGCTTACTGCGCCAGTCAGATTTAGTCCAAACCCGTGTCATAAGTTTTCTCCGGTCGTCTTTAGTTTAAGGGCGTGTTTATAATAACCGCATTTCAGCTTGACCAGCAAATAAACCTTACAGTGATCAGGCGCTGGAAATATCACAAGCGGCCCCCTTTACCTTTTAACATGCTTCTGTGAGTGTCGCGAAAGAACGAATCTAATGTCGGATTTCGTCCAAATTTAAAGTTCAGGTACAAATGGCCGACAAATCCGAAGTTCGCACCCGGCATTTCGTGTTTCTTCTGTTGAAGAACTTTTCAATGGCGTCTTTCGCGTCGGCGATCGAGCCATTGCGCATCGCCAATCGTGTCGGTGGCAGCCAGATTTATCGCTGGAGCTTAGCCAGCGAGAACGGCCAAACCGCCCTGGCCTCAAACGGTGTTGAAATGAAAGTCAGCATGGGGCTTGATCTGGTTAATCGCGACGACACAGTTATGGTCTGCGGCGGAATTCACATTAAAGATGCCACCACAAAGCCGGTATTGAACTGGCTGCGTCGGGAGGCGCGCAAAGGTGCCGGGATCGGCGGCTTATGTACGGCCGCTTATACAGTCGCGAAGGCCGGGCTGCTGGATGGCAAGAAATGTACGATACATTGGGAAAACCACGACAGTTTTGAAGAAGAATTTACCGAAGTGCAGCTGACAAAGTCGATTTATGTGGTCGACGGCAACCGTTATTCCTCGGCTGGTGGCATGTCGTCGCTTGACTTGATGCTGAATGTTATTGCATCCGATCATGGGCAGGAATTGGCCAACACGGTTGCCGATCAGCTGATCTACACCTCGATCCGTACCGACCGCGACGAACAACGCCTGTCGATTCCTACAAGGATTGGCGTGCGGCATCCGAAATTGTCGACAGTCATCCAGATGATGGAGGCAAATATCGAAGAACCGGTATCGCCTTCTATTCTGGCGCGCGATGTTGGCATGTCTACGCGCCAGCTTGAACGTTTGTTTCGCCGTTACCTTAACCGGTCGCCAAAACGCTATTATATGGAATTGAGGCTGCAAAAAGCCCGCAATCTGCTGATGCAGACCGACATGAGTGTGATCAACGTCGCCCTTGCCTGTGGTTTTGCCAGCCCGTCGCATTTCTCGAAATGTTACCGTTCTCACTATGATACAACGCCTTACCGCGAGCGCGGATCGCAGGCGTCGCTCAACTAATCTGTATCGCAACGTCAAAAACACTAAATCCGGCCCGCAGGGCCTCATTGGCGTGGCCCGAAGGGCCTCCGTTAGGTCACGCCTCGTCTGAAATTGCGGCATGCCGCAATGTAGTGCAAAATGTCGTCCAAAAATCTAGGCTGTCGAGAACATTTCTAATT
>DJBQ01000168.1 GCA_002430125.1 Rhodobacterales bacterium UBA5972
ACCAATACCCGCAACCATGTCGTGGGTCTGCGCGCAGACATGGACGCCCTGCCGATACTCGAAGCGACCGGCCTTCCTTATGCCAGCAAGAACCCAGGCAAAATGCACGCTTGCGGCCATGACGGCCACACAACGATGCTGCTTGGGGCTGCGAAACATCTGGCACAGACCCGCAATTTTGCGGGAACTGCCGTGCTGATCTTTCAACCCGCCGAAGAAGGTCTGGGTGGCGCGCGTGGCATGATCGCTGACGGGCTGTTTGACCGTTTTCCCTGCGACGAAGTCTATGGCATGCACAATTCGCCGAACGGTCAACCGGGAACCTTTGGCATCTGCAAAGGCGCTGCGATGGCGGGTGCGTCATTCTTTGACATCACGGTTCAGGGCAAGGGTAGCCATGCCGCCATGCCACAGCAGTCGCGCGACCCACTGATTATCGCGTCGGCGCTTGTGGGCAGTCTGCAAACAATCCTGTCGCGCAACGTGGCTCCCTTGGACACCTGCGTTTTGTCGGTGACCCAGCTGCATTCCGGGTCGGCCTATAACATCGTACCTGATACTGCGACACTGGCAGGCACCATCCGCTATTTCAAAGACGAGGTTTGCGAACTGGCCGAAACCCGCATGCGCGAGCTGTGCGCAGGCTTTGCTGTTGCTTACGGCGTCGAAATCCACATTGACCTGCGCAACATCTTCGATGTGCTGGTCAACAATGACGCGCTGTCCGATGCGTACACGGAAGCGGCTGCAGATATCGTGGGCTTGGACAACATATCGGAAAACGATCAGCCTGCGACCGGGTCCGAAGATTTTGCCGATATGCTGAAGGTCATTCCCGGTGCCTACTGCCGTGTCGGACATTCCGGCACGACCGGCCTGCACAACCCCAGCTTCTTTCTGGACCCGGAAATACTGCCAGTGGGTGCGTCGATTATGGCGCGGATTGTTGAACGCCGTTTGGCCGCCTGAAGGAGCCCTACCATGAACCCGCTTGATCTGCCGTTTGACACGGACGACATGATTGCAGGCCTAAAGCCTTGGATCGAATGCGAAAGCCCGACGTATGACGCCGCCGCCGTCAACCGCATGATGGATATCGCGGCCTATGACATGGCCGCCCTTGGCGCGCAGGTGGAACGCATTCCGGGGCGCATGGGGTTCGGTGGGTCTGTGCGTGCGCGCTTTCCCCACCCCGACTATGGGCGCGTGCCGGGGATCTTGATCGCCGGGCATATGGATACAGTGCACCCCATCGGAACGCTGGACGTGCTGCCGTTCCGGCGCGAGGGTGATCTGTGCTATGGCCCAGGTCTGATGGACATGAAGGGTGGTAATTACATCAGTCTGGACGCCATCCGCCAGTTGATCCGCGCCGGGTTGCAAACGCCGCTGCCGGTCACAGTGTTGTTCACCCCCGACGAAGAAGTAGGCACGCCGTCGACCCGCGATCTGATTGAGGCCGAGGCCGCGCGTAGCAAATATGTGCTGGTGCCCGAACCGGGCCACGAAGATGGCGGCGTCACCATCGGGCGCTACGCGATTGCGCGGTTTAATATGCGCACGGTTGGTCAGCCCAGCCATGCGGGCGCACGCCTGTCGGATGGCAAATCCGCCATCGCCGCTATGGCCCGCAAAATCATCGAGATTGAGGACATGACCGGCCCAGATTGCACCTTTAGCGTCGGTGTCATTCACGCAGGCCAGTGGGTAAATTGCGTATCGTCCTTTTGCGATGCGCAGGCGCTGAGCATGGCAAAAAAGCAAGAAGACCTTGATGATGGCGTGGCCCGGATGCTGGCCCTGCAAGGGACGGCAAATGGGGTCGAGTTTCAGGTCACACGCGGTGTGACGCGCCCCGTCTGGCATCCTGACAACCCCGGCACACAGATGATTTTCGAGATCGCAAAAGACATCGCGAAAGACCTTGGCTTTGCCATGGAAGGGCGCAGTCAAGGCGGCGGATCAGACGGAAACTTCACCGGTGCCATGGGAATACCCACGCTTGATTCACTGGGCGTGCGCGGCCAGGGCCTGCATACGTTGAATGAACACATCTTCGTGGACAGCCTTGTTGAGCGCGCAAAGTTGATGGCCGGATTGCTGATGCGCCTGTCCTGATCAAACCTGCTTTGGTCTTTTTCGGAACCTTGCTAAAGCGCAGCGGGGCACTGCCAGAAAAAACTGGCTTGAGGCAGGCAGGGCCGTCGGTTAGCGTTTGCCGATTACAAAACACAGCCCATTCCGTTACTTCAAGCCCAGCTCCTGAAATCATCCGCCTTGCTGTGATGATGTACGTCCGGTTCCCACTTTCCCTCCGAAACGGTGCGGGGATGCGAGAAGGTGTGACCAGCGAGGAGCGCGACCGGCATTGTCAGATTAAACTGATCTGCTAGGGTAACATCTGGGAATTTCGGCTGTCTTTGTGTCGCGGTGCTTGGTGATAACCAAGTAAACAGGCAAGTTGTGCCGGAAATACAAAGCTCCGGGCGGCAAGATGCCGACAAGGCTGTTTAATCTGACAATGCC
>DJBQ01000024.1:0-758 GCA_002430125.1 Rhodobacterales bacterium UBA5972
CACTTCAAGATTGTCGATACCGGGAATCTGAAACGAGTTCGAATTTGTCTGACAGCGCCGGGCATGGGGCTATCGAACTTTTGTGCCACCAGTCTTTATGCCATCCTCAACGTTCAAAGCTTCGATGTTTTCCTGCATGCGGGCGATTAAACTCATCAACTGTGCGCGCTCGACCCGGGAAAAGCCTGCGACGATCCGACCGGTATGTTTCATCGTGACCACCTGAACCATGTCGAATTGGCGATAACCCTCGGTGGTCAAAGTAATGGATCGAACCCGGCCATCTTCCGATGACTTCTGGCTGACAAGCAGACCGGCCGCTTCCATCCGTTGAATCATACGGCTTAGGGTGGATTGTTCGATCATCGCGTACCGGGCGAGCTCGTTCACCGTTACCGTCGAATTGAAATCCAGAACCGCCATGATGCGCCAAATCGACATCGACAGACCATGCGCCCGCAATTCTTGATCCAGCAATTTGTTCATGCGGTGGCTTAGCCGATTGATCTGGTACGGAATGATTGAATCCAGCAACAGCTTGGCCGAATGCGCGCTACGCTGGCGCGAATTCTGGTGTTTTGGCTCGTCGGCTTCAGTTTTCAATGACACGTCTTCCCAAAACCTTTGCTTCAGATTGTGTAGCGCGTTCGGCAAACTACTTTTTTCGTTGCAATTATTGGTGATGAAAATATTGTAGGTACATGACATTGAATAGTAAAGGCTGGTGCCTTTTGCGTGAATGTGCATTTTTTATCAGA
>DJBQ01000024.1:870-8018 GCA_002430125.1 Rhodobacterales bacterium UBA5972
GAATGTGCATTTTTTATCAGAAAATAGCCTAATTGCATGGGGTTGATTCCCCTCCCCGCCTCAGAAATATATGCAATCGCATTGACTATTCTCAGATTAGGTGCAGACTGCTAGACCACAACACGCGGAAAAGCCGCGCGACAGATAGATGGCAATGCAAGGGGGCAGCAGTGGCAGAGCGTTCATTCAAGCGCGAAGTGCAGCAGCTTAGAATCGGCGCCGGCGAAGTTTTTCGCGGCGAGGGCATCCTTGCCATCACCAAGGCACTGCTGGAAAATGGCGTAGGTTACGTCGGTGGGTATCAGGGCGCCCCGATCAGTCACCTGATGGACGTTCTTGCCGACGCAGAAGACATCCTGCAAGAGCTTGGTGTGCGCTTTGAATCCAACGCGTCAGAAGCGGCGGCGACAGCGATGCTGGCGGCATCGGTCCATTACCCCATTCGCGGCGCTGTTACCTTCAAAGGCCCGGTCGGTGTCAACGTGGCCTCGGACGCTTTGGCAAATCTGGCGTCTGGCGGCGTGACCGGCGGGGCGTTGATCATTGTCGGCGAGGATTACGGCGAAGGCTCTTCAATTATGCAGGAGCGCAGTCACGCTTTTGCAATGAAATCGTCGGTCTGGCTGCTGGACCCACGCCCCAACCTGCCGTCGATTGTGGATGCAGTCCGGTTGGGGTTCGAACTTAGCGAAGCATCCAACACGCCTGTCATGATGCTGGTGCGGATCCGTGCCTGCCATGTGCACGGGTCGTTTGATGCGCGTGACAATGTTCCCCCGGCGCTTAGCGTTCAGGACGCCCTGTCCGAGCCGCGACGTGACACGTCGCGCATCGTTCTGCCGCCATATTCGTATCAACATGAGCAAGAAAAGATTTCCAAACGCTTACCGGCGGCTTTGAAATATATCCGGGAAAACGGCTTGAATGAGGTTTTCGGCCCAGCCGAGGCCAAGGTCGGGATTGTCCTTCAGGGCGGTATGTATAACGGTGTTATCCGGGCCCTGCAGAGGTTGGGTCTGTCCGACATATACGGCGAGACCACAGTGCCACTTTATGTTCTGAACGTGTCTTGGCCGATCGTGGAGGACGAGTTTCTGGATTTCTGCCAAGGCAAGGATGCCGTTCTGGTGGTCGAAGAGGGAACACCTGCCTTCATCGAAATGGCGCTGCGGTCCCTTCTGCACAAGGCAGGTGCTCCGGTTCGCCTTGCCGGCAAGGGCACGGTCCCGGAGGCGGGCGAGTTGACCGGTCGAATTCTTTTGGATGCTGTGGCGGCCTTTTTGCGGGCATTCGCGCCCGATTTGTTCCCGCCGGAAATTCGCGCGCCCAATCAGGCACCGGAAATCGAAATACCTGACCTGACTGACGTGGTTCCACCGCGCCCGCCAAGTTTCTGCACCGGCTGCCCGGAACGCCCAATATTTGCTGCGATGAAACTGGTGGAGCAGGAACGCGGTGCGCATCAGATAGCATGCGATATCGGCTGCCACCTTTTCTCGATCATGCCGCCATTTGGCATCGGCGGCACCACGATGGGCTATGGGCTTGGCGGCGCCTCGAACGGGGCGTTTGATGGTGGCGGCAAAAAGCGAACGATATCAATCATTGGTGATGGCGGATTTTGGCACAATGGCCTGAATTCTTCGATTGGCAATGCGGTGTTCAACAAGTCGGACGGCGTAACGATCATCGTCGACAACTATTATTCGGCGGCGACCGGCGGGCAGGACAACCCGTCCAGCCGGGCGAACAACGCAACGAAATCTACCAACCATCCGATCAAGAAAGCCCTTGAGGGTATCGGCGTTGACTGGGTGCGCCAGATCGACCGAACCTATGACGTCGCCAAGATGCGCGACACGTTGACCGAGGCGCTGACGACCAGTCACAAGGGCCCGAAAGTTATCGTCGCATCCTCGGAGTGTATGCTCAATCTGCAACGGCGCGAGCGCCCGCTGATGCAGCAAGCAATCAAAGAGGGTCGGCGCGTTGAAAAACCGAAATTCGGTGTCGATGAAGATATCTGTACCGGGGATCACGCCTGCATGCGGCTGTCAGGATGCCCTTCGCTGACACTGAAAACGCTGGATGATCCGCTGCGCGATGACCCGGTTGCGCATGTCGATCAATCCTGCGTCGGCTGCGGGAATTGCGGTGAGGTGGCCGATGCTGCCGTTCTGTGTCCTTCATTCTATCGCGCCGACCTGATCCACAATCCGACGGTCGTCGAACGTTGGGTCGCCGGCCTTCGGCGGCAATTGATAGGCTGGCTGCAACAGCGACGCGACGGCAAACGTCTGACTTGGGGTTCGGCATGACAGCCGCATTTCCAGGGCTTTCAGCGACCGCGCCCGATTTTCGGATGAATCAGATCGTGAAGCTTGCGATCCTGGCTGTTGGCGGGCAGGGCGGCGGCGTTCTGAACGGCTGGATCGTCGATCTGGCGGAACGCAACGGTTACGAGGTCCAAGCCACATCAGTCGCAGGGGTTGCCCAACGCACCGGCGCAACGATTTATTACGTTGAAATGATGCCAAAATCCGGACGCCGGCCGGTATTTTCACTGGCGTCGTCTGAGGGCGACGTTGATATCCTGCTGGCTGCCGAATTGATGGAAGCAGGCCGGGCCGTGATACGTGGTTTTGTAACACCTGGACGAACGCGGGTGATCGCGTCAACCCATCGACAGCTTGCAACCATTGAAAAAATTGTCCCGGGCGACGGTACGTCGGACGCCAAGGCGGTCATGAGCGCGGTTGAAAAACTGGCGGATACCGTCATTGCTTTTGATATGCAGCGCATAGCAGATGAAGAAGGCACCGTCATTTCGGCGGCTCTGTTCGGCGCGCTGGCGGGATCAGGCACCTTACCGTTCGAGATCGACAGATACCGCGAAACGGTCCGCGCGTTCGGTCGCGGCGTGGAAAAAAGCCTGGCTGCCTTTGATCGGGCCTGTACGATTGCGCAAGGAAAAAGTGATCCGTCGGGCGAGGTTGGACCCGTGGGGATTAAGGCGAACACGCGCCCCAAAGGACCCGCTAAGCTGCTGGAACAATGGGCTGAGCTTGAGCGACGAGTCAATTCCTTACCTGAACCAGCGCAGGACATGACCTTTGCAGGCTTGCGTAAAATCGTGGGGTTTCAAGACCTAAAGTATGGCCGCGAATACCTGGACCGGCTGGAAGTTCTGGCCGCTGCCGACGCCGAGGCCGGTGGTGGCGTGCAGAACTTTGCGTTTACCACCGCCGCCGCCAAGTATTTGGCCAATGCATTGACCTATGACGATGTCATCAGGGTGGCCGATGCCAAAACCCGGTCAGGCCGGTTTGGCCGCATTGAAGCTGAAGTCGGCGCAGAAAACACAAATCTCGTTCGTGTCACTGAATATACCCACCCCGGCGCGTCGGAAATCGTAAGCCTGTTTCCGGCGCGGCTGGGGGCATGGTTTGAAACGAGCCCCGGCCTGATGCGGATTCTGGATCGCGTGTTCAACCGTGGACGCCGGATCAGGACAGACCGTGTTTCTGGATTTTTGTCGCTTTACGTGCTTGCCGGTTTGCGTGGGTGGCGCCGCGCTTTGTTGCGTCACCGGCGCGAAATCGATCATGTCGACGGCTGGATCGCCATCTGCCAAGACCGCCTGTCGCGCGACTATCTGTTTGCGGTCGAGACGTTGTGCATTCGCCGACTGGTCAAAGGTTACAGCGACACCCATGCGCGCGGGTTGTCGAAATTCGACCGGGTGATTGTGGGCTCAGCCACGTTGGACGGACGCGCTGATGCTGCGGATTGGACCCGTCGTCTGATCAATGCGGCGCTGCAAGATGAAAAAGGCGAGGCACTGCAAGGGGCACTTGCGACAATCAAATCATTCGTCGGGGAAACGGTTCAGTGACAAAGTCAGACAGAGAAACACCGAAACGGATATTTGGCGTTAATGTGCGATCCGATGACCTGAACCACCGGGTTGTGTTTACGCCTAATGCGGACTTGGGTTAAATTTGGAATGGATCCGCCGCACGACACTTGGATAAGGCATTTCAGGACTGCTCAGGCTTCGAACCCGAAGACTGAAAAGACACTAAACCCGTCGAAAGACGAAACGCCAGTCGAAACCATTCGGCTAAACAATACAACGAGGAGGAAATACCATGAAAAAAAATAACATCTTGGCTGTTGCGGCATTCGCAGCACTATCTTTCGCGACTGCCGCCACTGCGGAAGTCCAACTGCAGGCGGCGAGTTGCTTTCCGCAAGGCTCGTTCTTTTCCAAACGTTTTGAAAGCCTGATTCAGGAAGTCAACGAGAAGGGTAAAGGTCTTGTCAGCATCAACTATGTAGGCGGCGCCCCGGCCATTGGCAGCCAACTGACCGTTGTTCAGAAGGTCGCACAGGGCGTCTATGATTTGAATTCATGCACCGGATCCTATTACCAGAACGTCCTGCCCGAGGCAGATGCCTGGAAATTGCTGGAAAGAACCCCAACCGAAATCCGCGCAAATGGCGGTTGGGACTATATGAACAAACTGCACAATGCCAAGGGCCTGGAAGTGTTGTCGCGTCACCATTTTGGCACGAAATTTCATATGTTTCTTGCTGACGGATACAAGATCGACAAACCGGACCTGACCGGCCTGCATTTGCGCACAGCGCCGACCTATACCAACTTTTTCAAATCGTTGGGCGCGACCACGCAGGACACCAGCCTGACCGAGATTTTCACATTGATGGAAAATGGCACGGTCAAAGGCTATGGCTGGCCGGTTCTTGGCCATCAACCAGGGTGGGAAACGGTCACAAAATACCGTGTTGATCCGGGATTTTATGATGTGGACCTGATGATCATGGCCAACAAGCGCGTGTGGGACGGATTGCCGGAAGAGGTCAAAACGATCATTTCCGACGCGGCAATCAAGCTTGAGCAGAATGCGATGGCCAATGACGCCAAGCTGAACGAAACTGTTGCCGCCAAGCAGGTTGCAGCCGGTTTTGAGGTGATTGAATTCACCGGCGCTGATCGGGACAAATGGCTGCGTGCAGCGCGTGAAGCTGGCTGGGCTGGCGTAAATACCAACAGCCCAGAACACGGGCCGAAGTTGCGCGAATATTTCGCCAACGAATAACCGATAACACGCCGGGCAGCCCAAAGCACAGGGTTGCCCAGCGTGCGACCAAATTACTGAGGCCTGTTCCGGATGCATGCATTTAATTCTTTCGATGCCTTTATGGGGCGTTTCCACAGCTATGTGGGAAATTTGGTCGGTCTGTCGATCGGGCTGTTTGCGATCTCGATATCGCTTGATTTGTTTCTGCGTTTGTTCGGGTTGGGCAACCTGCCGGGCGTGCAGGAAATCATCGAATATGTCTTGTTCGCCGGCGTTTTTCTGGCCGCCCCGTGGGTGCTGCGCCTCGGCGGGCATGTGCGCGTGGATCTGATACTGTCGGGGTTGCCGCTGCGCATCGCGCGGCGGATGGAGTGGGCGCTGGACATTCTTGGCTTTGCGATTTGCCTAACGCTGATCTGGTTTGGCTCGATCAATCTGTCACAGGCCTATGCGTATCAATCGCTACAGATGAAATATTTCAACGTTCCCGAATGGTGGTTGCTAACGGTCTTTGTCGTCAGCTTTGTTCTGCTGTCGGTGGAGTTCCTGTCGCGACTGTTGCGCGGTGGAACGGCCCCCAAAGACTCGCAAGCACACAGCGGAGGTCTTTGACGTGGTGATGGAATGGTACTGGGCGCTTAGCCTGTTGTTGGGTGGCGCGGTTTTCCTGCTAGTTCTGGGTCTGCCGGTGGCTTTTGCCTTCTTCGCAGCCAATATGGTCGGCGCATGGTTCTTTTTGCGTGGCGAAATCGGGTTAAGCCTGATGCCGATCGAATATACGCTGGCAATTGCGCAATACACGCTGGTGCCCGTGGCACTGTTCATCCTGATGGGCGAGATTCTGTTTCAGACCGGGGTGGCATTTCGCTCGATCAATGCGATCGACAAATTGATTTCCGGCGTTCCGGGGCGGTTGTCGATTGTGTCAATCGCCGGTGGGGCGGTGTTTTCGTCTCTGTCAGGATCGACCATTGCAAATACGGCAATCCTTGGAAACCTGCTGCTGCCTGACATGCTTAAACGCGGCTATCATCCGTCGCTTGCCTTGGGTCCGATCATGGCGGTTGGCGGGATTGCCATGTTGATCCCCCCATCGTCACTGGCGGTACTGCTGGCCAGTCTTGCAGAACGATCCATCACCGACCTTTTGATTGCCGGGGTTCTGCCGGGGCTGATGATGTCAGTTCTGTTTGTCGTTTACGTGCTGGTAAGGTGTAAGCTGAACCCGGCGCTTGCCCCGCAGACCGAAGAAATAAAAGAGCGCGGCTGGAACCGCTGGCGCCCGTTCTTCGTGGATGTCCTGCCATTGTTCATCATATTTGCGGTCGTTGTCGGGTCGATTTTCCTTAGAATCGCCGCACCTGAAGAGGCCGCGGCGCTAGGGTGTCTTGCCGCCGTCGGGATCAGTGCGGCCTATGGAAAACTTTCGCTAACTTCGTTGATGCGCGCGATGCGCGAGACCGCCAAAATAAACGTTATGTTGTTGTTTATAATCGCCGGTTCGCTAACCTTTTCGCAGGTTCTTCAGGTGTCGGGTGCAACAAGCGGCGTATTGGCGGCAATCAGTTCGGTCGAGTTCACGCAACTTACCGCGATGGCTGTCATGATGCTGCTGTTGCTGTTTCTGGGATGCTTCATGGATCAAATAAGCATGATCCTGCTGACGTTGCCATTCTTCCTGCCGATTGCAGATTCTCTTGGGATGAATTCGACGTGGCTGATGGTAATGATGCTGATTTCAATGGAAATCAGTCTGCTGACGCCACCTTTCGGCCTGCTGCTGTTCGTCATGAAAGGCGTCGCGCCAAAGGAAATTCGCATCACCCAAATCTATCGCGCCGCCATCCCGTTCATCCTGTTGGAACTATTTGTGATGGTAATTCTGATCGCATATCCAAAACTGGCGCTATGGCTACCCGAGATGCTGCATTAGTAGGCTGCTGGGCACTGTCAGAAGAAACCGGCTTGAGACAGGCAGGGCGGGGGGGGGGCGTTTCCAGATGAAAAAACACAGCCTATTCCGTTACTTCAAAACATCTCTGG